>JAISWF010000256.1 GCA_031271165.1 Deltaproteobacteria bacterium
CACACCACACAATCATATCGGGCCCGATAACTCTATCTCTCTCTCTCTCTCACTATCTCTCTCTCTCTCTCTCTCTCTCTCTCTCTCTCTCTCTCTCTCTCTCTCTCTCTCTCTCTCTCTCTCTCTCTCTCTCTCTCTCTCTCTGAGCTGGCACTTTTTCCCTTTAGCTCTCCTCGCCATCTTCAAACTTTAACTTATAAATTTAATCTTTTTTGTCAATCCATTGCCAGTGCCATAATTAAAATGGTTTTGTCAGAAAAATATTTTCCAAAATTCTGTTTAACAACAATTTATTTCGGCTTGCCTAATATTTACGGTGCCTCTCAAAACTATCTTCCTGGCTAGAAGACCTTAATGTGCCTCAAAATCTGACTTAAAATCCAAGCCTAAAAAAAATTTATTAGTTATTTGTAACGCAACAATAAATCACGTGTAAAAGCTAGGTTCCCGAAAATATAAAAATTTTTATTGACAGATTTTTAAAATATAAGTAAGATACAAGACATCTTTCGATGGTTTTTTCAGCCATCGAGTGTAAGTATCAGCAAGTATACTCAATAAAAACAAATATAACTTTGGCAATCAATTTTTTAAAATAAAAAAAATTATGACAGGCTGCAAAACTCTAAACTTATTAGCTAATCGATAAGCCAACAAGAAGGATACATAGTTATGCCCATTCCTTACGCGGCTATTGCTGTTACTAACTGGTTCATTGAAAGAAATAGAACACATAATGGTAATTTAACTCCATTAAAAGTTCAAAAATTACTTTATTTTTCTCAGGCTATCCATCTAGCAGACCATAAAACGCCTCTTTTTAACGAAGAAATTTTAATTTGGAGCTATGGGCCTGTAATTGTTGAAATTTATAATTTACTAAAACATTACCGCGAAGAAGAAATTAATACGTTAATCAAACAAACAACTGCCGAAAATAACAAATCAGAAACTATAACCCCGACTATAGACAACGACGACAAACAAACTATTGACTTTCTTAATAATATTTGGACTGTTTACGCCCCCATCAAACCCTGGACCTTGGCCAACATGTCCTTTACACTCGGGCCCAGTAAAGAGGTTTTGGCTTCTCTTGGTGACGACGATAACAAAAACCAAATCATTCCGAAAGAAATGCTCGGCCGCATTTTTACAAAATATTTGCTCGACTACCGCACTAGGCAAGCCGAGAGCAGCTATGGTTCCGAAGAAAAAAATGAGCTGTCTCTGTCAACAGCTTCGACCTCACTGATACCGACTCCCGATCAGTTTTCAGAAATTCCTCCGAGGCCGTACGGCCGAACCACCGGCCATTGACATTAGGTACCATAAGCCAGGTAGCCTTCTCAGACTAATGGCGGAAAACACTCGGCACTATATGACTTGGCCGGATCAACTTTCCTTGATTGTCAGCCTTGCCCTCAGGCCAGCTGGGCCAAAAAAAATAAGTCTTTAAATAATTTTACTCCCTTTACCTTGCCGGCACAGCAATCCTTTCCGCTGACAAACCTTTCTTTGCGCTTTACCGCATCTGTCTTTACCTCCAGTGGTTCCCAGCTTAGACCGAGTCTATAGCCGCCAGTTTTAAACCTCCTAAAAAATCACCCCAAGTTCGTAAGGGCTGCCCTAGCGGCCCAAACGGACAGCTCAAGCCTCATCCCCCTCTCGGCCCAACAAAAGCTGTTGTGTTGATGGGTAATAATATTTTTGACTTCATCAGCTTAGCCGGCCAACCAACATCGGCCAGGGGCAATAGTTACTTGATACCGGACCCTTCTATTTTTTGACTTAAATACTTCAAATACCTTGCTAAAAAACCATCATGGTGCGAGCTCTGTTAAAACTTGAAAGAGACTTTGATCTATGCTATTTTTTTCTTACATAAAGGGTTTGGCGCCAAGGTTGCCACTCAACGCTCCGTCTACCCCCTAAAGTCCCTCCATTAATATCGAAGTCGTAAAGTTCCCAAAATGCCAAGCACACTAATATTTGATTTGGATATGACTCTGATTGATTCTTTAGCCGCCTGCGCTACCGGGGCCAACCTTTTGGCTGACCACTTTGGCCTTGAGCACCGTACTGAAGAGGATGTCCTTAAATCCATCAGCCTGCCCACCAACCAGTTTTGGATATCGCTTTGGGGCCGCTTTGAGCCAGCCTGGGAGCATTTTTTTACCCATCAGGTCATCCCCAACGTGTTTGCCTTAACCAAATTCTTCCCAGCCTCCATTGACATCCTGACCTCAGCTAAACGCAAAGGCTACCTTTTGGGGTTGGCTACCAACCGCATCAACCCCTGGAACGATCTGGTGAGCTTAAAGATCGCCCAGTATTTTGATACGGCCGTCGGGGCCAGCGACGTCCCGAGGCCCAAGCCCGAACCAGACATTATTCTGACTGTCATCAGACAATTGCGGGTAGAACCATCCAAATCGCTATTTATCGGTGATTCGCTCTCCGACATGAAAAGTGCTCGGAGCGCCGGCGTCAAGGCCTTAGGTCTCCTCCAGGGCGGCGCCAGCGCCGAAGAGCTTTATCGGGCCGGAGCCGACTTGGTCAGAGCTGACTTGGACTCCTCGCGTGACATTTTGGACTGTTAAGGCTTTTTTTGGAATCTTTCTCCCAGCCCCGGCTGACCTCACCGTCGTTCGGAAAGTACCCCCAATGGAAACCCAGGCCAACTCTTTTCCAGAAACCATCAAAACCATGTTCGGAATAATCTGTCCCCATTACGATCGGATAAACCGCATTCTAAGCCTGGGTCGTGATTTTTTCTGGCGCCATGCCCTTTCCAGACGATTTAAGGTCATCGACCAGCCGGGGGAATTTTTAGATTTGGCCACCGGGACCGGCTGTCAACTGGTGTCAGCCCGAAAATACTGGCCCAAGGCCCATCTGGTCGGCCTGGATTTTTCGGCCCCCATGTTGGAGGCTGCTACAGCGAGACTTAAGAATTCCAGCCAAATCCAAACTGAGCCGTCCCCAGAGCCGGTCATGGTGCTCGGGGATGCCCTCAGCGCCCCTCTGGGCCAAGATCGCTTTGACTCAATCTCAATTTCTTTCGGCTTAAGGAACATCTTGGAGCGATCGCATCTTTACCATAAGGCTTATGAAGCCCTCAAACCCGGCGGCCGCTTTTTGATTTTGGAGTTCTGGCACGATCCCAGGACTTGGTGGGCCCGGTTTCACCGAACCTACCTTTTGAAGGTAGTCCCCTTTCTGGCCACCTGTATACTCGGGGCACAGCAGACAGCTTACCGCTACTTGGCCCGCTCGGTCATTCTCTTTCCCGACCCGGGACGGTTGACCGACGAATTGGTCCAGGCCGGATTTACAGACCCAGGTTTTCGGACTTTCACCTTCGGAGCTGTCATGCTGGTCTGGGCCCACAAACCTAATCATTAGTCCTTCCCGGTGCTGACGGCACTATACCAGCAGCGCCAATTCCGGCGAACGCCGAATTCCCTCTTGGGCGGAATTTGACCGTCAAATTCTGACCGAGACAACTGCCAGGTTAAACCTGCCCGATGCCAAAAACTTTTCATCGGGCAATCTAAAAATAAGGAGCATTATTATGAAAGGCGTAGGCGATAAACTTGAGAGTTTTCAGATCGTCGGGGTTAAACCCGGATTCAACGAACCTACTGAAAACGAACTCTCTGCTTTCGAAACCCTCACTGAAAAATCCTTCCCCGGTCAGTGGAAGGTAATCTATTTTTACCCCAAAGACTTCACCTTCGTGTGCCCGACTGAAATCGTCGGCTACAATAAACTGGTCAAAGAGTTTGAAGCCCACAACGCCGTTCTTCTGGGCGGGTCGTTGGATAACGAATTTGTCAAACTGGCTTGGCGCCGGGACCACAAGGACCTCAGTCGCCTGGGTCACTGGTCTTTTGCCGACTCCAAAGGCTCTTTGGTCGACCAACTGGGCATTCGTGACCAAGCTGCCGGAGTGGCTCTGAGGGCCACCTTCATCGTCGATCCCGACAACATCATCAAACACGTGACCGTCAACACTCTGTCGGTGGGGCGCAATCCCGAGGAGGCCCTCAGAGTCCTTGACGCCCTCCAATCAGGCTTTCTTTGTGCCTGCGACCGTCCCGTCGGCGGACCGACTCTCTGAGGCCTCCCCGGCCTAAACCACCTGTTATCATAGGATTTTAGCCTCGCCGACCACTGCGTCTTGAGCCGTGGTCGGCTTATGACAATCGAAGGCTAAAAAAAACAGCAAAAAAAGCAGCCCTCCCTTGGCCAAGCACCACTAACTTATATCCTTTTTTAAGCTTCCCCCGCCATTAAAAACTAAAAAAATTCTAATTACATCCTATACAACACCCTTTAAATAACAAAACAATCATTTTACTAGGCTCTGGACTTTGGAGAACAAACAGGTTAAAATAATTTATAGTTCCGGTTGATGTCCGAATCGGGTTGCCTTACGGTCCTCCGGAGAGTGTCCATTTTTCATCGGCGGGACTCACCCCGAGATCAAGTGCGGGGGTTATGGCCACCCGTTGCCCTAAACCGCATACGGTTGCGGTTTTTCCACCACCGGTTTATTTATTGCCCGGAGATAACCCATGAGTAACTCTCCCATCGCCAAAAGCCTGCCTGAACCCAACAAAGGAAGGGCAGCCGGACAAGAAGGCAAATTTTTAACATTCTCTCTGGCCAACGAGGAGTACGGAATTGGTATTCTCAAAGTCCGGGAAATAATTGGGATGATGCCCATCCGGACCGTACCCCAGACTCCTAGCTTCGTTAAGGGGGTCATCAATCTCCGGGGCAAAGTTATCCCGGTGGTCGATCTGAGGCTCAAATTCTCCATGAGCGAAGCCGAGTACAACGAGCGCACCAGCATTATTGTAGTCTCGGTGGGCCAGGACCAGGAAAAATTTATTCACATCGGCATTGTGGTCGACTACGTTTCGGAAGTCGTCAACATCAAGGCCGATGAAATTGAAGCAGCCCCAGCTTTTGGCTCCAGGCTCAACACCGAATATATACTGGGCATGGCCAAAATCGGTAAAGGAGTCAAAATTCTTTTAGACATCGACCGGATTTTGGCTGGTGAAGAGTTAGCCGGTCTGGGGATGTTTTAAACCTAAAATCTCTCTGCCAAATTTTCAAATCAATTAAAACCCCGGTCCAACCGGGGTTTTAATTGCCAGCTCAATCGAGGTTTTTCCAGTTTTTTTAGTTCAAGGCCGCCTCTTTATTGGGGTTTTTGACCAATGATACTAACGAGCTCTGGAGTTAAAATCCCATTAGCGGCCAGCAGATCGCTTCCGCTTTCCAGATGGTAGGGCTGGCCGAACCGGTCGGTGACCGTCCCGCCGGCCTCGGTGACCAGGATTATCCCCGCCGCCACATCCCATGGTTTTAAGCCCGGCTCAAAGTAGGCCTCGGAGCGCCCAGCCGCGACAAAAGCTAAATCCAAAGCGGCCGACCCGTTGTGCCGGATCCCGCTCAACTTTAGGCTGAGCTGGTCGATGGGCTCTAAAATCTCCTGCGGCCTTTGATGAAAGTCGTAGGGGTATCCAACGGCGGCCTGGGCTTCCATAAGAGTTGAAATTTGGCTCACTGACAATTTTTGACGGCCCTTGCCCCCGGCTAAAACTCTGACCACGTATGCTCCCGCCCCCTTGGAAGCCCAAAACATCTCTCCGAGGACCGGAGCCAAGACTACCCCAGCCAAGATCTCTGAGACCTGACCCGGAGCAATCCGAGCGCAGGCAATAGATACGGCAAAGTACGGATGCCGATGAATATAATTGACGGTTCCGTCTAACGGATCGACATACCAGCGGTATCCGGCGGGGCCCTCCTTTAAATCTCCTTCCTCGGCCATAATGGAGTGATCGGGAAACCGGCCGGCAATTACCCGCCGAACAGCCTTTTCCGACTTAAAATCAATGTTGGTAACCGGATCGACCAGCCCCTTTTGAGTAATGTTAAGCTTTGAGCCAAAACCCTTAACAAGGATGGACGCTGCGACCTGGGCGGCCTCTATGGCCGTATTGAGTATAGCTTTGATTTCATTGCGGTTATCGTTCACGTGACCTCCTAATTTTGATTTCCTAAAAAATAACCGCTGAAAGCGGCGATATGCCTGGGACTGGTATATTAAAGTAAGTTATATTCGAAAAGACTTCTCAGGCGGCGGCGGTTATAAGCTGGCGGTTGTCAAGGCGGCCGGGTATCGGTCTGTCTGACTTTTTTAGTAATTGGCCCAAGTGACCCTGTCAGAACCTTGAGCAAAGCTCGAGGCGGTCAGTCGACAGAGAAAAAAATGGCTGCTATCTTTGCCCTAATTGATCGGATTATGATATCATCAATAGTTGGACTTTTTCCATACCTGCGGGGCCCAAAACCAGATGTCCAAAGCCGTCATCAATAAAAAATTTACTCTCGAATACCTGCTGGGACTTTTGTTGCACGCCGGTCTCATCGGCCAGCAGCAGTCGGAGAACATCAAAAATGGCTTCCAAGATTCTCTGACCAAATCCCGAAGCCGCACCAAAGCCGGAGGGCATACCCAGCCCCCCATAGATCCAATCAATTACATCACCAGTCTTAAGCTTCCGTTGATCGGACAGGCCGAAGGCCGCTTGGTCGATGACGACGTTCTAGCCCGCCTGATGGCCAAAGACAGTCAACTGCCGTACCGAAGAGTCGAACAGCGCGAGCTCGATCTTGAATACATCACCCGTTTGCTGCCCCGCTCCTTTGCCACCCGGCACCTGGTCCTCCCCTTAGGCCTCGAAGGCAACTCTTTGGCCGTGGCCGTGCGCCATCCGTTCTGCCAGACTGTTTTAGACGATGTCAGGCGGGTAGCCAACAACAACATCCAGCCCATCATCTTAAGCCAAAGCAACATCAAAAAACTGATCGGGGACATCTACGCCTTCAACAGCTCAGTCAAAGGAGCGACTGGCCTGTACGAAGGGGGCTCTATCTCTGGGGTTGATGTCAGTAACCTTGAGCAATACGTTAAACTTAAAACCTCCAACGAGATCTCTGACGACGACCAGCACATCAAAAACCTCATCGATCTGCTCTTTGCCGAAGCTTTCGAGGGCCACGCCTCCGACATCCACTTAGAACCCAAAAGGGACCAGCTTTTGGTCCGTATGCGTTTTGACGGTATCCTCCACGACATGTACCGCCTGCCTGGAGTCATCCATTCGGCCATTGTCTCCCGCATTAAGACCATCTCCCGGCTTGACATCGCCGAAAGGAGACGCCCTCAGGACGGACGTATCAAAATCGCCCATCACGACAGCGAAGCCGAGGTACGTGTCTCAACCGTCCCGGTGGCCTTCGGGGAAAAAGTGGTCATGAGAATTCTTGATCCTGAGGCCCTGTTTTTAGATCTTAAGAGCATGTTTTACAACCAGCTTGATTATGAAAAGTGGCAGGAATTTTCCTCCCATCCCCACGGGATCATCTTGGTCTCCGGCCCAACCGGCAGCGGTAAAACCACCACCCTTTACTCTACTCTCAGGCAATTGGCCACCCCCGAGGTCAACGTCACGACCATTGAGGATCCCATCGAAATGATTCACGAGCAGTTCAACCAGATCGCTGTCCAACCCAAGGCCGGAATTACCTTTGGCAGCATCATCAGGACCATACTGCGCCAAGACCCCGACATCATCATGGTTGGTGAGATGCGCGACAAAGAGACGGCCGAAAATGCCGTCCAAGCCGCCCTGACCGGCCACTTGGTCCTGTCAACCCTCCACACCAATGATTCCCCCTCGGCCATCACCAGGTTGGTGGAACTGGGTTTGGAACCTTTTTTGGTTACCTCCACCGTGGTGGGAATCATGGCCCAGCGCCTGGTCCGACGCATCTGCCCGTATTGCTCGGATACTTTTATCCTCACCGAAAAAATGGCTCTGGACCTTGGCTTTATCACCCAAGGGGACCTGCACCTCAAACAGGGCCGCGGCTGCGATGAATGCCGCAACACTGGTTATCTGGGACGTCTGGCCACAGTCGAAGTTATGCCCTTTTCCGATAGTATGAAAACTCTTGTTTTAAGCGGGGTCCAAAACTCTTTGCAAATCAAGGAGATGGCCAGAAACGAAGGCATGACCACCTTGCGCGAGAACGCTCTCGATCTGATGCTGGCGGGTAAAACCACCATTCAGGAAGTTCTGAGGGTCACGGCGTCCGACTGAGCGCTGCGATCCCCTACCCCAACCACCTTCAGGCGGGCCGACATGCTGGTCGAATTGAAAGTCTCTAACTTGGCCTTGATACGGGAACTGACGCTTTCCTTTGGTCCAGGAGCCAACATCTTGACCGGTGAAACAGGAGCGGGCAAGAGCATTCTGGCCGGAGCCCTGGGCCTTCTGCGGGGCGCTAAAAGCTCGGCTGGCCTGATTCGGGCCGGAGAAGATGAAGCCCGGGTCGAAGCCCTCTTTGAGCTGGAGAGGCCCGAGGCCCTCTCCCATCTCTTTGGGGAACTGGGCCTCCAACCCTCTGAGGATCTGATTGTTCAACGGACCATCAATCAGGCTGGGCGGTCGAAAATCCGCATCAACGGCCACTTGGCCACTGTCGGCCAGCTGGCCGCTTTGGGCGAGGAACTACTGGCGGTCAGCGGTCAGCACGATCAGCAGAGTCTAGTCCGAGAAGCCCGGCAGCTGGACTTTTTAGATGCTTACGGAGGATACGCCAATCTTCTGACGGACATGGCGGCGGCCCACAAAGCCCGAGCTGAAGCCGCCGCCAAAAAGGACGCCATCATCGACCGTCTTAAAGACGGCCAAGAACGACGCGAACTTTACGAGTATCAGCTCAACGAAATCACCAAAATTCACCCCCAGCCCGGAGAAGATCTGCAGTTGGCCGATCTCAAAATCGCCCTCAAATCAGCCGGAAAACTTAGCAAAACCTTAGAGGGGGCTAACAGTTTGTTGACCGGGCGTAACGGCGAGGGCCTGATCGAAAATATCGACCGCCTGGCCCGGCTGCTGGAAAAAGCCGCCTTAACCGACGAGCGCTTTACCCCCCTGGGCGAAGCAGCCCTGG
Source organism: Deltaproteobacteria bacterium (assembly GCA_031271165.1). Classification (GTDB taxonomy): domain Bacteria; phylum Desulfobacterota; class Desulfarculia; order Adiutricales; family Adiutricaceae; genus JAISWF01. The sequence continues at coordinate 9,049 of JAISWF010000256.1, forward strand.
AATGTTCAGCCCTGCTGGGCGATCTCAATGTGGGCCTCAACAAAATCGGGCGAGATCTGCCCAAGGCTCCAGAAAGCCCAGAAGAACTCGACGACCGGTTAAGCGATATCATAAAGCTCAAAAGAAAATACGGTCCGTCCCTCGAAGAAGTCATTGAAAAAGCCTCCTGGCTCGAAGAAACCCTCACCGGACTTGACAGTGCGGCCCTGGAACTCAGCCAGGCCGAAAAAGAGCTGCAAGCAGCTGCCGAAAAGTCGGCTCTGGCCGCTTTGGCTTTACGGCAGAGCAGAGATCAAACGGCCAAATCACTGGTCAAAAACCTGACTGCCACCCTCAGGGTCCTGGGCTTTCCCAAATTGACCATGAGCATTGAAGTCAGTCCGGTCGAGGCCGATCGCCCCGTTGGCTTGGCCGCCGGCCCCAAAGGGGCCGACAATGTCACCTTTCTGTTTTGTCCTAACCCCGGGGAGGGTCTTAAGCCGATTTCCAAGATCGCCTCTGGCGGAGAACTCTCCAGGGTGATGATGGCTCTTAAAATTGCCCAGGAGCCAGCCAGCGACCAGAGCCTGGTCTTTGATGAAATAGACAGCGGCCTTTCCGGAGCCACCGCCGAAGCAGTGGCCGCCAAGATGGCCGAGCTCTCCACCCGGCAACAGATATTGATCATAACTCATCTGCCCCAGATGGCCTCCATTTCCGGCAAGCACTTTCAGGTCTTTAAAAGCTCTGATGAAACCGGAGACCGAACTCAGACCTCAATCCAGGAACTTGACCAATCGTCGCGCACCATGGAACTGGCCAGAATGCTCGGCGGCGCCGAGCCCTCACCTGAGGCTCTGGCTTTATCCAAAAAGATGCTAAATCTCTGATTAGTCAATTTTAGACTATTATTTATAGTTTTTAGTGATTTATTTTCTCATTTCCTCTGAACTCTTTCTTTTTTGGCCTGCCGCCTCCGACACTTTGGCCCCAATTTACGGAGCTTGATACCTTGTCAACATCATTTTCGGACCTGAGACAACGACCCATCTACGTCTTCCTCATGGTGCTAACCTTTGCCCAAGCCGCCGCTTTTTTAGGCTGGAACGCTCTTTACACTAACTTTGCCGTTGAAGTCGCTCATTTAAACGGCCAGCAAAACGGCATAGTCCAATCCATCCGCGAACTGCCAGGGTTACTGTCGGCTGGGGTGATCATATTTCTCCTTTTTTTGAGCGAAAACGCTCTATGTTCCCTGGCCATACTGGTCTGCGGTATCGGGGTCATGGCCACTGGCTGGTTCCCAACCTTGTGGGGACAAATTATCTGGACCCTGACCCTTTCGTTTGGCTTTCACTATTTTGAGGCCGTCAACCAAAGCTTGACCCTGCAGTATTTTGACAAAACTGAAGCCCCTTTGGTCATCAGTCGCCTCAGAGCAGTTACGGCCAAGGGCAGTTTTGCCATGGGTCTGATTATAGTTGCCTTGGCCGGCCGCTTTGACTACCGAATACTTTTTGGACTGGCTGGCTTAGTGGCCGTGGCTGCTGGAATATGGTCTTTTTTTCATCCCCCTGACCGAACCGGTCTGCCGCTCCAAAGGCGAGGCTTGATCCTCAAAAAGCGCTACTGGCTCTTCTACGTCCTTAGCACCCTTTCTGGAGCCCGCCGGCAGATCTTTAACGTTTTCGCCATATTTCTCCTGGTGCAGCATTTTAAATTCTCACTTTTCCAAATGAGCCTCCTTTTATTGGTCAACAATCTTATTAACTGGATTCTTAACCCATATATCGGCTTGGCCATCAATGCCATAGGCGAGAAAAAACTCCTCTTCTACAAGTACATCGCCGTCATCGTCATGTGCCTGGCTTATACTGTTTGCAACAGCGCAGCTTTAGCCGCTGTTTTATACGTCATCGACCAAATCTCGTTTTGCTTTACCGTTTCGGTCCGTACCTACTTCCAAAAAATGGCTGATCCCAAGGACATTGCCCCCAGCATGGCCGTAGGGGTAACCGTCAACCACATTGTGGCCGTCATCGTGCCTTTTATCGGCGGGCTGCTGTGGATGATCGACCGCCGAATCCCCTTCTTTATGGGAGCCGGTTTTGCTTTGGGCTCACTTATTATGAGCCGGTTTATCAATTACGAAAAATCCTTCCGGGCCACTGAAGGCCGGATATCCTAAAGAGTAACCTCTGTCTGGGCCAGGTTTTTAAGGCCTCTTATTTTGGCTCCTCCCAAAGCCCAGACCGGCCTGGTGATCCGATAGCCTCACTTATAGGCTTTAATTGTGACTTAAAAGGTTCTATTTGGGGGCCTTTTGCACCGACCCCTTTCAGCTCAACCAGACCGACTGCTGCGGTTGCCGATTTTTGTCCGCCAAGGCCACCTTGCCGCCAGTTCGTCTAAATTCTCATCCTCTGGGTCCCATAACTCTTCCGGCTGGCCTGGGGCCCCTTGAAGCTGACAGCAGCTTTCAAATAATCCCGCCTCCTCATTGGTAATTTCGACCAAGCTCTCGCCTTCTGGGTCCAGGGTTTCTGGTGGCTGGCCCTGAAAACAAGTCAGCTCCGGTGGTCTTTGGACCTCTTGGTAACTGGCCTCCGGCGAATCGCTCTGACAATCATCCGGCGTTTCTTGGTTTTCAGCAACCTCGCTGATGCTTTCGGACCCTCCAGTTTCCTCCTGGACTGGCTTAAAAAGGTTTTCGTCTTCTGGCTCAAGAATTGTCCGCGATTGACCTGGGAAGTAGTCCCAAAGCCCGGTGCCGGCAGCCAGATTGCTGAAGCTTTCCTCCTCTTGGTCCAGGGGTGCCGGCTGACTGCTCGGTAAATCCTCAGTCTGGCTTTCTGAAGATCCGAATTTGACGATTTCGGCCTGTCTTTTGGCCTTACGGACCGGGCGGCGGCTTTGGCTCCCAACTTTTTTAGCTAAATTTTTCCACAATTCTTCCAGGTCCATTTTAGTCAGTTCAATCCCGGTCCAAGCCCTAAAAAAGATTCGGCTTCTCATTTCGATTTGCTCGGCTCTATACCAATCTCTGACTTCAGTTTCCAGAGAGATTTTTTTACTTCCTTGCTTCGCTCCCTCATTTGAGCTAAACCCCGAGCCGACCGGCCAAACGTCTTCTAAAGACTGGCCCGTCCGATCTGGCTGGCTTAACTGGTTGGGCTCGTTTTGGCCGCTTAAGTCTAATCCGGTAGCAGTAGCTGGACCGAGACACCGCATTTCATCTGGGCTTCTGAGCTCGTTAAGATCCGGGCCAGCCACTTTCCGCCAGGTTTGGAGAAAATGGGCAAACTCATTTAGCCCGAGTAAGGGCTGGAGTCTTAAAATGGGCCCGCCAATGTCCACCCAGCGGCGTTGGTCTTCATCTTTTCCGATCTGGTCAACCAAAATCACCCGGCAGCCTTTAAAAATGGGTTTTAAGTTGATGGAGCTATTGTTAGGGACCGCAACTACTCTAGCCCCAGCAAATATATTTTTGAGGATCAGAGCCTGAACCGGATGGCTGGTGGCCAGACAAATGGGTTTAGATCTTTTTTTCGGTCCCAAGGGGCCGCTCTCGCCGGATTCAAGCTCCCAGCTCGACAAACCCATGTCCCCTTGAATTCCGGTGAGCGGATCCCAGAAAAAGAGTCCCTCTTTAACCGGAAAGAGCAGGCCGTCGCACCGGTCTCGGAAAATTTGGCCCCGAGCCATCAAAGGCTCAACCATTGATGGGGGGACCCCGGTTTGCTCCGAAAACACCCCGAGCGGATCGGGCCGGTTAACATCAGGGGCCGACTCGGCGGCCGCCTTTTGATAGCTGGCCTTCTCATCCTGAAAGCTGGTTTGGCGGCTGCCAAAATCTAAGAGCGAAGCTAACCCGCAATCTTGAGCCTCCGGCAGGGCGGTCAAATCAAGATCAAAAATTTCCCGGACACTGGGCAGGACCATATTTAATTCCGAGGCCCCTGCCTCCAAAGAGCGGCCCTGGTGATACAAATTCCACCAGGACTGGTTAATTTTCTGGCCGCACCTAAATAAGGCCAATTTCTGTTTCTTGAGGTTGGCCCGCCTGTTGGCCAGGGTATTAAAATGGTTCTGGATTTGGTAAACTTGCGCCTCCATAGGCACTATGGTGTTATCAATTCTGCTAACCAAATCCGTTTCCAGCCCGTTTGCGGCGGCCTTAACTTGGGGCTGGTCATTAGAGTCTCGGCTTAAAACAGACCCTACCGGAAACCATGAGAGATTGTTATCTGACTCAGCCCCCGGTTGACAGTATCCATCTTGGGGTCTGCCATCTTGGTTGCCTTGGAGCCAGGTGATGTGGCCGGGCAGGGAAATAGTGCTGCCCAAGTTTGACCGCTCATGGGGGGCCATGACCTTCAATATTTCTGAAAGCGCTGCGAGACACTGCCCTTCAACCAACAGGTGGATATGGGGGCTTTGTTCGCCTCCGTGGAGTACAACTGAGATTAGTCCCGAACCAAAGGCCGCCTTGGCCCACTGGAAGCTCCGGTCGCACCATTTCTCCAAGCTGGCCATTTCAATTTTTTGAGCTCCATTAGGACCATCAAAGCAATTCCCATCGGTCTCCCAAGTCAGGCCAAGGCCTAAAGGGATGGCATTGGGACTGCCGGGAAGAGTTGACAGGTCTTGGTGCTTTCCGAGACCATCAATAAACGCTTCCAAAGCCTTTATTGACTCCTCCCCGGAGTCCTTCAAGACACAGTTTAATTCGGGAAACCATTGGCCACTGTTGGTGGGGCTTTTAGGGCTGTAGACGTGGTCCACAAAAGCAGTAACCGCCCGACAATCATCGAGTTTTACGACCTTTAAGTCGGCGTTGCCGTGGTCCAAGGTCACAGGTGTAAGTAATTCCACCATAATTAATCCTTTCTTGATGAGGTGAAGCCAAATAACGGCCCGCTGATGCGAGGCAGCCATTAGCCAATACTGTTTGGGGAGCGCCATTTGGCGCTCGTCATTTGGCGACAGTAATTAGCGCCCAGCCGTTTTGTATCTTGACTGCGGCCGCTTTAGGCCGTTTTTTCTCTCGATGGAGTTTTTTTAAGGGCCGTCAAAGGCTAACCCAAGCCATGGAGGCCATAAATGGAGTCCCCAAAGAGGTCTTGGTCGCTGACCGAAAATTTGGGCGCCCAGGCTGGCTTATAATGAAATATTGACGACTGGCTGATCTAGACCAAAAACGAGCCGGAGCGCTCAAAAAGTATGTTTTCAGGGGGGTATACTTTTTTTACCCAACAATTTGAAGCTGATACCAAAGAAAATTTTTTTTCAAAGGCTCATTTTTTTTACTTTTCGCGTTTTTGAGAGCGGCCAACGACCGAAAGCGAAGTTTTTTCTAGTCCGAATCCAGTCTGAATATGCTCAAAGGCAGGCGGAGATAGGGTTTGAAAGATTAAAAGGCTGGTCTTAGGCCTAAGCATCCGGCCTTAAATTTTAATTGCTGTCTGAGGTTTGATCTAAGGAACCGAAAGGACTTCTTAATTACTTAAATCCGGACAAATAAATTTGACCATTGTCTTAGGGGCGTTTCTTAGGGGAGCTGGAAAATAATTCTTATTTTTGACGATCTCGGATTGCAGTGATAAATTGTTCGGCGAGCCTGAGCCGCTCAAAGGAGAAAATCTCACGGCTCTAGACAGCCTGATTTAAAAACGAAATAGTGCCGAGTGTTGTTTTATTATCCAAATTTTGACTCTTTAGCCGGGCAAAATGACGCAACAGGTTGACTTTACTGCCCCCGCTTGGGTAAAATTGATAAGCCGCAAAAAATGGCTTCCCGTATTTTGAGCTCTTCCCATCAGCACAGGTACGGCCAGCGCAAACCAGTTTTTTATTAAAAGTCTTATTTTTAATCTCTTTCGTCTCAGGTACCCTTTGTACCCATTGTATCTATTGCTTCCCTTGGTCCGTTTGAATTACATTGATTCGGTCAAGGCGGCGGGCCTGAATTAAAATATTAAGGTGGACCATCCCGGTTGAGTGGCTGTCCGAGCCACTGGTATTTTCAACCAAACAGGGCCGCCATATTTTTATTCACCAATATTGCTAATTATTACCACCCAACGCTGGTTGCAAATACAAATCTAAAGATCTGTTGATCTTTTTTTCTCCCTTTGGCTAAAGCCAAGGGGTTCCTTGGGGAGTATCAATGAAAAACCTTTTATTCCAATCTTCCCTCCTTTTCAACCAAGATTTAGTACCCAACTATCTCATGTTTTTTATTGCCGTTACGTTTTTTACTGCCGCCCTGCTCTTGGTCTCCCCGACCAGCGCCCTATGGGCCCATGAAAAAGCTGGCAATCCTAACAGTATCGAATCAACCATTCAAGCCCTCCGGGACGGCAACGCTCGTTTTGCCGCCGGCCAACCCATCCATCCCAACCAAACCCATGAAGTACGCACCCGACTGTCCCACGGTGGGCAAACCCCTATGGCGGCCGTCCTGGCCTGCTCTGACTCCAGGGTGCCGGTTGAACAAATTTTTGACATGGGCTTAGGCGATTTGTTTGTCGTTAGGGCGGCTGGCAGCGTTCCTGGGGTCGATCAGGTGGGTTCCATTGAATACGCCGTGAGCCATTTGGGAGTTCCGGTCGTTTTGGTATTGAGCCATACCGGCTGCGGGGCGGTTACTGCGGCGGTCGAGGGCGCTCAGGAACCAGGGGCTCTGGGGGAACTTTTAAGTAAACTCAGTCCAATATCGGCTGCAGTAAAAGATCTTGAAGGCCCCAGACGCCTTGATACTGCTGTTAAGCTTTCGGCCATCGTCTTTCGGGAGCAGCTGCCATTAATCAGCCCAGTCATAAACCGAGCCGTCCGAGATGGCAAGCTGGCAGTTATAAGCGGGGTTTACGACATCGCCACCGGCGAAGCCAATATTGATGCTGGACAGTGGGAAAAACCGGCTGCTAACGATGCTCCGCTCCCGCCGCCAATACCACCGGCCGCCAGTCAAGAGTCGCAAGAGGCAGTGGACCCTTCAGCTCAGCCGTCTCAGGAGGCTTCAGGTGAAGAACTTTCAGCCCAGCCCGAAGAGAAGACTCCAGGTGACCAGGCCGAACTTGCAGCCCAGCCTGAAGAGGGGGCTCCAGGTGACCAAGCCGAACTTGCAGCCCAGCCCGAAGAGGGGGCTCCAGGTGATCAGACCCAGTCCCAAGGGTCCGTTCCATCGCCGTTGACTCTGGTTCCGTTAGAGGGACTCCCAACCGGTGACCAAGTCCAATCTTCCGAATCGTCTGAGCCTGCCGGGGCCACTGATTTGACCCTCCCAGACCAAACCAATCCGAATTCTTCCGGTTATTAACCTTTGGCGGGGCTCGCTCCCCTTTTAGGACGCTGGTCCACTAAATTTCACTGTCGAATCAGTTTTCTAACTTATGAGGAAATACATGTCTAAGATTTCGTTGACTGCCCTGTTACTCCTCGTTTTATCAGCCAGTCCTCTCAGGGCTCAGCTTTTATCCATTCCCGAAGTCGCCGCCAGTCTTGATGAAGCCAAAAGTTTTCACTCGGTGGGTGATAACATCCAGGCTATGGAGTCTATCTGGCGGGCCCAGGAACTGCTCTGGAATAGCACCCCCTTAGGGGTCCGCAACGTGGCCCTGGTCTCCGAGCCCCCAGAGAGTTTTGGCATCTATACCCCAAGAGTTGGTGAAGACTTTAGAGATGGTGAGCCCATTATTCTCTATTTTGAGCCCTTCGGATTCACCCAGGTCAAATCCGCCAATGGGTCTTATGGCTACTCTCTGACCGTCACGACCACCATTTTAGACATTAACGGCAACATTGTCGGGGTGGAAAAAAACCCGACCATCTGGGAGAAATCAGGTTTCCGCACCTTTAACGTCCAGAGCATGCTTTTTACGACCCTGACCTTGTGGGGTATGCCCAGCGGTTCCTACGTTATGAGAGTCAGCGTCCAAGACAATAACGACCCATCAAAAAGTGTGGAAATGGAAAAAAATTTCAACCGTCTCCCAGATGCGAACAGCAATTGATTTTTGGTTTTAGTTGAAAGGTTTCCAGGCCATGCCCTTTGACAGTCCCACTTTCACTCGGGGTCGTTTTATTGCTTTTGAGGGGCTTGATGGTTCTGGAAAAAGCACCCAGGCTCAACTCCTGTTTCAAGAGCTCGGGTCCATCCGAGGGCAAAAACCGCTCCTTTTGAAGGAACCAACAGCCGGCCCCTACGGTCGGCTGATCCGGGAGATGACCAAAGCCCGCCGCGACCCGTCCAAAGAGCTGAAACTTTTTGTCCTTGACCGGTCCCAGGACGTCAATGAAAACATCCGGCCGGCCCTATCCAATGGTCAGACGGTGATAATCGATCGCTATATCCTCAGTAACGTCGCCTACCAGGGCGCCTTGGAGGATGTGACTCCAGAAGAGATCTTTAAAATCAACGAGGGTTTCCCTTGGCCGAATCTGACTTTTCTTCTGGAAATAAGCGTGGAAGAAGGCTTGGCCCGGGTCAAACAGCGCGGGGAACTCCAAACCACCTTTGAAAATTCTTTATATCTGGAAAAGGTCAAAGCCATCTATGATCGCCTTGACTACCCGGGTTTGATCCGGCTCGACGGCACCCGTCCCCCGAAACAGGTCTTAGAGTCAGTCTTGGAAGCCCTGAAGGCTCTGCCCCCCAATATCTGACCAATCCCCAGTTGTAACAGAAAAATCCCCAGAATCATGGATATAATTGACAGCCACTGCCACCTCTTCCTAGAGGAAATGGCCGCCGACGCCCAAGGCGTTCTTGAGCGAGCCCGGGCCGCTGGAGTAAAGCAAATCGTTAACGTTGGCCTAGATTTAGAAACCAGCCGCCTGGTTCTGAAATCGGCCAAGGATAGCTGCAGCCCGGCCGTCAGGCCCGCCGTGGGCTGGCATCCCCATGAAGCCGGCAAAATGACCCCAGCCGATGCCGAGAGCCTGACCGCCTTGGCCGCTCTTCCAGAAACAGTGGCCTTGGGGGAAATTGGGCTGGATTACCACTATCGGCCCGAGGACGCCCCAACGCAGAAAACAGTATTTAAGCGTCTTTTGAAAGCCGCCTCGGAAGCCAAAAAACCGGTCATCATCCACTGCCGGGAGGCTTGGCCGGATTTTTTTAAAATTATGGAACCGGAAAGAAAAAATCTAACCGGTGTTTTGCTGCACTGCTTTTCCGGTTCCACCGCCGAAGCCCGGGCGGGACTGGACCTGGACTGCCACTTTTCTTTTGCCGGGGTGATAACCTTCCCTAAGGCATTGGAGCTTAGGCAAGCCTTCCTGGCTCTGCCCCGCAATCGGCTCATGATTGAAACCGACGCCCCTTACCTGGCCCCCCAGCCTTTTCGGGGCCGCCGCAACGAGCCGGCCTACCTGGTCCACCACCTCCAAACCATAGCCGGGCTCTGGCAGGTCAGCCCAGAGGAAGCGGCGGCCATAACCGGACAAAACGCCAGACGTTTTTTTAACCTGCCGGCCGACGATGTTTGAGCCGGACAATCAAGGCCGGGCAATTTAAATGAGCCGGCCTTTTAATAAGTTTAAGTCTAATCAAGAGTCCTAATCAAGGCCCAGCCCGGCCGCCCCTAACATGTCGGTCAAAGCTTTGACCACCTCGGCCAAGGGCAGGCCAACGATGTTGGTATAAGACCCGCTTACTTTTTCAATCAGATACCCGCCCCGCCCTTGAATGGCGTAAGCCCCAGCCTTGTCAGCGTACTCTCCGCAGGCCAGATACAGATCTATTTCTTTGGCTGATAAGTCCCTAAACTTGATTTCGGAGACCTCGGAATCAAAAATTTCCCGCTCAGGCCCCAGTAAACACCATCCGGTCATCACCCGGTGAGTCCGGGCCGACAGCTTAGTAAGCATTTGACGGCCGTGCTCCAGTCCGGAAGGTTTTCCGAAAATCTCCTCATCTAAAACCACGACCGTATCTGCTGACAAGACCGCCAAATTTACGTCAAAATCCCCGGCCCCAGATAATTCACGGACCGAGCGGGCCTTAGTCCGGGCCAACCGCACCACCGCTTCTTCAGGCTTTTCCGAAGGCCAAAAATCCTCACAAATATCAGCCGGCCGCACCAAAAACTCTAAGCCAACCGAAGTTAAAAGCTCACTTCGCCTAGGAGAGCCGGAGGCCAGGACAAACCGGGGGCGCAACAGTCGATCGCCTTGGAGCTTGACCGACCATTGCGCCCCCGAATGAGGGGTTTGACTCATATAAATGTTTTCCTTATCAGTCCGGCCGGTTGGAAGAAATTCATAAAAAGCTGTTGGCACAATCTTCAGGATCGCTGATCAGGCCGGCCGCTAGCAACAAATCCACCACCAGACACATGGTCATCAGCTCAAGGCACTCGTAACTGACGAACCGATTGGCCGAAGAATCGAAAAGGAGCCTGATGTCGGCCCCGAATTCTTCATCGGCTTCAAAAAATTCTATCATCATCGGAACTTTTGGCAGCCCGAACTCCCAGGCTTGAGCTCCGACAGTAGACAGGCCCAGATGCCGGCCGCCAAGCTTCGGTGCGGTTTGGGCAAAGATATCGTAGCGGTCACCGATTTTATCGACCAACGGTTTGGTCAGAGCCGCACTGGGGCTATCGCCGGTAACGTTAATGCCGGTCAGTCGGCCAATAGTCACAAAATCGCCGGTCAGCTCTCCACTGCCTTGAGAGGACAGGTAGTGGGCCAAAACGCTTTGGGTGTCTACCGTCACCGGCCCTCCGTCGCGGGCGGCAATCCCGTCGGTTCCAATATAGTACCTTCGGCCAAGAAAATCGGCCGCCGCTTTGCCGTTTTCCATTTCCAGCCCCATAGCTGCGGCCTGGGCCGGGATATTCTGGCGGGCAAGATTTTCCAGCTGAACCTGATTGTAAGCCAGGCGACCTTGGTTGGTTTTTTCTTTGCTGCTCACAATGTGCCTCCAGCTAAAAAAGCAAAAATATTACTCCAAAACTTGCCAACGGTAGCTGGCCGCCAAAAATATTTAAAATCCTTAAGGACAGACCCGCTTGATAGGATCGAAGAGTTCAGGATTGTTAAAAACCTTGCGGTATTGCACTGCGGTTTTGGGAAAGCCGGTCTCCGAGGAGAGCTTTTCCAGTTCGGCTAATACTCTAGCCTGGGCCTGGCGATCGCCTAAGGCCGCCCAGAGATAAAAGGCCCGATCAAAACTGGAGGCCGCTTGCTTGGCCCGGCTGGACCGGACATAAAGACCGGCCAGGGTTTCGAGGTCCTGGGCCAGACCGCTCTGATTTTCTTCGTGACGGTCGAGTTCCAAGGCCTCTTGGAGGTAGCCTTCGGCCGCCTCCAACAAACCATCATCAATGGCCGCCAAAGCGGCCAAATTTAGGGCGTCGGCTCTGGCCGCACCAGAGCCGGCTGGAGCGGCGGCCAAGGCCAGGGCGACCTGGGCTTTAAAATCATCCCCCAAGCCCTTTTGGCGAGCCAGTCGGGCCAGATTACAGTGAAAGACGGCCGGGCTTACGCCTTTGGCCGCCGCCTCCTTGACCGCAGTTTGCCAGATGGCCTCAGCATCATCCAAACGGCCGGCCTTAAAGGCCACTAACCCGAGATTGCCCCAAACACTCTCCAGTTCCGGTTTGGACGGATCGGAAACCGAAAGCTCCAGAGCCTGCTCCAAAGCCAAAGCGGCCGAATTAAGGTCACCAGAAGCCATATGGGCGGCCCCTAAGGCGTTTAAACCCTTAACTATCAAGTCAACCCGGTCGGAGAGCCTGGCTTCTTCCAGCCCATCCTGAAAATAGCTGATGGCCTCGGCTGGGCAGCCCCGGCGATACCAGTAATTGCCCCGGCCAAGGGAATCCTTGGCCTGAGCCAGGTGAAAAGGATCCTCCGGCGGCAGGGGCCCGCCGCAGCCGCCTGTTAAGACCAAAGGTGCGGCCGCTAATAACGCCACCGCCACCAGCCGCCACCCCCAAGCCAACCTGAAAGCAGAGCGGCCCCCTGCTGACCCGGATTGGCCAAAGCTTCCGCCTGGGGCCCCCAAGGGAGCGGCCGCTCTGCGGGTGCCGGCTGGTCTGGGCTCGGTCAATTTACTGGGCTCTGGCCGGACGAGTCAAGCTGTCCGGAGCTTCATCTGAAGTAAGATTGCCGCGAATGAGAAAGTTTTTCTTTACCGAATCAAGCACCTGGTTAACGTCTCTTAACCCTTCCCTGGCCCCCCGGGCGACCTCAGGGAGTGACCGGGTCCCCTGCTCAATTTGGTTTAAAATAAGGTCGATCTTGGCGGTAAGCTGGGGGATATCTCTATTTAAGCCTCCGGCCATGGCGTTTAAGCTGTCGCTGACCTGGCGTAGTTGGGTCAGCATGCCGATAATCTCGTCATAAGCTTCCCGGCCGGTAACCAAACCGCCCAAAGAACCTTCGCCAGCGGCGACCTGCCCGGTAATCCGCTTGATGTTGTCCATGGTTCCCAAAATAGGCCCTTGAGGATCCTGAAGCTGGTTAGTCAAACTGGCCACATTGGCCATGATTTGCTCAAACTGGGCCAATTTTTCCTCCAGCCGTAAAGCCAGAAGGATGTCGTCAATGGTCTTGGGGTCTTCGGCGGGAATCTGCCCCCCGGGAGGGATGGGCAGGCTTTCGGGGCTGCCTGGGACGATCTCAATGTAGTAGTCGCCGATGACGGTCGGACTTTTGATGTTGGCCTGGCTGTCACCTTTAATGCGGGAGGCGAACTCTCTTTCAACCGTCATGCGGACGATGACCCGATCGTTGGGGGTAATTTCAACATCGGTAATCCGGCCAATATCAATGCGCAGGAATTTAACCTTGACCCCGGGCAGGAGACTGTAACCGTCGTGATAAAGGGCAAAATAATTGGTATAGGCGCGAAACCAGTCCTGCCCAGCCCCAACCAGTATCACTGCGATGGCAATAAAACCGAAGGTCAGAAACAAAAACAGACCGGCCAGTTTTTCAGCCGTGGTGTAGGGAAGTCTCATGGGGATTGGCCGCCGTCGGTGAAATTTCGGCTACCGAGGTCGATGACGTCGTCAATATCGTTTTGAACATAGGCGCCCTCGGGAGCATAGTCTAAAACCAAGGCGGCCGAGCCGCCTAAAGCAAGCTCATCTTTGATCACATTCCAGGCCGTCTGGAAACCGTTGCGGCCTATGAGTCCAATCGGCCGATCTAAAATAAAAAGACGCGGCTTTCGGCTGATGGCCATAGCCATAAGGCCCAGCCCCCGCTCAGGACCAACCAGTTCGGCCGCCTCTATTTGGGCCAGATCGCTCAACCCCAGAAGATTGAGTAATTCCATGGCCAGCCGGCTGGCCTCTCGGTTGAAAAGACCCTGGTTGTACTCCATGTCCAGACACATGTTCTCAATAAGCGAGCGGCCGTAAAAAAACTGACTCCGGCTGTCAACCAAGGCGATGGACCCAAAGAGGTCAAGCCTGGCCCCCAGCCTTCCGCACTTGGGAGCCGCTCGGCCCTGCCAAAAAAAATTACCAGGACCGGAGAGTTCAACCGCCGAACATCTGGCGACCAGGCCTCTTAAAACATCGGAGTGGGGGTGGAAAGCCAGAGCTGAGCGTCCTTGTAAAAGTTCAAAATCGGGAATCTGGACGCTCGCATCAGGGCCGGCCGCCAAGCAGCAGTCTTTCCAGCTGAGAGCCGGCTCAGCCATAAAGGACCGTCACCAGCACCCCGGCCAGGGTACTAAAAACAAAAGCCTCGCACATGGCCCGGCGGGATACCTGCGGGGCCAAACGAAAACTTCGGCCAGGCATCTGCCAGGCGTTATAAAGGCAGAAAAAGCCAATCGACGCACCTATGAGCAGACATTTAACCGCCAACATCAGCAGCCCAAGGGGGGTTAGAGCCAAGTACAAATTGGCCGCAAACTCGTATAACGGCAGATCAATGGCCCGGTAAATACCCAAGTAAGCTCCCAGCCAGGTGCTGAGGTTCATGACCAATAAAAGACCAGGAAAGGCCAAAAGCAAACCAAAAATCCGAGGCCAAGCCAGTAAGTGCTCTGGCGGAATGCCCATGGAAATCAGGGTCTCAAACTGACCCGAACTTTTAGCCAGACTCAGTTCCAAGGTCATCGGTCCGCCGTAGGTCATAATGACCACCAAAGTAGTCAAAATAGGGCTGATTTCGACTAGGTTAACCTTGATCAAAAGTGTAATCAGGGTTCCGGCACCGCCAATGTTGGCCAAGACTCCGAACCAAATAATCGTCCACAGTACTCCCATTATCAAGCCGAAGATAACCAACAGGAGTACGGAGCTGAAAAAAACCTCCAGGACCTGTGAAAGGATAAGCCTCCTCATCAGACGACGCTTGGCCATCTGACCTTTCAGCCCCCAGATGCCGAGCAAAAAAAGGCGTCCGGCGAAGGCAGCCTGGTTGACGCGCCGGGCATAAAAGCGTAGCGCCAGGCGCCCGATGCTCCCGAAGAACCGACTGCTGACCCGCTCAGAGTTTGAGTTCAAGCTGTCTAGTCGCCGAGCCGGTCTTAAGGACCAGATGCAGGCTGACCGGCTTTTTGGCTTCAGATGGGAAATAAAGCATGCCGTTGGCCGTTTCTCCAGGGGCAATCGTTACGTGATCGAGGGAGCGCCCAGAAAAATCCCGATAAATACCCTCGTAGTTATCTTGGTCCGGAACTCCGATTCCGGCAATGGAGGAGGCCGCCCCAGCGGCCCCACCGATAGCCGCTCCTTTACCAGCCGCTTCTCCGACGTTGGTCCCGGTGGCCACACCTACCGCCGCCCCTATAATCCCGCCGGCCAGACCCCATAACAGAGTCCGGCGAACGCCCTGCTCACCAGAGAAACCGCCGCTGGTGTACTCGTTGATGCGATTATAAACCACATCGGAGGGCAAAACCTCCCAACCCTGGCCGTTTTCCTCAAAGACCAGAGCTTGACTGAGCACAACACTTTCATCCGAGCTCATGTTTTCCAGCCTGATCTGGACCGGGATGACCCCGGCCTTTTTGAGATCAAAGCCGAAAATTTCTTTGAGCTGGGCGCTGTCAGAAAAACCAACCGCCCCAACCAGACCTTCAGGGAAAACGGACCGATTGGGATAGTTGGACATCTGACGCACGGGAACAGGTTTAAATTCGTAGCGGGGAGCACAGGCGGCCGCCACCAGAGCGACCGAGAGCAAAATAACAACAAGACGATTTTTGGGTGTTGAGTTCATTGAAACAGGCCTTGTCGGCAAAACGACAGTTGTTTGGCCTCACTTTAAGCAGCGAGGCATTTTTGGTTTTTTTTAAGCAAATTAACTCCTTAGTCCCTCGGCCGCTGGCTTAGGCCTCTACCTGGGGACTGTTACCTGAGCCCAAGTTCTTTTCATGGTCTCAAGCTCTTTACATGACCCCAAGTTCTTTACATGGCTCCAAGTTCATCGGCGGATAAGACAAAGTCGATGTTGAGCAGAATTTTGACGCCGTCACCGGTCTTAGCCATACCCAAAATAAAATTGGTGTCAATAGTCGATCCGAAGGCCGGGGCCGGCTCAATATCATGGGCCTGGATGTTGATGACCTCCGAGACGGTATCAACGACGATCCCAATAGGGATATTGGTGCTCAGGCCTTTGACCTCGACGACGATAATTGAGGTTCGTTCGGTATACTCTTCTTCCGGCAGGCCGAATTTGAGCCTCAGATCGACAACGGGTATGACTTGGCCTCGCAAGTTGATAACCCCCTTAAGAAAAGAAGGGGTTTGGGGAACTGGAGTCACGGGAAGCATCCCAATGATTTCCCTGACCTTAAGAATACCTATGCCGTATCCTTCTTCCGCCAGTTGGAAAGTCAGATACTTGCCGTCGTTTTCGGCGGCAATAGCCGGAGCCTCAATTTTTTGGAGCTGTTCGGATTTAGACATTATGGTTCTCCGGAAGTTGGAGTAAGAAGGGCCAAGAGCCAAAACAATACCTGCCCAAAATTACCTCTTAAGTTTACTAAACTGATAATCCAAAGTCCAGTTTTAGATATTCGGCCTATCAGGGCAAAAAGAGTCAAAGATTCGGCTAATCACCAAAACCGGCCCATTATGGCCACAATAATGGATAAAAAAATTCCATTTTTTTCCCGCTCCACTGCTGACAAACTGCTGACGTCACCCAAAAAAAGTTTTTCGGTCCGCTTGCGCGGAATGGGGGCCTTTTTAAGGGCGCCGCCATCGTCTGTTGACCTTGGCTGCGGATAACCTCAGACCAGGCCGCCGAAACCAAATAGGAACTTGACTTGGAACCCAAAGCTCCAACAACTGCGGCCGCCCCAATTATCAACAAAACCGAATAAACCTGAGACTTTCGGAGCATCTCGCCCCCCGACGAGTCGGACTGATTGCCATGTAAAACTCCCGGCCATTTTAGCACTTTTAAAAAGAAAGTAATGACCTCATGACTGTTTTGGCTGGCCGACCAAAAAAAATAAGTCTGAGCTACAAAAAAACAGCCGTTTTGGCTCAAATCAAGTCTCGGACATTAATTAAGTTTATCAGTTTATAAGCTTATAATTTTAATACTTTATTACTTTAGACATCATCATCTCCTAAAAGACTAAGGTTAAGAACACGTTAAGACCTGAGCTGACTCTGGACAAGCTCCGTAAGGAGTGGTATATTTGAGTAAACAATTGACTGGGAGTCGATTTTTTCCTGGGCCAATTTGTCTGTAATCATTCCACCCAAGGGCCTGGCTGGCGACCGTCATGATTTCATGAAATAATTTTTTCTGGCGCAGTGATTGCTTTTCCGGCCAAACTGCCTGCCATCTCAGGAGTTTTTATGATCTGGGCTATAGGTGACATTCACGGAATGTTCGATCCTCTCAAACGTTTGCTTACCCAAATTAGGCTTTCGGAAGAACCCGACGATCCCATTGAAAAAATCATCTTTATCGGAGACTACATCGATCACGGCCCATCTTCTAAGGAAGTTATCGATCTGATTATGGGGTTAGACTACGATACAGTTACAATAATGGGCAATCACGATGACTTGGCTGTCCGGCACCTAAAAAAAGATAAGTATCTCGCAGAAAATTTTGGCGGAATTTGGTTTAGCAATGGTGCATCAGAAACTATTTTCTCTATATGTAATCATAAAAACAAAATAAAAGAAGCATTACACTGTATTATAGCAAATAATCACCAAATTTTTGATAAAGATAAAGTCTACCCAGTTATTGACTTGCCGAAAAAATACACTTCATTTTTATGCGGCCTTAAGTACTCCCATCAGGAGACTTTGGAATGCAAACGCCAACCGATAACTTTCACTTTTATCCATGCCCTGCCCCAAGTTAATCATGACCTGGACTCACAGCTGGTGACCACTTATAAAGATTTTAACGACTATATTTTGACCCAAGTCCAAAAATACCCCTATGAAAAATCACGCTTTAGAAACCAACGCTCTCAAAGCCTCAAGTACCAAAAACTTTTGGCCAGCCGTAGGTTCATCGACTCTACCTTTCTCTGGGAGCGTAATTACGATCTGAAAGGTTATAGCGGAAAGGTAATCGTCCACGGTCATACCCCGACCACCAGATACTCGGAGATATACTACGGATTAAAGCGCCACCCCAAGTACAGCGAGCAGTTTACAAAATTTGCTCAAAATCAGAACCTGCCCTTTCTTTTTTCACGGGATCAGGGAGCCTTTTTAAAACAAACCTCATATTTACACTCTCAAAACTTTATTAACCACACCACCATGTGGACGTCCAATATTTACAACTACTGCACGGGACTTGATTTCGGGATAGAAGCCATCAACATTGATACCGGGGCCGTAGCTGGCGGCGCCTTGACCGCCATAGGTTTTAGTCCAAAATACCTCGATTATAACGTTTTACCTGTTTTGTCATATTTGACAACCCAAAGTCCTCGCCTGACCGAAACCAAAGTCAAAACAACACTGATCTCCTTTAATAAATTGGGGGCGCCGGCGACGCCGAAGCCAAGCGAGCCGCCCGACCCATTTCATCATCATAATGATGATGATGATGATGATGATGATGATGATGATGATGATGATGATGACTAACTAACTAAAAAAGCGCCCCCGAAGCTTTTTTGACGATACCAACTATGAGCAACCAGTAAAAACACTCAAAAACCTGAGTTCTTAAATTGTTTTGTCAGTAATCTCGAGATGTTAAAAATGACAAAAACGAAAAAATAGACTTTTTACTGGTCGATCAACTATCCGCTTCCCCTGTTCATTTCCCTCCAAGTCAGCTATTGGAATCTGACCTACTTATATTGTATATTATGTCAGAAAAAATGTAAGCTTCTGGAGGCGCCGATGGCAAACACAGGGTATGACATCAGCAGAAATGAGGACGAGATAAATGCCACTTTGAAGGCGTCCGATCCTTATGGACTGGTGCAGGCCTCTATCTTGGCCATGGGCGCTCTTTTGACCAACCGCGACATGAGTGGTCAATATTGGGAATCATCTTGTCTCAATCTGGCTGGAACATCCAGGAGTGAATTGTTAGCTCGCCTCTGGAGCGAACTTCTTTACTATCTAAGACATGAACAACTTAACTTGGTCAAGGCCAATGTAGCCGAATTTTCTGAAACGAAATTGGTGGTGGAGTGTTTTTTCAGCTCCGATTTTACCCCGGGGACCTTACTTTTGGGCCCAGAATGGCTCAATGGCACAGTTACGGTCCCGTTATGTTCAGAATTTAAAGGCAACTGGGTCGCCCACATAGTTTGGAAAGCGGCGGACAGCCCCAATGCCTAAGTTTAAGCTCCCTCCCAGGCTGCCCTTCCGTAGCTTGGGGGTAGCCGGTCTGGGTCTGATCGGCGGGTCAATTACCAAGGCTCTGATGCCTTTTGACGGTTTAAGCCTTTCGGTCTTTGACGCCGATCCCGACACTGTCAGGCAGGCCAAAAAAATAAAACGTCTGGCCCGGGTGACCTCAGAGGCCGATGAATTTTTGTCCTGGCCGCTGGATCTGGTCTATCTGTGCCTGCCGGTCAAGCGCAACATTGAACTCATTGAGCGCATGGGCCGCCTGAAAATACCCTATGCCGTAACCGATGCCAGTAGCACCAAAGCTACCATCAACGAGGCCGCCCTAAAAGCCGGCCTTAATTTTTGTGGCGGCCATCCCATCGCCGGCAAAGAAGTGGCCGGCTTCCAGCACTCCTCCGCCAGTCTCATCACTAACTGCCTCTATATCCTGACCCCCGATGAACGCTTTGGGCCGGTCCAAAAAGAGCTCCTGTGGCGACTCAATAATCTCCACAAACTTCTGGGCTGCCGAATCAGATTCATCTCCCCCGCCGAGCACGACCGCATTTACGGGCTGATAAGCCACCTGCCATATCTTTCGGCCTCGGCCTTAGCCGGCATCGCCAAATTCCAAGGAGGACCTGATATCCTGTCGTGGGTGGGAACCGGTTTTAAGGATTCGACCCGGGTTGGAGCCTCCCCTCCTGCCAAGTGGGTGGAAGTGGCCATGGAAAACTCGGAAAACTTGGTCGACTACTTGGGCTCTCTGATGGAAGTATTGGACCGACTCCGGCAGATCATTGGCCGCCGGGATCAAGACGCTCTGATGGACCTTTTAAATGAGATCTCAGCCTTTCGCCGCCAACTGACCCTCTAGTCAACCCTAAATAATTGGCTTAAAAAATTGACCAAGCCAAATTTGAAAGTCTAATCATCTTATTTTTAATAACTGGTAGCATATCAGCATGTGATCTCAGCTGTTCAAGAAAATCGTCAGACTGGTCGGTGGACAGGATAAACCCGGCTAAGAATTAAGGCCACCTCATCGTCCAAAACGGACAATTTGAAATTCTATCCCCCCTTAAACCAAATCTCCAGGAGGCTGTCCCCCCAAAAAAAGTCTGAGAGGCTCCCCCAGGGAGGCTGCCAGCTGGGTACCTAACCCTCTTATGCCCTCACCGAGCGAAGATTTCATTTCGATCAGGGGATTAATCACCTCAAGACAGTTCTGGCCAGCGGTTGCTGGTATAGCTGTCCAACAAACCCTGGCCTGTCCCGACCTGGGCCTGGTGACACAAAACCCAAAAACGTTCAAGTCGACCTAAAATAGCTGGGCCCGTATAACTTTTCCATCTGACCAAGGCATTGTTGGGTCGCGGCGACTTAATCTTTCTTTCCAGCCAGGCGGATGCGTTTTTATGCTGGTGACGAGCCAAGCCGAGCCCAGCCAACAAAAGTGCGAGAGGCTCAATGCGCCTTGGCCACCGCTGGCCTGTATCTCAGAAGACGGTCATTTAGACCAATGCCGAGCTGGGTCTTAACGGCCTTGGAGCTCGGACCGAGAAAGGAGTTGACCTAAGGCTTTAGAAGGACGGAGCGAGGCCTTAATGGAGAAAGGAGCAGCCCATTGGCTCAGCACCTATAATCAATCATTTCAACCCTTAATTCCACCGGCCCTCTGGCCATAAGGTTATCACGGCTTTTTTTTAAATTCTGCTCAAGAGCCCTCACCAGCTTGGTGATTAGTTGGGATGGAGCAATGCAGCTAAGCCAACCAAGGGTAGCTAAAGCTATTTTTATTTTGGTTTTTTAAGAGTTTTGACCCTTTCGTCCTTAATATTTTTATAATTTAAGATTTTAAGAACAGGTCTTGAATTTTGCCCCGGCTTAAGTTAAGCTAACTATTCGTCAACGCCTGAAGAGATTTTTTTAGTCCCTCAGGTTTAACGGGTCCACCAAACCTTGGTCCCGCTTACTTTGACGACACGATTACGGGACGTGGCGCAGCCTGGTAGCGCACCTGAATGGGGTTCAGGGGGCCGCTGGTTCAAATCCAGTCGTCCCGACCATATAACAAGGGCTTACGGACCAAAACCCCGTAAGCCCTTGTTTCTTTTCAGCCCCAATTTTTTTGTCTTCATCATCACTCTTTATCCTAATAATCGCCACGCCCCGGTTGATTTGACCTGGTGGCGACCGGTCTAACCAGCATGCACCAAGTACTCACCAGACATACCCTCCCGAAGGCCATTGTCCAGGCCCGGCTTGGGCACTGCGCCGGTTGTCCGTGTATTTGAAGCGCCTGGAAATAGTGGGCTTTAAGTCCTTTACCGAGCGGACCTCGGTGGTGCTCAGTCCCGGCATCAGTGCGGTGGTCGGTCCCAACGGCTGCGGCAAAAGCAACATCATCGACGCCATCCGCTGGGTAATGGGCGAACAAAATCCTCGCCTTTTGCGGGCCCGCAACATGGAGGATCTTTTATTTAACGGCTCCCAGGGTCGGCCGCCAGCCGCCGTGGCCGAAGTCACCCTGACTTTGGCCCGCGAACTTGACCCTGAACGAGGCTTGGCCGAGGTCTCCGTCACCCGGCGCCTCTACCGTGGCGGCGACAGCGAATATTTAATCAACCGCGTTCCCGGCCGGCTCAAAGACATTGTCCGCTTCTTTATCGAAGCCGGCATGGGCACCCACGCCTACGCCATCATTGAACAGGAAAAGGTCGGTCGTCTGGTCGATGCCCATCCCGAGGAGAGGCGTTTATTATTGGATGAGGCTGCCGGCATAACCCGCTATAAAGAACAAAAAAAGGAATCCGAGCGACGCATCCAGTCAGCTCAGCAAAACTTGGTGACCTTGGCGGCCATGATGGCCGAAACAAAAAAACAACTCCAAACGGTATCTCGGGCAGCGGCCAAGGCCGCCCGCTGGAGGGCTCTTCGGGATGAGCTGAGAGAATCAGAATTGGCTCTTTCGGGACGCCGGTTTTTAGAATTGTCGTCGCAGCAGGCCAGTCTTTCAGCCGAAGCCGCCGATAAAAAAAACGCCTTGGCCTCTTTGGAGGCCACTTTAGTAACTACAGAGCTTAAAATTGATGCGGCTAGGCTTCAAGAGTCCTCCAAAGCCCAGGTCCTCGAAGAAGCTCTGAGCCTTTGGCACCGACTTGAAGGGGCCTGCGACCAGCTTAAAATGGAACTCGACCACGTCCGGGACGATTGGGAGAGTGCCTCCGTCCGCCGGGGAAAGGCTCTGGAAGAGTTGGCCACTCTTGACGACGACCGCGCTGGTCGGCTAAAAGAAAAACTGGAGCTTGAGAGCCAGACGACGACTTTGGTCGCCCAAGGGGCTGAGGCTCAGCAGTCGCGTGACCGACTCCGAGAACAGTGGCGAGTTTTAAAACATGCCGCTGACCAGGCTGAGGCCAGACGTGATGACGTCTTTGACCGGCTCTCGGCGGCCCGCGACCGGAGTCAGCGCTTGTCAGAAACTGTAGCCGGAGCTGAAAGCTTGGCTGAGCATTTAAAAAATCGCCACCGGAGTTTGGAACTTGAACGCAACCAGTCCGAGCTGAGCTTAAGTGAAGCCCGCGAGCGCCTGGCTTCCAGAGAGCGCTTTAAAAAAACCTTGGAAGACGATCTAGCCGATCTGGTGGCTGGAGTCGGAGATCTGGTCGAAGAACGAAACCAGCGCCGCCACGCCCTTGAAACCGAAGTCAAACGTCTCGGTGATGCTGAAAAGCGGACGGCCGCCGTTTCCTCCCGGCTCGACACGTTGGAAAACCTCAAAGACGGGGGCTTCGGCTGGTATCCTGAAGGAGTCAAAGCTCTTTTAAAAAGTCCTCAGGCCAAAGGGCTCATCTCACCGGTGGCCGAGGCTTTAAAAGTCCCCGACGGCTATGAGGAGGCGGCCGAAGCCTTTTTAGGCGAAAGACTCTCCTGGCTCTTGGTGACCGACCGGACCCAAGCGGTTGAAGCTCTCAGCCTGGCTAAAAATGCCGGCCTGGGACGTTGCGGCTTCGTCTCTGAGGCCGATCTCCCGGGAGCCGATCTGGCTAAGGCTCTCTTAGGTACAATCAGCGTCTCGGCCACCTTTCCACCGGAAGCCGAACCAGACCCCGGCGGGGCGATTCTCACTAAAGACGGCGATTACTTGAGCCGGGCTTTTTTGGCCGGGGGCGGAAAACCAAGCTCAAACAACGGGTCAAACTCGGCCGGCTTATTGAAAAGACTCAAAGAGCTCGAATTGGTCCGAAATGAGCTCTTTGATGCCGAAGACAAAGTCGCCGAAATCCAATCTGAAGTAGCCGCCAAAAGATCCGAGCTGACTGAGGCCGAAGAGACTCTGGCCACCGCTGAAAACCAAAGAAACTCTCTCATGACTGACATCAGCGAGGCCAACGGCAAGCTCATGGCCGCAGTTTCCGAGGAAAAAGGCTTAGCTATCCGCCGGGATTCACTGGCCGGAGAAATAGCCAGAAACGATACAGAAGCCGCCGCCTGTCAAAAAAAGCTAGCCACCGCCACCGAAGAACGTCAGGTTTTGCTGGCCGAAGCCGAGGCCTTGGAATACGACTATCAAGAGGCTTCAAGGGAAAGCGACTCTTTGTCCGACGATTTAGATCAGATCAGAGATGAAGGGCAAACCGCCGCTTCTTTGACCGATTCTATTTCAGAAAGGCTCGAAAGCGTCAAAAGAGAACTCTCCCGAGTCTCCGAATGGCTCGAAAGCCTTCAGCAGCGCCGCCAAAATCTTCAAGACGTCACGGTGCACTCGGAAACGGCCATGGCCGATCTCGAACGCAGCCGCACCGAACTGGAAGCCCGCCTTGAAGGACTCCCGGCCCAAACCGCTGAGGCCGAGCAAAAGGTGGCCCTCCTCCGCGAGGAACAGGCCGCTGGCCGGGCCGAAGTCTCCGCCCTGGAAGAAGAGACCCGGACCGCCCGCAAAGCCTGCGAAGAGGCCGCCTCAATTGTTTCGGAAATCGAAAACAACCTCACCGAAACCAGGTTTGGCTTAGCCAAGCTTAAAGCCGACCTGCTGAAAGACTGGCGGGTTGTTTTAGCTGGGCCCAAAGACGTAGATGAGCCTGCCTTTAACCAACCCGACGAGCCGCTTGACGCTGATCAAATCGAAGGCGGCCGCCTTGAGCCGGAAGAAGACCATTGGGCGGCCCAAGAAAATGGATCCGAGCCTCAATCGGCCAAGGAGCCAGAAAATGATATAGAAGCTGAAGTTTCCGGCTCCGGCCAAAGCCAAAAACCTCAAGACGGCTCTGAGGCGGTCAATGACCCAGCCGACCAGTCAGCCCAGCCGGCTTTGGCGTCATCCGACGACGATTTGGCGGAGCCGGCCTCCTCCGCCCCAGAAGACGCCCCCGCCGGTGACCAATCCTTGGAAGGCGGCTCTGAAAATGACAATCTGCCGGAGCCTGAAATAATCGCCCCTCTGGCCCCACCAGAAAGACTCGATCCCTTTGATCTGGCCGAGCGCCCTCTGCCGCCCAACGTTGAAGCTAACATCGGTCTAATCAGGGAACGGCTGGCGGCCATGGGTGAAATTAATCATACGGCTTTGGAAGAAGAAGCTGAGCTAACCGCCAGACTTGAGTTCCACCAGACCCAGCACGACGACCTGATTGGGGCGATCGACGATCTCAAAGACGGTATCAACCGCATCAACCTGACCTGCCGACAGCGTTTCACCGATACCTTCGAACAGGCGGACGCCAAATTCCGAGATATTTTCCCCATCCTCTTTGAAGGCGGTCAAGGCTGGCTGGATTTGACTGATAAAAATGATCCCCTTGAAAGCGGAGTGGAAATCCATGTCCACCCGCCAGGTAAAAAAATCATGGTCATGAGGTCTCTTTCCGGGGGCGAGAAAACCCTGACCTCTCTTTGTCTTATTTTTGCCCTTTACCTGATTAAACCCAGCCCCTTTTGTCTCCTTGACGAGGCCGATGCTCCACTTGATGAGGCCAACATCGACCGGTTCAACCGCCTTCTGAGGAATCTGTCGGAAGCCTCGCAAATCATCATGGTCACCCACAACAAAAGAACCATGCAAATTAGTGACACTCTTTACGGAGTAACCATGGAGACTCCCGGGGTGTCAAGGCTGGTAAGCGTAAATCTAGCAGAAGCCGAGGTTTTAACCGATGCTTGATTTTTTCAGGAAAAAGAAAAAAACCGGATCCGAGGACTCTGACACCCGGCTTCAGCAAATCCCGGCCGAACAAAGCCAGCCGGACCAGCCCGTGGTCTCCGAATTCTCTGAGCTCGCCCAAGACCCTACGGACCACGACAACTTAGGCTCTCAAACAATTTTGGCCGAACCGCCGCCGGCTGAAGGTACTGCCGGCCGGTCCAATCTCCCTGCGGCCACTGACTCAGCCCAAAACGTTGATTTGCAGACCGAAGAAAGCCAGCCAAGCCAACAACAAGTCGAATCCTGCTCCACTAAACTTCAGGCCGCTGAACCGATCGAAACCCCCAAAACCAGTTGGTTCGGGCGAATGAAACGAAAATTTTCGTCGGCTCCCGAGCCATCCGAGGCCGCCCCAGCTCAAGAGCTGGACGAGCCTTCAGCAGCACTTGCGGATCCTGAGGCGGCCGAGCTTTGGCCGGCAACCGATGCTCCGCCAAACGCTGAAATTCCCCTCCCTGCTGAGGCGTTGGCGGTTTTTCAAACACCTCATACCACCGATAGTCCTGATTCAGCCGACTCTCCTGACCCAATCGGCCCGGCGGCTGATATTTTAGAAAAGAGCGCTAGGGCTACCGCCCAAATCGATGCCGACCAACCCGGCGCTGCTTCTGAGCGGCCTGAGGCTATTTCAGATCAAACAGCCCTTCAGGAGAAGACTGACGAAACTCCTGCCGAAGGCGATGCTCCAGCTGAGGAAAAAATCGGCTGGTTCGGACGCATGAAACAGAAACTGGCCTCGACCCGCGAAATGTTGGCCGGGCGGCTGGAAAAAGTCTTAAGCAAAGTCCGGGAAATTGATGAAGACATTTTAGAGGAACTTGAGGAGGTTATGATTACCTCTGATCTGGGGGTCAAAACTACCAACGATATACTTTTTAAAATCCGCGGCCAAGTGGCCAAAAAAGAACTCAAAGATTCAGCGGCCTTGAAATTGGCCATCAAAAGCCGCATCCTGGAAATGATCGACCTCAAGCCCCAGCCCCCAACCACCGACCATCCCCACGTAATCTTAATGGTTGGGGTCAATGGGGTCGGCAAAACCACTACCATCGCCAAGCTGACCCAGCTCTATAAAAACCAAGGCCAAAAAGTCCTTCTGGCCGCCGGCGATACTTTCAGGGCGGCGGCGGTCGAGCAACTGACGATCTGGGCCAAAAGACTTGGGACTGACATTGTCTCTCAGCCCACTGGGGCCGACCCTTCGGCCGTAGTTTACGACTCTCTGACGGCAGCTAAAGCCAGGGGGGCGGACGTGGTTATCATTGATACGGCCGGACGCCTTCACACCCGGGTCAACCTCATGGACGAGCTTAAAAAGATCAAACGGGTGGCCCATAAAGTCATGCCCGGAGCCCCTCATGAGACCATCTTGATCCTTGATGCCAATACCGGCCAAAACGCCGCCCGCCAAGCCGAGATGTTTCATAAAGCGGTCGAGGTTGATTCCCTCATTGTCACCAAACTCGACGGCACTTCCAAAGCCGGGGTCATAGTTTCGATCATCAACGAACTCAAACTTCCGGTAACATTTATCGGTTTAGGGGAAACTTTTGAAGATCTAAGACCCTTTGACCCCCAAGCCTTTGTCGAGGCCATCTTGGGTTCCCAGTGACATGCTCCCCAAAACTATCAGGCAGCCGAGTCTTAAGGCCTTTCTTTTAATCGTCAATCTTATTATTTTGGCCATCCCCATCAGCGGGCTTTACCTTTTTCGCATTTACCAAAACGAACTGGTCCGCCAGACCGAGACCGAACTCATCGCTCAGGCGGCCCTGATGTCGGCAATTTTCAACCGTGAGCTGACCACACTCGGCGGGCCTGATTATGGCCAACCCCACTGGGCGCCAATGACATCAACCTCACTGAGGCTGATCCCTCCTCGTCTTGACCGCTCCAGCCCCATCAAAGACGCCACTGTCAACTACTCCGCCGCCACCCGGGGGCCCGACCCAGTCGCCATGACCGCCGCCGCCAACCTCGCCCCGGTTATCAAAGAAGCCACGATGACCACCCTTTCAACCATTGAACTGTTAGACTTTCGGGGGGTATTGGTCAGTCAAGGCCGAGGCCGAGGTCTGAGTTTGGCTCGGAATGAGGAAGTGGCCCAGGCCCTGGAGGGCCGTTACTACAGCCTGATGCGGCATCGGGCCGTCGCCCATTCCACCAGTTTGGCCTCTGCCAGCCGTGATACGCCATACCGAATATTTGTCGCCATGCCGGTTTTTAATGAGCGACGGCTGGTTGGGGTGGTCTGTTTATCGCGAACTCCCAGGGAGCTGACTAAAGCTCTTTACCAGGAGCGCTTCAATCTTCTCTTGGCCGGGGCCCTGATCCTGACTCTGATGATCTTTATGAGCCTGATATCCTCGGTGCTCATAGTCGGACCGGTCAAACGGCTAGCCGGGGAGGCCGCCTTGGTCGCCGATGATCCCGACCTTCTCCCGGACAAGAAGGTCAAAGAACAGCCATTGACAGTCCGGGAGGTGGCCGAACTTAGAGCCAATGTGCTGGCCATGGCTGAGCGCCTCAGGCGCCGCTCGGACTATCTCAAGGCCTTCGCCGGAGGCGTATCCCACGAATTTAAGACCCCTCTTTCGGCCATCAAGGGGGCCATGGAACTCCTCGGAGAGCACGGCCGGGACATGACCCAGGAAGACTTCGCCCGATTTTCCAGCAACATCAGTGGCGATCTCGAACGGCTTGAGCGGCTGGTGGGCCGTCTTTTAGCCCTGGCCAAGGCCGAGGCCAAAAGCTCCACCCGGGCCGAAAAAACCGAGGTCATAAGTCTCATTGATTCTCTGGCCCAAAGATATTCAGATTTGCACCCTCAGCTAACTGTTACCCGGCTCTCCGGGCCAGCCGGCCTGGAAATGGCCATGGCCAGGGACGTACTGGAGACCGTTATTTTAAATCTCTTTGACAACAGCCGCGAAAGCGGAGCTGCAGCCATCTCTGTCTCCGTCGCTGGCGAAGGGGATTTCGGGTCCATCACCGTCTCCGACGACGGGCCGGGCTTAGCCGCAGGGACCGAAGAAAAAATCTTCACGCCCTTTTTCACCACCCGCCAGCACCGAGGCGGAACCGGACTGGGCTTAAGTCTGGCTAGAACTCTCTTAAACCCCTATTTGGGCCGCCTGGACTACGTCGGCCCTCCGGCAGTTTTCCGCATCACCGGTCCGCTGGCTAAATACCGGGAGCCCCAGCCGGGCAACCTTTAGCCTCCTTACCACCAAAACTGGAGCCAAGACCAAAAAAACAACAGGGCTTCTGCGGCGGCGGCAGAAGCCCTGTTGTCAGTTAAAAAAGGCGCTGAGCCCGATTCTCACCTCGCTAATGAAACCGAAGTCCCCGCTTCAGACGGCTCAAACTGCTCTATCTGACCCTGGTAATAAAAAGCTCCTGTCCGAGGCTGGCCGTAGGTGGCCCAGTCTTGGTTACTAAAGACCACCGGGACATTGACCCATGGACTGCGGCCGCCATTGGACAAACGAAATCTCACCAGGTACCTGTCGGGTTCAATGGTTATCCCGTCGACCAGTTTTTCCAGCGTCTCGTAGACCAGCTGCTGTCCGTAAGCCATCCGTTCAGGGTAAGAAACATCGTTAGCATAGGCCAGTCTGGCCGTAAGCCTCATCTCTAAATGAGAGAAAAGTCTTCCCAAGGCATAGGAATTGGCCACCAAGCCCGGCTCATCGGGCCAAATCAAAATGGCGCCAAAAACTCCAGCCGCCAGATCATTTAGAGCCAGCTGAAAATCTTTGCTCGACAATCGGTCGTAATAGAGCTTTTGTCTGTAATCCATGCCTTTGGATGACCACTCATCATAGCCTTTTATATTAACAAAGCGCCAGTTGTTGGCATGGTGGGAGCGGCCGCCGGCGTAGTAACTGGCTTGGTTTAGACCACTGGTGGCCGGGTAAACGTAAGCATATCCGTAACCGTAGCCGTAATCTCTATTGAAACGTCCATAGCCCCGACCAAACTGGGACCAGCCTTGACCGGGCCACTGGCCAGGACCAATCTGCCCGGGGTAGGCCGGCTTAGACTCAACACGGGACGAATTGGAATACATGTTTCTGGCATGCTCGACATTCTTTCTAGCCCGATCCCGAACCGCATCGGCCAAGGATGTCTTATTGCTGACAGTCTGGTTTGAGTCCCCCGGTTGCGGTCTGGGCGGCCTCTGACCAGGAGACTGAGGCTTGGACGGCTTCTGGCCAATAGAGTTGGGCGGTGAGCCGGGAAAATTAACTTGCACACTTACTTGGGCTAACAAAGGAGCAGTCGCTAAAACCAAGACCGATACGCAAATAGCTAGCCATAATTTTATCATCGTAACTCTCCTTGACGTCGTTTTGTTAAACTGAACCTTACCAGGGGAGACTGTTGGTTACCATCGGCAACAATAATTCTTGGGTTGCGCCTGGGGTTTAAAAAAAGATTCAGCCAATATTTTTTCACGTTTCTATTATTAACATAATTACCAGACATTTGCAAGGCTTTTGGGACTATATGAGTAGGCCTAAGACAATTAATAACAACAGATTTTTGTTCAGTCATTGGCCATAATCTATTTTAATTTAATTTAAGTTTTACCTCAGCATTTAAACATTTCTAAACAATGCCCTGGGCGATTTAAACATTGTCCAGCCGAGAATATGCTTCAATAAACTTGTTGTATTTTGACATGTCAGCAAAATTTAATTAAAATATAAATATATTTAACATATTGAAAAAATATTCTAACAAAATTAAAATTGCTCCTCGAAGGGCTCAAATAAAACCATGTCTAAATTTCCAAGACATTGCTGACTCCCTCGGAGCTGAAATACACACACACAAGAGAAGGAGAAAAAGTGGCATACTTTGACAGGTAAAAATCTCTAAAAACCGTTACCAAAAATGGAACACCTCAAACTGGTAAAATCCACCTGTATCATAGAACTTTTGCGCAGCGTTATCGTGGTCGGTGCAAATGCCGATGATGAGCTTTTGCAACAACTCCTGTTGCGACAAGCACTGCCAAAAGGCACTTGTCACGCCAAGATCCAAATGTCCGCCTAAGTAGCAAGATCCAAATGTCCGCTTCTTCAGATGGGGGGACCAGCAACGCGCACCAACCATGGGGGGTGGGGGCCCCCACCCCCCATGGTTGGCATGAAAATTGCTAAGTATTTGAGTTTTTCCCCTG
>JAISWF010000092.1 GCA_031271165.1 Deltaproteobacteria bacterium
CAGTAAAAAGTCTATTTTTTCGTTTTTGTCATTTTTAACTTCTTGATATTACTGACAAAAAATTTAAGAATTCAGGTTTTTGAGGGTTTTTACCGGTTGATCATTATTGTCTCTAACCCCCGCCTCGGTCTATCAAGGGTGGGGATGTGAACGCATAAAAAAACCCGACACGAATGCCGGGTGGGTTGCCATACGGTCATAATCTCGAAGGGCAGATACCGTTGCTGGGGATAATTTTTTTACTTAAAAATTTATTTGAATTTAGAATTTTTTTTTTAGACAGGGCTGTGGAAAGCGTCAAAACTCACAAAAAAACCTTCAAAGAGGCTGGATTGGCCCTAGGTTTGTATCGCTATTTCGTCCAATCCAATCTCGCCTCCAAGTTGGCGGGGTAACTTCATCTGGTTTTTTCGTCAAAACATCATAGAGGCAATGAAAAGACCGCCTGAATAAAGCCAGGCTCTCTCTAACACTGTTAGTTCGGTTTCTTGTTAAGGCATATTGCGGTATTTAGGGCCTGCTTCCGAAAAAGGATAAAATCTCAGCCCCATTGCCCGGTAAATATTAGACTTGTCTTCAGCGTATGCCTCCATGTCGTCGAAGATGTTGGGCCGCGTTTCGGTTTGCCAGTGTTGGATTGTAATTTCCAGTAGCTGCGAGACTGACTTAGCAAGACTGGTAATGAAATACTGGATCTCAGACGATTTCTTACCTGTAGAAACTTCCTAGGTCAACCTCTCAACCATCATCAAGGTTGCCATCCCTTTCCAGAGAGAGAATTTGGTGACCCAAGATGCGGCCAAAGCGGTGCCGAGGTGATGGTGCCAATGATTCAATTTTCGATGCCTCGGCTGGCCTTGGCATAAGGTAAATGATAACGCTTAATGCCAAACCCGGAGCCTAACTCTTAGAGGTTATTAAAAAGCGCTTTCACTAACATCAAGCCGGCCGCTCTGATTACCTTGGAGGCCGAACATGCAGTCAGCCCTACCCCATAATTAATGATTAACATGTCGGCTCTCTATGACCGAGCATCTTTAGCTATAACGCCATCCCCACAGCTGTTGATCGCAGCCTCTCCTACTGCCGCATCATCATCATCTTCTTCTTCTTCTTTGGTTCCCCAAAATCTATCCCGGGCTGTTGCTTCATAAATAAAGCCTTGGCCTTGGCTTTAAGCTCAACGCTGCCTAACATCTGAAGCTTTTGGCCAGGCTAGCTGTCTTTGGCTGCCGCCAACGCCGACCAGCTAGAGTCGTTTTCTTTCCGAAGAGCCTTCACTATGGCCACATGTTTTGAGAAATTCTACTTTTTTTAAGCAAGCTTTAGGATAATACCGATGCTTTTGACCCAATAAATGATTTGCCAGCCTAGCCGGTTATGCCGGTCGGCCTCTGGCGACTGGCGGTCCTCCCAATAATCAGAAACCGGCCCAAGAAATCCACATCGGCTCTAGTTTTCCGTTCAAACCTTCTGGCTTCAGCCAAGGCCAGAGGTCAATATTCTGTAGCTCTCCGGCGCCTAAGGTAAAATTTCAGCCAAATGCCCACCACCAAAATCGGCCAGACTACCACTGGCAGCCAAAACAAGATCCTGACTTTGCCTGCGGTCAGATCGAGACCGCCTTCCTCAGGCTCCAGACTTAAATCGCTTTCTGCGCCTAATAGCCAAAAAACCGAATTATTTAAAAAGTTCAGGTTTCCGGCGTAATTGACAAAACCATTGGCCGCCAAATCGGAATCCGCCGCCAGGAAAAGGCGTCCGCCTTGGGTCAGGGAGGTGGCCGAGGCTAAAACCAACGGTCCGGCCGGATCAATTTCCGGCTGGTAGCGATGGGTCCGATTAGCCAAAGAGAGCCGATCAGTTTCCAACCAGGCGGCCGGGGAAGACAAGGCCACCGCCCAGGTGTGGCCGCTGGCTTCTAAACCAACGCTCTGAGCCGAAGCGGTTTGATCATGGCCGTCGAGGCTGTCCGGGGAGGCGTCATCAGCCGACGCCTCTGGCGCCGGAGCGTTGGGTGAGGCTGCCTTATTCTTAGTCAGGGTAATCGCCCCAGACAAAGGCCAGACCACTGGTTGACCAAGGCCCAGAGTAATCGGATGGGCCGGAAAATCCCTTGAGACAATAAAGAAATCCTCAGTTCCGGCCCAAGTGGAGTCAGGTTCAACCATCAAACCCCATGGAATATTGAGTCCCAACGGAGAAAGAGACGAAGCGCCAAAGCCAACCACCATGGGATCTTGAAGAATAACCAGTTTTCCTCCCGCCATCAAATATTCTATCAACGCCTTTTCCCGCTCCTCCCCTAAGGGTTTCCTGGGCCCGGCCAGGATCAGAGCGTTAGCCGCCAACGCTTCCGGGGGGAGATTGGGTCCGGTCCAGATGGAATCTTTGACAAAGATCTTGCTTTCGGCCAGCGATTTGGCCCAATCGCTCAAACCAACAGGGCTAAAATCATAAACTGATTTTTCGCCATCACCGGTGAGGTTTAATATTAAACGATTTGGGGAAATGAGGCGCCTGAGGCTGGCGTCGATGGACCGACGGGAAATGGGGCGGACGGTCTCGCTGAAATTGTCCGAACTGATGGTCACCGAATCTGGCTCAACCACCTCGGCCTGGGTTTGACTCAAATTGGCCTGGCCCTCGGCTTTGATGATGGATGTTTTTATTTTCGGTGAGGCTTGGCGGTAGAGCCCCAAAAGATAACTTATTCCCGTCTCAGAGTCCTGCCCACCCATTGCGGCGGTCAGGCTGACCTCAGCGGGGAGATGGCTGAGCAGGCTTAAGGTCGCTTCTGGCAGGCTCAGCTTTTGGGCCGAAGAAATTCTTAAGACTGGAAGAAAGGTAAACGAGCCAAAAAAGACCAACCCGACCAAAACTAAAATCAAACGAGACGCAGTTTTCAGAGGACCTGCTTTTTGAGGCTTCTTAAGCTCCAGCAAACGGCGTTCAATGGCCTTGGGTCCGTAAAAAAGAAGGCAGCTCAAGCCGGCCACAGCCAAGGTAACCCAAAAGCCCGGCCACTGGGGAGCCAGAACCAGGCTGATCGCCGACAAGGCTAAAAGGATAAAGGCGGCTTTAAACCAGCCTTGGCGTTCAACGGCCACCGGTGGTCGTCCGTAAATCTACCGAAAGCTCAGCCAAAATGGTCCCTAGGGCCCGAGCCAATCCGGCCGCCAAATCCGAGGGGCGGTCGCCTAGACCAGCCGGGGGGAGTTCGGCTGCCGCCCGGTAGGTTTTGGAAGCCAGCACCACGGGAGAACGCCGGATATCAGTCAGGGTATATTTTATCTCCATTACCGCCTGCGGCGGGCTGGTCGTATAGTCGCCGTGGAAGGCACCCAAAAATAGCTCCAGAATTAAATCCGAGCCCCTCAAGGTTTCAGTGCGTTCGGTGCGAAATACCCCTTGAGCCTCCAAAAACCTGGCCGTCTCATCGGCCGCCATTCTGGCGGGAAGTCCCGTAAACTCGTTGTAAAAATCCTCACTGAGCTCATTGGGGCCAATTTTATAGACCAATTTGCGGGTCTCGCAAGCCGCCGCCGCACCATTGGGAATAACCTGAACCAAAAGCCGTTTCCGGGATGGGGCCACCTGGTCCTTTAAGTCAGATTGGGCCTCCAAAGTAAAGGACCGGATAGACGGATACGGCCTGGAAAGCCCGCATCCGCTGGCCAGTAACCCAATCACGGCCGCAATAAGGCTCAAGGCCCAAAAATTCATCTTCGAGGCCTGACCCAAAGCAGTCCCAGGCACATCGCCCCGAAATTGGTGGGGACTTTGGGCTCGGAAAATTTCAGTCACCGGCTCTTTACCTCCTCTGGCGGACGTCCAAAAAACAACTGACTGGGGTAGCGCTTGGCCATCTCCGAGAGATCGCGAAAATTTTCGCTCATCACCCGCAAATTTTCCATGGTTTGCGGCAGGGTACTGCGAGGAGTCCGCAGTACACCTTCGACCTGAGCCATGGTCTGCTTGAACTGCTTGAGAGCCCCCAAAAGCTCCTCCCCGGCGGCGTTGAGATTTAATTGATCGACTTGAGCAGAAAGTTTGTTGGCTAATATTCTAATATCGCTAAACGAATTGTTTATTTCGTCCAAAGTGGAGTTAAAGTTGAAACTCATCGTCTTGATCTCCCAATCAAAGGTCCCGGACATGGTCTTGACGCCGGTTAAGGCCTCATTTAAAGTCTTACTGAGGCCGCTGAAGTCCACGCCCTTAATAGAGTCTAAAATTACGGTCAACGATTCTCCGATGGCTAAAATTGAGCCCCGGCTGGCGGGGATGGTCACCACATTCGGGTCCAGCTTGGCTTTAACCACGACTTCGGTGCCATTGGCCGGCACATAGTCGAGATCTAAAATACCCAGACCAGAAACTCCTTGAAAGGAAAAACTACATTTCAGACCGTTAGCTATCTCACTTTGGAGGACCTCTCTAGCTTCCGCCTCGGTGGCTTTGGCCCGTCCAGTCAAAAGCTCAGGATAGAGCACGAAACGGACCTGAATCAACTGTTGACCGCTTTGAACAGGACTAGCCGCAATATTTATCTTAGAGACTTGACCGACTCTAAAACCTCGAAAGTTAACCGTAGCTCCCACCGATAAACCTTGGACCGAGTGATCGAAAAAGGTATCGCATTGCAAAATCGGCCGGAAAGTTGAACTCAGACCGAAATACAAAACGGCGGCGGCTAAAAGAAACAACGCCGACAGGGTGAAAATTCCTATTTTAAAGTAATTGGTTTTTTTGGCCATAAATTACCGCACAGACAGGCTTGAATAATAATTATTAAAAAAAACAAAAGTCCGACCAAAGTCCGGTCAGTTAGTATCCAATTTCTGGGTGGCCAGAATGCCGCCCCTTGAGCCCCGCCGAAAAAAAGCCGCCGCTTCCTGGGCCGGTGACTGATGGGCTAGATAGTCTGGGGTGCCTTCGGCCACAATGCCCCTTTTCTCCTTGTCCAAAAGGATGGCCCGATCGAGCGTAGCCATAATTGAGTTCAGTTCGTGAGTAACCATGACAAAAGCCAACGACAGATTTCTGGCCAAAGTGACTATTAGCTGATCGAGTCCGGCCGAGGTCACCGGGTCGAGCCCGGCCGATGGTTCATCTAAAAAAAGCAGGCCCGGCTCCAGAGCCAAGGCCCTGGCAATGGCCGCCCTTTTGCGCATTCCGCCCGAAAGACTGTCAGGCATGCTGTATTCAAAGCCTGATAAGCCAACCAAGGCCAATTTCAAACGGGCGGCAGTCTCAATGGCCCCCGGCTTGAGCTTGGTAAATTCTTTCAGGGGCAGGGCCACGTTTTCTATCAGGCTCAGGTTCCCAAATAAAGCCCCACCCTGATACATGATCCCAAATTTACGGCGATGATGATTAAGCTCGGCCCCCTGACCCGACCACAGGTTCTCCCCAAAAAGTTCAATGGTCCCAGAAGTAGCCGTCTCTAGGCCGACCAAGTGCCTTAAAAGGGTGCTTTTGCCGCAGCCGCTGGGCCCCAAAATGCCCATAATTTCGCCGGCTTCGACTATGAAGGAGACATCCTCCAAAAGGGTCGGTCCTCCAGGGTAGGCCACCCTCAGGGAACTGACCCTCAAGGGAGGAGTCTCCCTGCCGCTCCGGTTGATAACTGGCTGTTTACCAATTAAGAACATAAAAAAGCACCGCAAACAGACTGTCTAAAAAGGCCAGCAAAACAATATTGGTGACCACCCCCTTGGTGGTGGCCTCCCCGACTGCGCCGGGGCCGCCTCCGGCGGCCAGACCCCGCTGACAGCCGACAACAGCCACCACGAAACCAAAAATAAAAGACTTAAAAAGGCCGGTGGCCACATCGGAAGTGTCAAGATGGGAGGAAAGCTCAATCCAGAAAGCCACCACCGGGTGACCCAAGGTTATCATAACGATATTGCCGCCGATAAGACCAGCAAAATCAGCCAAGATGGTCAAAAGCGGGGTGGCCAAAGTCAAAGCCAAAACCCGGGGGAGAGCCAAATCGGCGGCCGGAGACAGGCCCATAGTCAAAAAAGCATCGATCTCCTGGTTGATTTTCATTGAACCCAGCTCGGCCGAAAAGGCCGACCCGCTCCGGCCGGTCAAAACGATGGCCGTCAGTAAGGTCCCCAGCTCCCTGATCAGCGATAGTCCCACCAGGTCGGCCACAAATATGTCGACCCCAAAGAGCTTCATGAACATCGCCGACTGAAAGGCCAGAATAAGCCCCACCAAAAAGGACACCAGAGCGGTAACCGCCAAAGCGTTGACCACCGCCCGCTCGACGGTGAGCATGGTCATGGACCAACGAATTTTCCAGGGCTTAAATATCACCCCGGCCAAGGCCGCCAGAATCTCACCCAAAAAGACAATCAGCGCCCCGAGATCTTGAAAAAAATCGATGACGCTCTGACCGACACCCTCAAAAAAACCCAGTTCAGCCGGTTTGGGGGTGGGAGGGCCCAGAGTTTTCTTGGCCAGCTCCCAAATGGGCTC
This sequence comes from Deltaproteobacteria bacterium, assembly GCA_031271165.1. Taxonomy (GTDB): domain Bacteria; phylum Desulfobacterota; class Desulfarculia; order Adiutricales; family Adiutricaceae; genus JAISWF01. The sequence goes on from JAISWF010000092.1 coordinate 6,493, forward strand.
AAATGATTCAGGCAGAGCCGCAAAAGTGACCGAACGTCCACTTTTTTCCAGGGTCGATTGAAGCCAGATTAAAAGAGCGGCCCCGTTAAGATCCATGGCCGAAAGACCGCTGAGGTCAATGGCTATTGGCTGGCGGGATTTGAGCTTAAGGAGCGGGTCAAAGACTTGGCCCGGCACTTGGGCGGTCAGGACCCCAGATAAGGAGTAACGACCAGCCTCAGAAGAAGTAACCACCAGGGTCTTTGGAACTTGGACGGCCACGACTCAATCTTTACCCAGACCGAGGCGGTCGATCAGATCTTTCTGGGCCTGGAATTCGGTGTCAAAGGCATCGGCCAGGTGGTGCTCAGGAGCGGCCAAGCAGTATTTATCCATGATTGCGGCTGCATCAGACGCAGCCAAGAGATCAGATATGGCATCTAAAGCTTGAGCGGCCATGACTTCCGGCAAACCCCTCGGTCCGTAAATCGCCGTCCAGTTGTGAAACCGAGCTTGGGGTCCGGGCTGTTCCGACCGGGCTGGGGCGCAGGCCCCCCGATAATCGTCATCAAGGACGGCCACAATTTTAAGCCCCTTCCCCGAGAGCTCCTGGGCTTGTGACAAAGAGGCCACGGCCAAATCAATACCATCTCCTCTTTCAGTGACCAAGTTAGCAGCGGTTAAAGCCGGCCGGACAACGAGTTGAAGCTTAAAACCGGCGTCTTGGGCTAGGCCCAGAACGTTTAAAACCGGAAGACTCACTTGGCCGGGACCGGCGTAACCAATGGTCCTGGGGGTCTCCCGGGAAGCGTCAGCCAGTTCCTGGAGGTTATCAAAGGGGGCCTCGGCTCTGGCCATCAGGGCATATGGCTCGTTCCAGGCCAGTAAAAATCCCTTCAACTCTGTTTCGAGATAGGGGGTTGACCGGGTCAGCACACGGGTGACAACTGCTTCCATGGGGAAAAGCCCAAGAGTCAGGCGGTTGGAAGGAGACTCAATAAGAAGGGCCGCCGCTGGAACGCCTCCCCCTCCAGTGGCCACTTCCAAATGGACCGGGTGCTCCAGACGAGCCGGTAATTTTTGAACCAAATACTCGGTCATGGCCTTGGCCCCTTCGCTTTCAGAAGCGGAAATCAGGTTAAGACTTCGGCCAGCAGTCATCGTCTGAGCCCGGGCAGCAGAGCCCGGACCAAGTCCGGACAGCCCAGACAATAGTAAAACGGCCAAGGTGACCAAATTCAGGCAGCGGTTCAATTTAACCTCCTAGGAGCCCAGCCAAGAGGGTGGAGAGGAGAGCGGCCAGCATATTTTAGCCCTGATGACACTGACTCGACAATTATATTAAGACTTTGCAATTTTAACATATTCGTCTTGACGTTGAAAGAAGCCTCCAGGCCTAATCAGCCGGACTTGACCCAGGAAATGTTATGGTTAACACATGTTCAGAGTATCCGGTCCCTATTTAAAGGACGAAGTCCGGTAAATATCTTCGAACGCAGGATTTAGTCAATAAAATTTTTACTTAAACAATTTTCGACTTAATTCACCTTGGGAAGGCGCTATCAAGATGACCTTTCTCAATAGATTAGCGGTTAGTAGCTAGCTTTGGAAGATGTCACCAGGCTGCCCTGACCCCTGGAACTGGCCGGAAGCCGCAGTCAGAGGAAGCCGGAAAATGTAGGTTTATTGCCAAAAAGTAAAATTAACCCTACCCTCTGCGATGGCCAAAGAATAAAAAATTTTATATTTTTAAAAAACAGTGCCACCATCTGGACCGTAGGAGGCCATGAAATCCACCACCAGCGACCATAAACAGCACCTTAACCTGAGCCTGGATTGAACAAAGGACTACCCCCATTGGCCAAACCAAAGTGACCTTACCGGTCGAACCCCTGGAGAGTGCTCCGGCACCGGTCAACCGGCTGGGAGGGATATGCGGCCAATATGAAGGCCAGCTCTGGATGTCCGAAGATTTTGCGCAGTCCAGGTAATGGGCCGGCTGATAACCCTGGCCAGGTCCGAAGAGCTGCCACTGGTGAGCCGGGGTAGTCTGTTTGCTTCATACAATCTGAAAAAAATGTGGTCAGCCCCTTCCCGTATGGCTCATCCTGATATTTCATTCTTAACCAACTTCCGTTCGCTTCCAAGCCCTGGCCACTCCCCAAGCAGCTAACGACAGCGGCCAGGCGGGCCGTCCAAGAGCTTGATGAAAGCGATGACGCTGGACCATTTATTTTAAGGAAAAACTAAGGAAAGCCTTAAAGAGGTCAAGAGAAAGGCCAAAAAGAGAGGAAAAATTAAGGCGTATTGAAAATATGGCCAATATTTAAAAATTTATTTTTTCTACCCGCCCAGATAGGCCTGGCGGACGCTTTCGTCATTTAAAAGCTCGGCCGCCGTCCCGGAAAGGGTGATCCGGCCGGTAGTCATGATATAAGCCCGGTGAACCAGGTTTAAGGCCAGGTTGGCATTTTGCTCCACCAAAAGAATGGTGGTTTTCTGATCAATGTTTATTTTCCGGATGGTATCAAAAATGTTCCGGATGACCAAAGGAGCCAAACCCAAGCTTGGTTCGTCTAAAAGCAGTAACCGGGGCCGCCCCATCAGGGCCCGGGATATGGCCAGCATTTGCTGCTCGCCCCCGGAGAGTGTTCCGCCGGTTTGCTTGGCCCTGGTGGCCAGGATGGGAAAGAGGTTAAAGACGTAATCCAAATCAGCCTCAACCCCGGCTTTGTCGTTACGCAAAAAGGCTCCCATCCTGAGATTTTCCAGGACGCTTAAGCCTGGAAAAATCCTTCGTCCCTCCGGGACCATAATCAGTCCCTGACTGACCAGATACTCAGGTCTGGCCCCCAGGATGGATTGGCCTTCAAAGTCAATCCGGCCGCTTCTGGGGGACACCAAGCCGGTGACCGAGGCCAAGGTGGTGGTTTTCCCTGCCCCGTTAGCCCCCAAAAGGGCCACAATCTCGCCTTCCGACAGATTCAGATCAACGCCTTTTAAGGCCTCGACATTGCCGTAGGCCGAATGGACCTGGGCTAATTCCAGCATGAAGGAACTCATCACTCCTCACCCAGGTAGGCCTTGATGACCGCAGGATTACGCCGGATCTCGTTGGGAGGGCCGACGGCAATGAGTTTGCCGTAGTCCATCACGTAAATAACGTGAGAAACATTCATCACCAGGTTCATGTCGTGCTCGATCAGTAAAATAGAGAGATTTTCACTGGTTCTGATGGTCTCAATGAGCTCTCTAAGCTCGTTGGTTTCGTTGATGTTCAGGCCAGCGGCCGGTTCGTCCAGCAAAAGAAGTTTGGGGCCGGTGGCTAGAGCCCGGACAATTTCCAAACGTCTCTGGGCACCGTAAGCCAGGTTTTTGGCCAATTCATTGACCGAAGCCTTCAGCCCGTAGCGGACCAAAAGATCGTAGCTGAAATCAATGAAAGCCTTTTCTTCAGCCCTGGTCTTTTTGTCCCGGAAAAGGGCCCCCAAAAGGCCGGCCCTCATCCGGCCGTGGCAGCCGATGAGAACATTTTCCAAAACCGTAAGATTACTAAAAAGGCGAATATTCTGGAAAGTGCGGGCCAGCCCCAAAAGGGTCACCCGGTCCGGAGCCAGCCCCTTTAAGGAGATTTTCCGGCCATCACCCGATTCAAAAGTAATGCTCCCCCTAGTGGGAGGATAAATGCCGGTCAGGCAGTTAAACAAGGTGGTCTTCCCCGCCCCGTTAGGGCCGATCAGGGCGGTAATGGAATGCCTTTCAACGGTCAAATCCACTCGGTCCAGAGCCACCAGCCCTCCAAAGACCATGCTCAGCCCGCAAGTCTTCAGGACTGAATCGGGAGGCCGGCAGCTGGCAGCCTCAGTCATCTTCAGCTCCCTGTTCCATGGTTGAAAGGGCAGTAACCACCGGCCGGGGTTCAGGTTTGGAGTCGCTGGCCTGATGGATGTAAACCTCCCGAACGCTTTTGATCAGCCCTCCAGGCCGAAAAACCATCATGACCACCATCAGGGCCCCAAAGATTAGCATGCGATAATCGGAAAAAAACCTCAGCTGCTCAGGAAGTAAAATCAGCACCGCCGCCCCAATTATAACCCCGGGAATGGAGTCCATTCCGCCTAAAACGACGATCGACAGGATCATGATCGATTCCATAAAGGAAAAACTGGCCGGGTTGATGAAAGTTATCTGGGAGGCAAAGACCACCCCGGCCAAACCGGCCCACGTGGAACCTAAGGCAAAGGCGGTCAGTTTGGCCCGGGTCCGGTTGATGCCCATGGCCTGACAGGCGATCTCATCTTCCCGGAGAGCCAGCCAGGCGCGACCCAAGCGGGAATTCTCCAGCCGGTAGACGCAAATAATGGTCAAAACCACTACCGCCAGGATAATGAAATAAATAAAGACCCGGTTTAAGTCCATGTCCGGGTGGAAGCCCACCGTCTCAATCAGAAACTGTTTAGGAGTTCCGTTTAAATTCAAGCCAAAAAAGCTGGGCGGTTTAATGTTGCTTATCCCTCTAGGGCCGCGGGTGAAATCCAAATTGGTGAGAACGAGCCTGGTTATTTCCCCAAATGACAAAGTGACAATGGCCAGATAATCACCGCTGAGCCGGATGATGGGAAGGCCCAGCAAAAGTCCCAGCAGGGTCGAAAAAATAGCCCCTAAGGGCAAACACACCCAGAAGCTTAAACCAAAATAATAACCCAAGAGGGCATAGGTATAGGCTCCAATAGCATAGAAAGCCACGTACCCCAGGTTTAAAAGTCCTGACACGCCGACCACCACATTCAGCCCCAGGCCCAAGGTGACGTAAATGAGGGCCGAGGTCACAATGTTGACCATGTAGGGGTTAGACAGGAAAGGCAGGACGCACATGCTCAACAAGACCACCGCCAATAAACGCCCTCTCTGGCGGCTCTTGGCTAATCTGGTCAGCCAGGTGGGTTTGGGAGCCGAACCATGGGGTTCGTTAACCACCTTGGTTAGCCGATCAAAAGAGCGGCGCTTTAACAAAAACCGCCAGATAAAGGTCAGAACGAAGACTGAACCGGCCAGTATATACAGGCGATCCCATCTGGTATCCAAAGAGCGGGTGTTGGCGTTGATTTTAAAGACCACCAATGGGAAGGCCAGAAAACAGATCCAGAAAGTGGCCATCAGGGCCGTCCTGGTTTCCAAAAGAGCCCGATGCCAAAATGGTTTCTTAATTATCGGCGGCAGAGTTTTCACTATTTAGACCTTCTGCGTCTGGGAGGTGCCAAAAATGCCTCCTGGCTTTAAGGTCAAGATAATAATCAAAATGATAAAGGCGACCATGTCCTTGTAGGAACTTGAGATGTACCCGGCCGCAAAGCTCTCGGCAAAACCAAGGATCAGAGCTCCGATGACCGCCCCGGGAATGCTCCCGATCCCACCCAAGACGGCGGCCGTAAAGGCCTTCATTCCGGCCAGAAAGCCGATATAAAAATCTATCTGGCGCATTGAACAGCCGATTAAAAGACCCCCCAAAGCCGCCAGGACCGAGCCGATGACAAAGGTCACCGATATCACCCGGTCTAGTTTAACGCCTGACAGCCGGGCCATAATCGGGTCTTGGGCTACCGCCCGCATCGCCATACCCATACGGGTAAACTTGATGAAAACGGTCAAGGCCACCATGGCCACAGCGGTCACAATCAAAATAACCAAGTGAGTCCGGTTGATAGCCTTAGCCACAGCCGCCGGGAGATCGATCTGGGGGATCAAGTCAGGAAAGACCAAAAAGTTGGGAGTCTGGACCAGCTGGACATAATTTTGTAGGAAAATGCTCATGCCGATGGCGCTAATTAAGGGCGCCAGGCGAGAAGCCCCCCTGAGGGGCTGGTAGGCGATTTTTTCCATGGTCCAGCCGTACATTGCTGCGTAGAGAGCTGAAAGCGCCGCCACGGTCAAAAGAAGAGTCCAGCCAGACATTCCCACAGCCGGACCGCCGAGCAGCATGGAAAAAATCAAGGCCGTAAAAGCTCCGATCATGTAAATCTCGCCATGGGCGAAATTTATCAGAGCAATAATACCGTAAACCATGGTATAGCCAAGGGCAATCAAGGCGTAGATGCTGCCCTTAGTCAGGCCACTCATAAAAAGACTTAAAAAAAAATCCATTCCAAAAGTTCCCTTGCGCCTTCAAAAATAAGCGGGGGAAAATCGCCGGATAAGTAGGACGGGGGCCACCGGCCCCCGTCCTGAGACAATATTATTTATTGGGAAGTTCGACAAATTTGCCGCCTTGAATCTCGTAAAGCGAGAACGGGACACCAATGATGTCGCCTTTGGCGTCAAAGCGAACCGGACCCATGACCGTTTCCACGGTATCCTCGGTCAGGTGCTTTTTGATGGCCTCGAAATCGGTGGTGTTGCCCACCTTCTCGACAGCCGCAAACACGGCCTGGGCGGCGCCAGCGGCGTAAAAGAAGTAAGGCCCGATTTCCTCGGAATGCCTGGTCTTATGGTCGGCGATGGCCGCCTGGGCGATCTCGCTTTTGCTCAAATCCATCTGACCGGTGGCCAAGACTCCTTCTGAGGCTTCCTGGGCCATTTCGATAAAGCTGGGATTATACAATCCGTCAGGACCGATGATGACGGTCTTAAGACCTTTGCCGCGCATCTGGAGGGCCAGTTTGGAGGCGTCGCTGTAGTAGCCGCCCCAGACAAGAACTTCGGCTCCCTTGGCCGCCAACAAAGAAACGGTATCATCGTAGGAGACTTCTCCAGAGGTGACGCCTTCAAAAAGAACAATCTCAATACCCTGAGGATCAGCCTCTAAATCTTTTTTGGCCAATTCAGCCAGAGCCAAACCATAATCGCCCTTATCATGAAGGATGGCGACCTTTTTGAAGCCTTTGTCACGGATATAGGCTACCTGAGTCGGGACCTGGAAGTCGTCACGAGGGGTGGTGCGGAAGAAATAAGGATGAGCTCCGTCTTCGGTCAGAGAAACTTCAGTGGCTGAAGAAGCGACCATTAAAACGCTGTTGCCATAAACACTCAAGGCACTGCGGGTGGCGCCGGAACAGGTATGGCCGAAAACCAGTTTCAACCCTTGGCTCAATAACTTGGTGGCCGCAGAACTGGCCGAGTCAGGCTTACAACCGTCATCTTCTTTAACCAGTTCAACCTGCTGGCCTAAAACCCCGCCTTTGGCGTTGATTTGACCAATGGCGTATTCCAGACCGTAAAGATTGGAGTTGCCGTAGGCCGCCAGTTGGCCCAATATGGCGCCGCCAAAACCGACTTTAAGAGTATCCTGAGCCGCAGCCGGCCCGGCCATCAAAACCAACGACAAAAGCAAAACAAATTTGGAAAATAGCTTTCCCATAAAAAAACCTCCGATTTAGAAACAAAAATGGTGATTATCAAGCTATAAAATCCTTGGCCCCGACTCAGGCGTCGGTGGTCCCCGCAACCAACCTGACCGGTGGGGTCCAGGTTTTAAAAATATCCGGAGATCTCCCGTAAAGAGGGCTGGCCGGACTTGGGGACAGTTGACCATCGGCCAAGCGCTGGACAGCCAAAATAGCCAGGATCTCGGCCGAAGGGGCCGACTCCCCGCCGAACTCAAAAGGAAAGACCGGTTCGGGCAACAGATTGGTCCCCGGTCCAGTCAGGATAACTTTAGCCTGCAGCGGTACCAGCGAAGAAAGGACCCCCATAACCTTTCCGGGTTCAATAACCAAAATCTCAGTCAGCTGGACCGGCTCCAACCGACCGAGCTCAAAACGATAAAGAGCGGTAAATACTTCCCGATGGCGGGCGTCGATAACCGGAGCGATAAAAGTCGTCTCAAGTGGACCACTAGCTGCGGCCAAGATGGTCAGTGAGCCCAAGCCAACAACCGGTCGTCCAATACCCATGGCCAGACCTTTAGCCAAGGCCAAACCAGTCCTCAGCCCGGTAAAGCTCCCCGGTCCACGACCACAAGCAATCAGCTCAAGATCGCCGGCCGCAACCCCGGTTTCGTTCAAAACCTCGGCCACCATTGGGGCCAGTAAGGCGGAGTGACCGGTTTTCCCATCGCCGCATCTATCAACCAAGTTGCGGTGGCCATTATGGTCAACCTCGACTAAGGCCAAGGTCATCACGGCACCGCTGGTGTCAAAAGCCAGCACCAGCACGGCGCTACTCGGTGACGGTCTGGGTCTGAACAGCCGGTGGTCCAGAAAATCTGGTAACCAGGCGGGAGATGTCGTTATAAAAAACCAGAATCATCAGGGCTAGCAGAGCGGTAACTCCGACCATTTGAGTAATTTCTCGCAGCTTCATACTCAATGGGCGGCGCCTGATAGCCTCAATGCTAAAGATTAAAAGCTGCCCACCATCGAGCACTGGCAGGGGAACCAGGTTGATGATGGCCAAATTTATGCTGATTAAAGCCATCAGAGAGACGAAATCAGCCAGGCCGTCTCGTATTTTGCGGCCGGCTACCTCGGCGATCATTATAGGTCCGCCCATGACTTTGGCGGAAATTTTATTTTGTATCAACTTATAAAGCGAAATGTACGTCAACTCCACCGTGGCCCAAGTATCCTTGAGGCCATTTCCGAAAGCTCTGATGGGGCCCACCGGTTCGCGGATCAGATCGGGACGGACGGCAATTCCCAGCATAAAAGTATACAGGGTTTTACCCTTCAAGTCCTGCCGACCTTCGGCCACCGGGGTAGCGGAAAAATTAAGGGTTTGGCCTTCGCGGGAGACGGTAATCAATAAAGGTTCTGGAGCTGGCGGAGCCTCCAGGGCCCTTTGGCTCTCAGGACCCTGGACCAAAACCACCAAATCCTGCCAGTCTTCCACCGGGACCCCGTTAATGGCCGTTACCAAATCGCCTTCCTTCAAACCAGCTTCCTGGGCGGGTTTACCGTCTAAAACCTGTCCGATGATCGGTTTGGTTTGGGGGGTCAGGCCGAGACTATAATAGGAGGTCGGATCACCCAAAAGTGTCAGACCTTCTTTGAGGGCCGGGGTGACTTTAAAAGTTAGGGCCGACGAACCCCTGGCCACCATTATGTCCATGGGCCGGCCCTGGCACTTTTCCAGAGCATCGGATATCTCGTCAAAAAACTGAATCGGCTTTCCGTCGATCTCGGTTATGATGTCTCCGCGTCTAATTCCTGCCTCATAAGCTTGACTGTCGGGACTCAGAGGCCCGACAGTTGAAGCTACGTGCTGAATCCCCATAACCCATGACATGACCCACAAGGCCAGGACCGCAAAAACAATGTTAAAAAGCGGTCCGGCAAAAACGATAATCATTTTGACCCAGTTTGGTTTATGGGAAAAAGAATATTTAATGTCTTCCGGGGCTACGGTTGTCCCAGGTTGTTCGGCCAAAAGACTGACTGAGCCGCCCAGAGGTAACCAACAGATCCGGTATTCAGTTTGGCCAATCTTTTTGGACCACAATTTGGGCGGAAACCCCAAAGAGAAGCGCTCCACTCTTACCCCCAAGAGTTTAGCCGCCAAAAAATGGCCCAACTCATGGACAAAGATAAGAATCAACAGCAAAACCAAAAAAGACGCTATAGTAATTAGCATGGGCAATCCTTCAAAACAGTTTGGCTGATCAGACTTCTAAAAAATAAACCCAAAAAAAACCGAAGGGAGTTCTTAGAATTGCAAGATATATATCATTAACTCCCGGTTCAGGTCAACACCGCCTGCCTACTTTAGCCGGACGAAAGAGTCAAACCTTTCTAAAAAAAAGCATTCACATGGCTTGGATAGGCCCCTGATTTCTTCAGCATGTTGCCCAATCCTCTCTCGGCACCGGAGCTAAAGTGCTGCGGCATCTGGAGAATTGGCTACTCACTTTAACCATCGTGATGAGATTTAGGGGAGGCTCATCGAAGTCGATTTTTCAATCCGTCTCAGGATATGACTCAACTATTGTCAGCGTGATAACACCCTGGCCTTGGTGGCCGCTGACATCCTTATGGTCCGAGGAACTATTAAGGGCGCGGCTTGATATTTCCTTGGCCAGCAATATCACCACTTTAGGTTGGCTATGGTTAAGCCAGAGCTCAACATCAAGGCGATGTGGGCTGTCCATCACCAAGGCCAAACTCTGAGGTTTTGAGCCTGACTGAAGGCTGGGCGAGCTTTTCCCTCCTTAATGACGACTCCAAATGGCATCTTTAACCTGGGGGCTGACTGCTCCGAAATCTACCGCTCAAAAATACAATCTAAAAGGCTGTCGGAATTGAAATTCAGTCGTTTGAGCCTATTATCACCCATATGAGCCACCATATCAAGCGCTACGGCTACCAAGGAGTGGCCCTATCTATTTATATCATTAATTTCAGCTGGAGGGATGGCCGGCCGTGGGCAGAATATTGAAAAGTTTCCAGAGGGAATTGTGGGGCCGAAGGCTATACTTAAATCATCAAAAGTTATAACCAGAACTCGGACCATCAAGTTAGAGTGGTATTATAGATTCCGGAAGTCAGCACCGGTTGGTTATCTCAAACCCAGTTTCTACGCCCGGTTCAGGATTTCGGACGTCCAAACTTCGCCCAAATAAGGGCTAATCAGATGCCCTGTATTTAAAAAGGCGGCTTGGGCCGCCTTTTTAAATTTATCGCCTCAGGCCAAAGCCCCCAGGGAGGACGTCTCACGATAATCATGGGTGACCGCCTTAGTCAAGGCTTCGGTCAGGTTAACTCCCCAGAAACGGCCACTCAAAGTAAGTTTCAAGCGGCGATCATCCCACTCAATGAGTCCGTTTTGGGACCAGTTCTCCATCAGAGTTTTAGCTGGCCTGGGGTCGAAGGAAAACTTTCGGACCAATCTTTCAAACTCCAAATAACCTTGCTCCATCTGTTCGATTATTTGTCCTATCAAGTGATGCCCCTTAGACGGCCGGGAAATAAAAGAAGGACTGAAATCACCTTTCCCCACCGCTTCCAAATAAGCGTCAACCTTGGGCAGGCGATACATTGACCAGCCGTCCATCAGACTTCCAGCCCCGGCCCCCATCCCCAGACAATCACTTTTACGCTTGTTTATCAGGTTATAAAGGCAACGCTCACGGAAAGTCCGGGCAAAATGACTCAGCGACAGCTGACGCCAATGAAGCTCGACCAATTTCTGACAACCCTGGCGGTAAAATTCACCCTGACCACTTAAAGGAATCGCTGGCGGGATACGGCCTGAATTAATCGCTACCTCAAGGGGGCTTTTATTAAAGACATTTAACTGGTAAAGGTCTAAGGCGTCGATTTCGATTTCCTCGGCCAGCTCAATATCCCGAATCAAGTTTTCCAACTTCTGGCCGGGCAGACCAAAAATGAGATCAATGACGGTAGTAGCCTTTTGCAAGGAAACCAGGTTGGTCAACAGCTCAACAACCTTATCGTGATCACTAATGCGGCCAACCTGCCGCCTCAGGACAGTGTCAAAGGTTTGAATGCCAATGGAAAAACGGTTAAAGCCGGCTTGGATAAACCCGGCTGCTTTTTCCGGGGTGAAATCATGGATCCGCCCCTCAAGAGTTATCTCGCAGTCATTACAGAGATTATAATTCTTTTTAACCGCCTCCAACAGGCATTCCAATTCTTCGGGCAATAAACTTGACGGGGTGCCCCCGCCGAAATAGATTGATTGAACCGGCCCCTTAGTCGAGGGACGATCGGCAAGATAAGCAATTTCGGACAATAAAGCTTTGACATAAGCGGCCTTTAAATCGGGCTCAGCCTTTTGACCAGCAAAACCGCAGTAAAGGCAACGACTTTCACAAAACGGCAGGTGCAAATAAACCGACAACGGGCCCTTGAGGGGGCGAGACATGATTTGGGCAAAAGCTTCCCCTGCCTGGTTAGGAGGCAAAGGGATGGAGGCCATTCCGGGGTGGACAACGAACTTGCTCTCAAAAGCCCCACTAAGGGGGTCAGGACTAGGCCGGGCCATGAATTGCGCCAAAAACGCCTGTGGCCCAAGGTCATGCGGCCCAAAACCTGGCGGTTCAACAGTATTAATTTGGTTCTCAGTCATATAAAAAAACTCCCACAAAATAATCTAACTAACTAATATAAGATCGACCAGTAAAAAGTCCATTTTTTCGTTTTTATCATTTTTAACATCTT
>JAISWF010000043.1 GCA_031271165.1 Deltaproteobacteria bacterium
TTTTTGTTTCTGATGCGGGTTCGCGCCTGGATCACACGGGAGACGCCTTGAATTGGTAAGTGGCCGTGTGAAAAAAACCGCCTTTCGTTGCCTTGGACAGGGGGGCTGAATAGTTACAACTAATTTAAGTACTACTGAAAAATATGTCAGTTCTGAATAACTTGCTTGATTTTCTTGCCCAGCCTTCTGGTAAAACCCTTGAGGGGACTTTCGGACTTCTTTTCAGCCTCCAAAGCCGCAAACTCCTCTAAAAGCTCAATCTGACGTTCGGTCAGATCCCTAGGAGTGGTAACGGTCAAAGAGATAATCTGCTCACCCCTCTGCCCGGAACCAGGTACTGGGAACCCCATTTCTGGGATCCGGATGAGTTTGCCGTTCTGTGCCCCAGCCGGGACGTAGACGGTCCTTTTTTCACCGGAAACGGTGGGGACCTCAAGCTCTCCACCCAAAGCCGCCAGAGTCATGTCAATTTTGTAATCCAAAAGGACGTGTTTGCCCTCCCGGCTAAAGAGTTCATGATGCCTGACCGAAATTTCAACGTACAAGTCACCTGGGTCCCCACCCATACTCCCGGACTCCCCTTCGCCCCTTAGCCGGAGGCGAGCTCCGGTGTTGACGCCGGCGGGTACATGAACTGAAATTTCTTTTTGTTTTTTGATGCGGCCCTGACCACGGCACTCCGGGCAGGGGTCCGTCGCAAACTCCCCAGTCCCGTGGCACTGCGGACAGGTAGTGGCCATTCGGATGAAGCTCATGCCTTGAACGATCTGGCCCTGGCCCTGGCATTTCGGACAGGTCTGCCGGGTCCGAGTCCGGGAACCTGTCCCGGCACAGGTCTCGCATTCTTCGACCTTGGGAATCCTGACCTTGGTTTCGCAGCCGTTGTAGGCGTCGATATAGTCAATGACTATCTCAATGCCCAGATCCCGCCCGTGTTTGGCTCCATAGCGACCGCCCCCGCCTCCGCCTCCGAAAATATCGCCAAAGATATCGCCGAAAGCAGAGAAAATATCCCCAAAGCCTTGGAATCCCTGAAACCCGGTGTGATTAAGGCCTTGAAAGCCGTATTGGTCGTAAAGACGTTTTTTCTCAGGGTCGCTCAGGACGCTATAAGCCTCAGCCGCTTCTTTAAAAATCTCTTCAGCCTCGACGTCGCCGGGGTTGCGGTCGGGGTGATATTTAAGGGCCAAGGCCCGGTAAGATTTTTTAACTGCTTCCTGGTCGGCGTTACGGCTTACGCCCAAAACGTCGTAGTAATCTCGCTTGTTACTCATGATGGGAAAAAAAACCTTTTGGCAAGTTGGCTACAAAAAAGTCCCGACCAAAGCCGGGGAATAATGTTATTGAGGAAGACTTATCAAGAGGAAGGCTGGGAGCCTTCCAGAAGGGACCGGGCCTTGGATTCATAGACCAAGAGTCCCTCTTTGGCCGCTTGAGCTGCCAATTGCTTTAGTTCAGTAGCCATGGCTGGTTTGCCCAGAGCCTGACAGGCCCGGACATAGATAAAAAAGTTACCCTCTTGGACGGAGGCGGCTTTGACCTGTTCGAGTTGGCTGGCGTCATTTGCCTTTTGAAACAGCTCAATAGCTTCGACTAAAAATCCGGCCTGAAAAAGCTCTCGGCCAGCTCGTGACAGAATCTCGGGAGAACTCTTGGAATTTTCCGAGATGCTTCGGCGATCCTTCCAATTAAGAGCACTGACGGGCATGGATTCTCCAATTTAATGAATTGATTTTTTTGGCCGGACGAAATCAAAGTTTGGTAAAATTCCGCCCATTGTTTCCACGGTGCCCATTGTTTCCTATTGTTCCCGGGCCAGAAACAAATTCGGACCGAGGGATTTTAACCGAAGAACCCACCAGAATCAACTTTGATTGTTTTTTGGGATTATTGAGCCCTTTTTAACAGGCAGTTTGAGGCCTTAAAGTTTGAGGAAAAGAGATAAACAAAACCCAGCCATTGGTCCGCCCGCTCCCAAATCAAGCGGCGAAGCAAAGGCTAAACGGCCTCCATAAACCGCCAGCCAAGCTACCGTCACCGGCCCGCACACCTGGTAACAACTGCCAGCGGGTCCTTTTAGGAGCTACCGTAAATAATTTAATCACCTTTTTGGCGTTGTCAAGTAGTTTAATGGCAAAATCTAAAAGTTTTTTTTAAGGCCCTCAAGCCGGCAACAGGTACCAAAGCAGTCAAATCGCTCCACTGAGCCTCTTTCAGACTTAGTCCGCTGTACCGCATCCATTTGTTTTTGTTACTAGTTGCCTTTTGAGGCCGGGTTAAACCTGGCGGCCTTTACAGTCATAGTGATAAAGGGAGCCGATGGAAATTTGCCCAACCAGCCTCAACTCGTGTACAATTTATCCGGTAAGCCTAAACCCTGTTTCCAAGGACTACGAAACCCAGGATCTTAAACCCTATGCCCCTTAACCACAGCAAACCGCCCGAGGAACTGCCCCCTGAGGAACTACGCCGAAAACAAACTTTCGAGCGCTCACTGATCATCCTCTCTGTCCTTCTTCTGGCCCTGCTCACTGTTGTCCAAAGACAGCTGCTCAACCTCGGACCGGGCTTATCAAGCAACCAAGGGGTCATCACCCTGGTCAGCATCAACATTTCCATTTTCATTCTCGGATTGTTATTGTTTCTGATTTTAAGGGGTCTTTATCGAATTTATTTCGAAAGGCGCCATTACGGTAGTCTTCAGACCAAAATGGTGGTCTCGTTTATCAGCTTATCTCTTATCCCTACTCTTTTAATTTTCTATTTCTCTTACCTTTTGATTGGTCAAGATCATGAAACTTGGTTCAGTTCCAGCATCCACGAAACCTTCCAAGACGCCCTTTCTCTTTCCGAATACACTCAAGAGATTGACCGGCGACTTTTAATAAGCGGCATTGAAGGCTTTAAATCCGATCTGACGGCCTATCTGGCTCAAAGCCCTCTGCCCGCTGAGCCAAAAGAGCTGCCGTCGTTTCTGGAAGCCAAACGCATGGCCATCGCTCTTGACAGTGCCGGTTTCTATGGTCCCGACGGAGCGCCCTTGGTCCTGACCGGAGGCCAAAAAAACCAAGATCCCCTCGACCCGCTCTGGCTGCAAAGCCTGACCCAAAATTCAGGCAGTCAGCCGGACATGCCGGCAGCGACCACCAACCAGCCACCCACGCTCTGGTCCAAGCCTGAGGGCGGCCTAAAACTGTATGCGACTCCTGTCAATGTCAACCAGGAGCTGGCCGGTTTTTTGGTGGTCGGTTCCCTCAGCCAAGCGGTCATCGAAACTAAAGTCGAAGAAATCCGACTTGGTTTGGCCAAGTATCGGGCAGCCTTAGGTATTTCCCAACCCTTCAGGGTCGCCCAAATGACCTCTCTGGCCGGGGTCACTCTTTTGGCGGTGTTTTTGTCAATCTGGATCGGCTCCCACCTGGCCAGCTCTCTTTCAGCCCCGATCACCGAACTGGTCGACGGCACTCGCCGGGTAGCCAAAGGGGAACTTGATTTTGTTTTGACGCCAATCAACAAAAGCGGCGAGATGGCCCAACTAGTGTCCGCCTTCAATCAAATGACCCTTGAGCTTAAAGAAAGCTACTCCGAGCTTGACCGCCGCCGCCGCTTTCTGGAAACCATTCTCCGACAGGTTTCCAGCGGAGTGCTGATTTTCGATCTCGACAGCCATCTGGTCAATCTTAATCAGGCCGCCCGGGACCTATTGAAACTGACCGAGCCCGAGCCTTTGGCTCAGCAGCCAGCGCTCATAAAACAGCTTTTGGAACTCCGCCTCCAGGGGCCTCGCCCAGCCAACCATGTTTTTTTGGAAGTTGAGGACAAAACCCTGAGCCTAACTCTGCGGCGAGCTCCTCTTTTCGACGAAGACGGTAATTCACTAGGCTTTCTTATAACATTTGATGATTTAAGTGAGCTGGAAAAGGCCCAACGTCTGGCTGCCTGGCGGGAGGTGGCCCGTCGGATCGCCCACGAAATTAAAAACCCTCTCACCCCGATCTCCCTTTCCGCTCAGCGGCTCAGGAGACGCTTTGGAGAGCGGCTGAGCAGCGAAGAAGACGGCGGCATATTCGATGAATGCACCGCCGTCATCGTCCGGCAAGTGGAAAACATGAGGCGGCTGGTTGACGAGTTCTCTCAATTTGCCAGGCTGCCCGAGATCAACCCCAAACCGGCTGATTTATTAAAGGTCGCCGATCAGACCTTGGCCTTATTCCGCTCAGCCCATCCGGCAATCCAGTTTGCCATTGAGGTCAAAAGAAAGCCAGAGACATTCATCTTTGATCCCGAGCAGCTCGGACGGGTCATCACCAATCTTTTGGCCAATGCCGCCGCCGCCACCAAAGGCAGGGGGGTGATTAAACTTACCGTCGATCTCGACGATCTGACCGGGGTGAGCCTGACAGTTGCCGATGACGGACCGGGACTTTCAACCGAACTTCGTGATAGAATCTTTGAGCCTTATGTCACCACTGGCCCCGAGGGCCAGGGTCTGGGTTTGGCCATTGTCAGCGCCATCGTCCGCGATCACGGGGGATTTATCCGGGTCACCGATAACCGTCCCACCGGGACCTGTTTTGTCGTAACCATCCCCTACCGCCTTAGTTGAAGTAGCCTTTGGGTTTTTCCCAAAGGATGAACCTAAACTCAATTTTTTTCCAGACCTACGGTGGAAAAAACAAACTGGTATATTATTATGTTTCAAACTCCCGAGCGAGCGAGCGCCGCTCCGCTAACGGCCTCGATCTTGTCCACTGGCAGCGAGCTGGTTTCCGGCCAGATGGTTGACACAAACAGCGCCTGGCTCTCGTCGTTTCTGGCCGCCAGGGGTCTGCGCGTGGTCAGACACGTCAGCGTAGGAGACGATCTGCCGCACCTGACGGCTCTTTTTAAAGAATCCTGGGAACTCTCCGAGGTTACAGTGGTAACCGGCGGTCTGGGACCGACCGAAGACGACCTAACTAGGGCCGCCGTAGCCAGAGCCTTCAGTTTGCCGCTCTCTTTTAAGCCCAATTTGGCGACCGATCTCCAGGACTTGATTTACTGCCGAGGCTATAAATTTTCCCCCAACCAATACCGCCAAGCTTGGCTCCCAGATGGGACCGAGCTGGTTCCCAACCATTGGGGCTCGGCCCCGGCTTTTTGCCTCGATCGGCCAGGACGCCTGATGCTGTTTCTGCCAGGGGTTCCGGTGGAAATGAAGAACATTACCGAAAATTTTCTCGGACCGAGGCTGGCAGAAAAATTCCCATCCCGTTTGGGACTGCTCCGCACTACCATCCACCGAGCGGCTGGTCTGGGGGAAGGACGGGTTGACCACCTCTTGGGCGATCTGATCAGAGACAGCATCAACCCCTCGGTCGGACTTTTGGCCGGCCCCTACGAAACCCGAATCTTGATTACCGTCAAAGCCAGCGGGGCAGTTGAAGCCGACCAACTAGAAGCACCATTGACGGCTCAGATCATCAACCGCTTGGGTGATTATTACGTAGGTCGGGACGACACAACTATGGTTTCGTCAATTGCTCAAGTGGTCACCCAAAAAGATCTGAGGCTAGCCATAATAGACGCCACCTCCGACGGAGAAGCGGCCAGGCCGTTTTTTAAACTGCTCTCGGCCAAAAACCTGGTCGGGACCTTGACCTGTGACCACAGCATGGTCAAGGCTGGAATAAAATTTGTATTTGAGAATTTAAATGCCAGTCTAGTTATGGTCCTGACCAAGGTCTATTCCCACAGGTGCCATGTCGCTTTGCCCGATCAACGTCACTTCAATCCACACATCAAAGGGCAAATTCATTTATTGGCTGCCGACAATGATGGTTGGCAGGAGGTGGACCTGGCCAAGCTTTCCTACGATGACTATCCGGATATGATCAAAGCCAGATTCGCCTCTCTGGCGGCCTTCCGGCTGTGGCGTTACCTTTGCGCCCCCCAAGGTTTCTCAGACGACCAGCCCGATGGAAATTCTTAAACCGAACCTGACTTCAGCTTTTTTTAGTTTCCGGCAACTCAATTAAAACAATTTAATTATTTGGTTTTACTACTTATTGCCACCTGCTGGCCTGGTCAGAACTGGCCGGGTTGAGGTGACTTTGGGATGATCCTATAACAGTTTAACATACTGATTTTTTTGATTTTTTGCCCGAGACTTGTAAAATTTCAGCCTTTAGTTTACTATATCAGGCAACTACCATTAGAGAAAGCTTTTCTGACCACAACCCCTCCTGAATATCCATCGTCAAAAACTAAACGAACCCTTGCTAAGAACCTAATAAAAAACAATACTACCACAAATTATAATTTTGGCAGTTGCCGACCGCTAAAACATCATAACAACTAGAGGTCAAATTTTCAAAAGAACGCACACATCTGACTAATTAATATTAAATACCGCTGTTAAATGCCGGCAACTTATACTTAACTACTTTAATAGCCACTTGAGTTCAACTCTTGTATGCTATTGTATCATTAATGTAAGGTCTTCAATAATAATATCCTCAGCTGTTGTATTTTGGAGCCCAACTCCTGGATTGCTGAGCTTGGTTTTTGAAAGCTTGAAAGGAAAAACACTTCTTTCTTTCGTAAAACAATAGGCTTAATCTGGCGAACGCCCTGTTGATTACAGCTAGCGTCTTTTTACTTATAAAATATACGCAAATTTTTAAATACGTAATAATTTTTTTCGATCCTAATAGAGGAAACTCAATCAAGTGGAATCCGCCGACAGTTTTAATAACTTTTTATCTGACAAGACTTTCAATCAAGTCGCCTCTGACAATAGCGCCCTTGTCAAAGCAGGGTTAAACCAGTTAATTGTGACCATGAAAAACGTGGCCCTTTACCCGGATACCAACAAAACCAACATTGAAGCAGTTTTCTCACTCCATCATTGGCTCACCGAATACCTCAGCTATAATTCCCAACTTGTTTTGGAAGTAACCAAAAATCAACTTCTATCTAGCGAAACGGTTGTCTATCAAGAAAAACCGACCGAACAGATTTTGACCGCCCCGCTTTTCCGGGACGGCATCCAGACGCTGACTTTTGAGGAAGGTCTAACCGAAGCCGAACTCAGGTACTTTTTGTCGGTGCTCCTCAAATTCAGAAACCCGACTGATTCCGATCAGGACGATTTGGTAGGCTCGCTGTGGGAAGCTAATTTGACCCACATAAAGTACTCCATATCCACCGAGTACGAGCAGGTCGGCCCGGAATTTGAACTCACCGCCATGAAAGCGGCCAGGGCCTGTGCCGACTTCAGAGACGCAGACGCCCCTGTGGCTGATGGGGCCATCGCCCTTATGGAGACTGAAGGTGGAGCCCCCATCGCCAAACCCATAGCCTCGCTTTTCGCCCTGGCCCAATCGAACTTTATTAAAACCCAGGCCGGAGACAGCAGCGATGGCATGAGCCTTCCGGCGGGCAGCTCTTCCAGCCAAGAAGACAGCGGATTTGCTCCCCTTGACTCCGCAGACTCCGCCCTTTCCGGCTCCGATAGAGACATGGCCGGCTTTGGCCCTATGGGTGGACACCAAACAGACGACGGTGGACTCGACGGAGCTTTAAACAACCTGCTGGGGCGGCACTCGCCTTCAAGTCCCACCGGTTCCGCCGGCCGCCATAGCGATCCCAACAGCAGTCTGGCCGGGAAAGCCGGACCTGGAAATGGTATCAGTGGCCCGGGTGATGGCCCAGGCAAAGGCTCCGGCCAAGGCACTGGCGGGGGCGGCGGTAGCGGTCAGGGTACTGGGACGGGGAGTTCAGAGGGTGGCTCGTTGGCCTCAACCGACCGGTCTTCCGGCGACGGCGAAAAAGTCTCCGGTTACGGTGGAGATAATGGAGCCGGCGATGAAGATGCGACCTTGGACATTGACGTTGGCTCAGTCGCCGAGGCTTTCAAAGATCTTGGCCAGAAGACCGACATCAAACCCCAAGCCAAAGAAAATACCCCTCTGACCTTAGCCCAGCTCCAAGCCAGACCTGTCAACAACGGCCCAAAACTAGCCGAGAGGCTCAAACACTGGGGTTTGAGCAGCCAGGAGAGCAACCAGGTAAATGACCTCATCAAATGGGATGAGGGCCGCAATTTCTCTTACGATTCTATGGTAATTGCCAACGTTCTGATGACCTCCCCCATTCTCACGGAGGCATATCTGCCTTTTTTGATTCATTTTTTAACTAATGAAATCAAAAATTCTATCAAGCGTTGGGATCTTAAATATTTTAACAGCTTTTTCCTCGACCTTCGCCAGAGAGCCGCAACTGGACAAAGGCTGGATATAATTTTGGTTGATGAGCTATTAAAAAAACTAGCCTCCCAGGAGGTTTTGAATTTTTTAGTCGACCCTCAGCCAACCAACGAGCAGGTGACCCACGATTACGACGCTCTTCGTTATTTTCTTTACCAGCTGCCACCTCCAGGGATCATCGTCTTGACGACCTTGGTTCCTAAAGCGACCACCCCCCAGCTGTGGAACCTCTTTTTGGAGGTAATCGCTTACGAAGTGCTCCGCACTGAGGGACGGGCCTTTGATCTGTCGGCCCAGCTAAGTGACCGGACCCTGGTCCAGGTCCTCAACATTCTTAAACCAAACTTTCGTTCCCTTCCCCAAAGTTTGGTCTATTCCCTAATTAAGCACAAATCGGCTGCAGTCAGGGAAACTGTGTCTCAGGCTCTTTTAGAAAGCGATCCTAACACTTTTCACACCCTTTGCGCTCCCTTGGTCCTCGACCCTGACAGCCGGGTCCGAAAGCTAGTCGGGCCTGCACTTTCCACCCGCCGCAACCCGGCGGTAGAAAGTTTGCTGTTTAATTTTCTCAGAGACTCTTACACCCGTGACCGCCACGGGGAGGATCCCAAGCTCCTGTCGTGCTACCGCATTTATGGACTCTGCGCCTCTGATCAGGCAGTTCCCTTTCTGGAGGAGGTTCTTTTGCGCAAGGACTTTAAGTCCTTCATCAGCCGCACCGTCGATACTCACAGGCTCGGGGCGGCCTTAGCCCTTCTTTTGATGCCCCAATACCCGTCGGCCAGAAAAGTGCTTGATAAAGCCGGACGAAGTTCTTTTAGAAACGTCCGCTTGGTCTTGGCCGAAGCCCAAAAACAATTTAAAGGATAAAAGCCAGTCTATGCCCGAAAACCAACCTGCGGCTGCCGTCCGCCAGGTTCCAAGCCAAGGCCCCATAGCCAAATCACCCCCTTTGAAGGACCAAAAGCCCTTTGACCCAGGGGAATCTATAGCTATGCTGTTGCTAAGGCTGCCGCAGCTGGTCAAAATTCATCAGCCCAACAACCAAATTTTCGTGGAAAACATCGCTCTTTTCCAGCAGACCCTGGCGACCTTGTGGGCTCAGTCGCCGACTCTGTCGGTCCGACTTCACCGGGGGCGGCTCTACATCAATGAACGGCGGTTGTCGTCTTCTCAAGCTCTAACGGTCACCATCAACAAACTGGGAGAAATTTTTGAGGCCGGAAACTATTTTGGCTTCCGGTTCACCAAAGTTGAGCAGCTCCCGGACCAAGACATAATTGATTTTATTAAGGATTTCAACCAGTCCCAGACTCAGCCTGAGCCTGGAGTCTGGCTTAACACCTGTCGCGAGGGTTCCTGGGTCACCCCAATTTTAGACAAAGACTTTAAAATAGCCATCATAATTACCGAGGAAGGCAGCGGCAAACCCAGGCCGGTCATGTGGACGTCCGGGGTCAGGACCCTGGCCGTCAAGGCCAAACAGTCCTACTCCAGGGCCTTGGCCGCCCTGGCCGGAATAAACGAAAAACTCAGCGGAAGCGGCCAAAGCACAAGCATCAATAAGCCCAAACGGGTAATCCAGGACATGGTGGAAAGCCTGTTTCAAAACGAAAACCTGCTTTTAAGTCTTTCGACCATCCGCGATTATGACGACTACACCTGCACTCACAGCGTCAACGTCGCCATTTTGTCGATGTGTCTGGGCAAACGCCTAGGCCTCAACAAGGTCTCAGTCATGACTTTGGGCTTAAGCGCCCTGTTTCACGATTTAGGCAAGATAGACATTCCCATTGACCTAATCCGCAAAACGACTAAATTTACCGACGATGAGTACGAACTCGTCAAAAACCACACTCTATTCAGCGTCCTGCGGATCCTTAAAATCAACGCCGAGCATACCCTTAAAAGCAAACTGCTGGTTTCCCCTTACGAACACCATCTGGGCATCGATCTGACCGGCTACCCCCATAACGGCCGCCACAGCCCACTAACTCTGTTCGGCCGCATCGTAGCCATCACCGACCACTACGACGCCTTAACCTCCAGCCGTTCATATCGGCCTGTTCCCATCAGCCCAGAACAGGCATTGGACATAATGCTCAGGATTGCCGGCACTGAACTCGACCCCTTGCTACTGAAGGTTTTCATCAACATGATCGGTATTTACCCGATCGGAACTCTTTTGCTGCTTGACAGCCACGAGGTAGCCATCGTCTCAGAGACTCCACCGTCGGCCGAAGAAGCCCGCCCCATGTGCTATCTTTTGGACTTTGAAAACAACGAAATAACCCGCGGCGACTACATAAATTTAGCTGCAAAAAACGATCACGGCCTTTTCCAACGCAATATCCTTCGATGTTTCCATCCCACTGAGTTCGGCCTAAACCCCACTGAAATACTTCTTTAGACTTTAGTTGTCCAAGCCGCTTGTGGCCTGTAAATCAATACAGGGCTTAAACAGAGCTTTTCAGAGCCACAGCTACGCCTAAAGCTTTAGTTTTAGTTTTAGCTGCCTAAAAAAAATTACAGGTTTTCCTGAAAAAACGCTAAAGGTTTAACTCAGCTTGGCCGATAAGATTATCGGGACCAAACATTATGCTTTCGGGAGGTATCTTTTCCGAAGGTTCCGGCACCCCTTCGGAACCAGATTGCAGGCTTCAGAGACCAAAAAGTGAACTACCGCTCCCCTAAAGGGAACCGGCTTCTGAAAAGAAGTCGGATGGTTCACAAGACTAAAGTATGGAAACGTGTCTACGTTGGATAAGTCATGACACCCAGGGGTTGTCGCCTCAGATCCTGGCTCTGTCGTCTGTAGTTCTGAGTTAAAAGTTCTCAAGCGGTGGGAACGGTGCTTATGATGTAAAAAGCTTTTCCAACATTGTCGAGAGGAAGTCCAGGCTGTGGTTTGGTAAAAGAGTCGCAGCAGGCAATACCGAG
>JAISWF010000050.1 GCA_031271165.1 Deltaproteobacteria bacterium
TTTTTGTTTCTGATGCGGGTTCGCGCCTGGATCACACGGGAGACGCCTTGAATTGGTAAGTGGCCGTGTGAAAAAAACCGCCTTTCGTTGCCTTGGACAGGGGGGCTGAATAGTTACAAAATAAATTATTTTTTCAAATAAGTTTTTTTAGAACCTGGAAAGCCGAATTTAGAGGCGTCGCCGGTTGTTTTTGGGGAGCCGAGCGGGGGGAGTTAGGGCCCTGGTTCGATCGGCGAGAACTCTCGGAGGTTCCCTTACCCGAGACCGCCTGTCCGTAGCGATTTTGGCTGTCGTTGGGCGAGATGGTTTTAAGGCTCAGAGACAGGCGACCTCTTTCGATGTCGACTTCCAAAACGGTGGCGGTTACTTCCTGACCAACTTGGACGGCTTCCGAGGGGTGCTTGATAAAGCGGTCGGCCAGCTGACTGATATGGATGAGGCCGTCTTGGTGAACCCCGACGTCGGCAAAGGCCCCAAAAGCGGTGACGTTGGTGATTTTGGCCGGCAGCCGCATCCCAGCTTTGAGATCCGAAATGGTTTTGACATTGGGGTCAAAGGCAAAAATTTTAAACTCACTGCGGGGATCCCTGCCTGGTTTATCCAGTTCGCTCATAATGTCGGTCAAGGTCGGCAGACCAATGGTGGTGGTTATATATTTGGCTGGTACAATTTTGCTCCTCAGCTCCCGATGGCTTAAAAGGTCGGCTACTGAGATATTGAGATCGGTAGCCATTTTTTCGACCACGTAGTAGCACTCCGGGTGAACAGCGCTTCGATCGAGAGGGTTGTCCCCGGCGGCCAGGCGTAAAAAACCGGCGCACTGTTCAAAGGCTTTCGGGCCCAGCTGGGGCACTTTAAGAAAGTCTTGGCGGCTTTTAAACGGTCCGTTCTCCCGGCGGTAGGTGACAAAGTTTTTGGCCAGCCTCGGCCCCAGGCCAGAGACGTGCTGCAAAAGTGTTTCCGAGGCGGTGTTCACTTCCACGCCAACGCAGTTAACGCAGCTTTTGACAACGTCTTTGAGGCTTTCCTGGAGTAGTCCCTGATCGACATCGTGCTGATATTGGCCGACCCCGATAGATTTGGGATCGATTTTAACCAGCTCGGCCAAGGGGTCCATTAACCTCCGGCCGATGGAAATGGCTCCCCGAATGGTCAGATCGAGATCGGGAAATTCGGTTCGGGCGATTTCCGAGGCGCTGTAGACCGAAGCCCCGCATTCGCTGACTTCAATGACAATTACGTCGGCTGGCAAGGGCAGGGTCTTGACAAAGGCCACTGTCTCCCGGCTGGCCGTGCCGTCGCCGACGGCGACAGCCTTGATGTGGTTGCGCTGGATCATGTCGATTATTGATTGACCCATCTGGGCTGCATTTTCGGCCGAGGTGGTATGGGGATAAATGGTCAGGTGTTCCAAGAGAGTTCCGCCAGCGGACAGAGCCGCCATTTTGCAGCCATTGCGAAAGCCCGGGTCAATGGCCAGGACCGCTTTGGCTCCTAACGGCGGAGCTAAAAGGAGTTCTCTGAGGTTTTGGGCAAAGACGTTAACGGCCTGGGCATCGGCTTTCTTTTTGGCATTGAGCCGGGCCTCGGTTTCCAAGGACAGAGACAGCAGTCTTTTGAAGGAATCGGTTAAGGCCTTAACCATTTGCTGCCCGCAAGGTGTTTGAGGGTCCGTTACCAGCCTTGAGGTCAATAAACTTAGGGCCAATTCCTGAGGCGGTTGGATCCGAACTGTCAAATAACCTTGGCTCTCGCCTCGGCGGATGGCCAGGTAGCGGTGGGACGGAATGGTCATCAAAGGCTCAGAGTAATCAAAATAGTCGAGATATTTCTGAGCTTCTGGCTCTTTGTTAGGCTGAACCCTAGAGGTGACAATCGCCTCATTTTCAAAAAGATTTCTGAGGGCTTCGCGGATGGCTTTGGTTTCGTTGATGTCCTCGGCGATGATATCCCGGGCCCCATCAAGAGCACTTTCAGGGCTTTCAACTTGGGCCCCATCAGCAATAGCCTGCCGGGCCGCTGACAGAGGATCGGTAGCCGGGTTTTGGGTACGGATAATTTTGGCCAGCGGTTCCAAGCCCTTTTCCCGGGCCATCAAACCCCTGGTTTTCTTTTTGGGTCGGAAGGGCAGATAAATATCTTCCAGCTCCGTCATAGTCGTGGCTTGGCGGAGTTTTTGTTCCAGTTCAGTGGTTAAAAGATTGCGGGTAGCTAAAGATTGGAGAATCACCGAAAGGCGGTCAGCTAAATCGGCCATAGCTTTGAGGAGGTCGCGGATTAAAACTACCTGGACCTCGTCAAGCCCCCCGGTGGCCTCTTTGCGGTAGCGGGCGATAAATGGTATGGTCGCTCCCTCTTGGAGCAATTGGCTGGTGGCAAGAACCTGGAAGGGTTGAAGGTCCAGTTCGGCGGCAATGGCTTGGTTAAATAATTCGTTCATTGATTTCCTGCTTGGAAGAGTTGGTAAGGTTTTGAAGTAATGGTCAAAGTGACGTTCAGTCGGGGCAGATCGGGCCCCTTAAATTTTACTCAATTTTGGTCCGAAAGCCAAGGGCTTTCCAGCCGGCTCAGAGACTTGGCGCAAAGTCGATGGTTTTAATAAAATCCTCCATTGAGGCTGCGGCTTGTTTGACCCGCCACTGTCCACGATTGCGTTTGGGGACCTCGGGCGGGACGGGCGGAAATAATCCGAAGGTAACGTTAGAGGGGGCAAAGGGTAGCCTCTCGGAGGCCAGGTGCCCCAAAAGGGCGCCGCAGGCTGTTTCAGCCGGAGGGTGGACCAAGGGCCGGCCCAAAACCTGGCGGGCGGCATTTTCACCGGCCCAAAGGCCCTGGGCGGCTGATTCGACGTACCCTTCGACTCCAGACAGTTGGCCGGCAACAAAAACGTTGGGGGCGGCTTTTAGTCTCATAAAAGGGTCGAGGACTTTCGGTGCGGTGATGAAAGTGTTGCGGTGGATGGACCCCCATTTGGCAAAAATGGCGGTTTTCAGGCCCGGGATGAGCCGGAAAACTTTGGCTTGGCTGGGTCTGGTCAATCTGGTTTGAAAGCCCACCAGGTTCCAGTGAGTGCCGGCCAGATCTTCACGCCTGAGCTGGAGAGCGGCAAAGGGGCGGCGGCCGGTGGCTGGGCTGGTCAGGCCCACCGGCTTCATGGGCCCGAAGGTCAGGGTCTGGCGGCCCCTTTGGGCCATCACCTCAACGGGCAGACAGCCCTCGAAGTATTTTTCATCCTCAAAGCTTCTTGGTTCGCTGCGGTCGGCTTCAATTAAGGCCTGATAAAAAACATCAAATTCTTCTTGAGTAAAAGGAGCGTTTAAATAGTCACCCTCCCCGGTGCTGCCGTAGCGATCGGAGAAAAACATCTTAGTTAAATCAAGAGACTCAAAAGTTACGACCGGGGCAATGGCGTCGTAAAAATGAAGATTTTCCCCGCCTGTCAGTTCGCTTAAAGCCGAAGCAATGCCGGTGTCGGCCAAGGGGCCGGCGGCGATGACTATCGGGCTTTGGACTTCTAAGGGCGGTTGGTAAGGCTCTCGGATGATTTCAATGGCCGAATTGGCGGAAATTTTGGCGGTTATCTCGCGGCTAAAGGCCGTTCGGTCGACGGCCAGGGCTTGACCGGCCGGGACCCTGGTCAGATCGGCGGCCCTTAAGACCTCCGAGCCCAGGTGCCTGAGCTCAGCCTTAAGGAGTCCGACCGCATTTTCAGGGGCATCGCTTCTGAGCGAATTTGAACAGACCAGCTCGGCCAGATCGGGGTTGACGTGGGCCGGTGAGAACCTGGCCGGCTTCATTTCCCAAAGTCTGACCTTCAGGCCATAAGCCGCCGCCCGCAGGGCGGCTTCGCAGCCGGCCAGTCCCCCGCCAACTATAGTCAGTGTTTTGGTCATTGAGGCGGTCGGAGGCCGAAGGCCGTTTTGGTTAAAAGGCTGAAAGCAAAAAGAATCAAGATTGGGCCTCAGAAATTGAGCAAGACAGTAGTTACCAAGCCGGTCCTGCCAAACAAGCCCAGCCGGCAGTTATTTAAACCGGTCCCCAAGAGCTCTCAGGGCTCATGATAGACGATTATACTTTGACCGGCGAAATTGGCAAGTCCGATCCATCAAACCAGCCCAGGTTGCGGGTTGGCGATAGAAGTTAGTCAGGTTAAGGCGGCCAATTCCATTTAGGCAGCCAAAGGAAATTGCCAATTGGTCAATCCTTAAAACTTGAGAGTCTGAGCAACCTCAATATTAACGGGAAGATGAGGCCTCTACCTGACATATAATAAAAGCGAATAAAAAAACGATGGTATACTACTTGACATATGATAAAAGCATCGTTACAATTCAACAAGATGATTTCTACTTTTTGTTTTGTAAATTAATTACCTTTAACAATGATTGCCGATCAGGGTTAAATCAGCTTTGCGCTCATTGTTTTCTTGGCCTTGGGTTTGCCGCTGAAATTTCAGCATTAAAATGCCTGAATTGATCTATGTCGCCATTATTATACAGCCATTATGAATTAATTTTTGGTTAAATTTTGTTTTTTAATAATATTCAAACTAAATTTAACAAAAGAAAATGATTTTTACTTTTATGCCAGCTGTGCCTAAATATTTAACTAATATTATCGTTTTTCCAGGGACGTACGCTAAGCCGGTCCTGGCGATAGATTGTTTCCCTGTTGATGCCGCTTTGAGTTCGCGTAGGTGCGCTCTCTCTCTCTCTCTCTCTCTCTCTCTCTCTCTCTCTCTCTCTCTCTCTCTCTCTCTCTCTCTCTTCTGATCCGCTAAAACATTTTTCTCGCCTCCACCGTTTTTTTGCCCAGCCTGCCCTATATAATTGTTTACTCGGTCACGTCTTTTCGCCCTTCAATTGCAAATTAAAATCCAATAAATATTTAAATAGATATTGTTTAATCAAAATATTTGTGCAATTTATCAAAAAACAAATTGATGAAATGTACAAATATTTTTTTGTCATTTATAAATCTGCAATTTTACCGCATAAAAAGCTGCTCTGCCTTTGCCCCCAGCCTGACAAGGCCATTAGTCTGCTAAAAGCCTCAATAGCCTTAAAAGACTGTAATATCAGCTGCATAACTTGAGTTCAATGCTGAGAAAGAATCTTTCTGGGATATTGGGTTTTTCTGTACTCGGCTTTTTTTGTGGATGCGCTGCGTTTAATGATGATGGTCGCCAGCTGGATATGTATTTTATTGACGGACTGATTTAAAAAATGTTCGATTTAATTAATACAAAAAAAAATGGTCAGTCTCTTTCAGGCGATACCTACGCCAGAACTCCGGCCAGGACCTCTGAAAGAAGCGCCTTCTTCAAAGTAGCTGTGGCCACAGCGCCATTTATGATCTCCTCTGGTGCTTACACTTTCAAGCTGACGGCCGATAGACTGATGTTGGCGCAGCATTCACCAATGACGATGAGTGCGGCTATTTCATCGGGATTGTGCGCCTTTATGTTAGCCAGCATCTTTATTGGGGCTGTTGGCTACGCTTCAGTTCTGGTATCTCAGTTCCATGGGGCAGGTCAGGACAGGCGGATCGGACCGTGCGTTTGGCAGTCGCTCCTTATGTCATTGGGAGCAGGTTTAATCATCATGGTCTCAGGACGGATTACGGCCCCGCTTTTTTGGGTTTTTGGTCACGCTCCTGAGTTGGCTGCAGGCGAGATAATTTATTTTCAGACGCTTACGGCGGGTGCTGTTTTTAGTCTTTTGAGTACCTCGCTTATGTGCTTTTGGACAGGTCGTCAAAAGACTTGGGTGGTGGTGGTTGTCAATCTGTTCTCCATTACATGCAACGTCGGGCTCAACCGGGTGCTCATCTTCGGGTTAGAGTCTGTTGGGATCCCAGCCATGGGGATTGGTGGAGCGGCCTTGGCCAATGTTGCCAGCGATGCGCTTAAAGCTCTAATCTTGTTGATAATGTTCACATCCAAAACTAACCAGAAGTTATACGACTCAAGGCCCGGAAAGATTGTAGATTTAAGAATTTTATCTAAGCACATAATTCATGGTCTGGATTGTGGGCTTCAGGCCCTAATCAGCGTTGGTTCGTTGGCCTGCTTTAATGTGCTAATGGGCTGCTATGCCTTGACAGCCTTACACGGAAATGTAGCTGCGGCCTCAGCAATGGCCTTTACCCTAAACGCCGCTCTTTCCATACCTATGATCGCCATGGGTTCAGCCGTCGCCATGCTGACTGGTTATGGAGCTGGAGCCGGCAATGAAACTGCTGTCAGGCGGGTGGTTGCCGGCGCTATTGTTTGGACGCTGGCTTACACCTCCATCGCCGTGACGCTGGTGGCTTTAAATTCCGAAAGATTACTTTCGTTATTTACCAATGCTGGCGGAATGGATGAGGCTACTAGACGACTTGCTTCGAGTTTGATGGGTTTTTCGGCTGTCTATTTTGCCATTGAGTCCTGGTCGCATGTCTTTGGTGGGGTGATTAGGGGAGCAGGCGATACTGGCTTTTCAATGAGAGTATCAATGACTACTGGTCTTGGGGTGATGGTCGGCTCTTTGGTGGTCTTTCACTGTGGAGGTCCGGCAACGACTTTGTGGGGGTTATTTGTAGCCAGTGCGGCGATCAGAAGCGCTGCCTTGATCCATCGCTACCTTGGAGGGCGCTGGCAAGGTAAGGCGGCTCTAAATCAAGGGGGCTCACTTCGCTCTAAGAGTTTCGCTGAGCCGTGGCCAGTAAAAGAGGAGGGGATATTAGTGTGAGCAAAGCTATTAATAAATTTTTGGTATCGGTTATTTTTGCCTCCCTCACTTGGTATGGGTTTGGTTTATTGAGAACCGAGATTAACGGTAGAGTTTGGGGAAGCCAGGCTTGGGCCAAGGACTCCTCAGGGGCGGAGAGCGATTTTCAAGGCGTCCAACTGGTTTTCGAATCTCTCAATACCGGGTGCGTGATTTCCGTGCCAACAGAGTCTGGAGCCAGCGAGAGTCCTCAAGTGTTGGCCGAACTGGCTAAAGGGTTGGTTCTAAATGTCAACACGCTCCTTAGCCCTTACGGCCCTCAAAGCGACGTCCGAAAGCTTAATGAGGCCGGGCCAGGGATTTGGGTGGATGTCGAGCCTTTGACCATTGAGGCCGTAAACCAGGCCTTGGTTTGGAATGAGGCTACGGAAGGCGTTTTTGAGCCCACTATTGGGCCTCTTAAGGCTCTTTACAAGTTTGATGGCCAAAAGCTCGACCACTGGCCAAGCGAAGAGGCCATCGCAACTGCTAAAAATCTGGTGGGACCAGGAAAAATCCTGGTCGATGCGAAGGGCTCTCGTCTGGCCCACGTCGATGGCGGCATCAAGCTTGATTTGGGGGGGTTGGCCAAAGGTTTTGCGGCCGATCTTGTGGCTGAAGCTTTTGCGAACAAGGGCGTAGTCAATGCCATGATCAACCTAGGTGGAGAGATGAGGGTGATGGGGAAAGAACCCCATGATGGAACCCTAAATCCATGGGTAGTGGGACTCTACGACCCCTTAGGCCGGGAGCTGCATTACTCAGCCCAAGTTTGGGATAAAGCCATAGCTACCTCCGGTTATCTGGGAAAATGGTTTGAGTATCAAGGCCAGCGTTACTCACACATAATCGATCCGCTTAGCGGCTCGCCTATCTCCGACGAAGTAGCCGGAGTTACCGTAGTCCATCCAGGCTCGGCTACCGCTGCTGACGCTTTAGCTACGGCTTTTAGTGTGATGGGACCATCTGACTGCAAAAGTTTTCTTGAGAAAAGATCGGATCTTTTTCCTCAGGGATTAGAGGTGATTTTTTCTGTTAAAACTTCTCCGGATGAGTTGGAGACAATTTTTTACAGTCTAGACCAGAAAGGGACTTTAACTGTAAGTCATCCTTAACAATAGAAATAAAGAAAAATAAATTTTAATAAGGCTTAAATTCTGTTAGTTTAAGACATTTTTTATGTTTTAAGCTAAGCCAGGCCAGGATATTAAGCCATAGACGCCGAATTATTTCGGTAATTATTCCGTTATAGGAGAAAAAAGATGAGTTTTACTTTTATCCGTGGAGCCAAGACTGCTTGGGTGTTGGCTTCTATTGCTGCTCTTATGTGGCTAATGGTCGTGGTGCCTCAAGGGTGGGCAGATCCTTTTAGTGATTTGAAATCTTCGCTTCAAGGCGCTTCAAACGGGGATACCGTCACCTTGGGAGAGGAAGAAATTGACCTCGCTGGCGGCCGAATTAACGTCGGCAGCAGTGACGTCACTCTCAAGGGTTCTGTCGGAATGGACTTTGGGCAGGCCATCCGTTCGACTGTTGAGGCCGTTTTTGGAAGTGGCTTTGAGCTTACAAAAGAAAACCTGACCGAAAGGCTTAATGCTCTGAGCCAAAATCTCCTGGACAACCTACCCAAGTCCAGGATTTACAACACCGCAGCTAAAGCTCTGACCACAGCTGAGGTTTCAAGCGGCTTACATTCAGGCATATCGGGCCCGGGAGGCGGCTTTTCTCTGTCCAATTTAACTTTTTCCGGGACTAATGTAAATGCGGTTAGAAACTCCGCATATAGCTCTTCCTCTCACGTCTATCTGGGGCTGATAAGCCCGGATTTGAACCGGGAGCATCAGTCGTCTGGAAATTATGCCACTATGGGCTTACTGGAGAACGTGGCCTTTGTCAATAACGTTACCAACGCAGACTCCAATGTCAACGTTGAGGGCAATACTATTTTTGCTACCCAGCGTCACTACAACAGTGCTGGTGCCTATGTGACTGGGCAGGACAGGACAACCAGCCTTGAGGGCATAAAGGGTTCACTGTTTTATGGCAACAAGACCATTATCGCCCCGCCTACAGCTAGTGGGGATACAGGTAACCGGCTTTATTCAGGAGCGGGTTTGGGTTGGTTCAATGTTGGATATATAGATTCAAGCCTCTTTATTGAGAATTCAACCTATGGCGGGCATCATTCCTTCGGCGGAGCCATCTACGCTGCGACTATAGATACAGTGTCCAATTCTATCTTTATGAATAATTCCAACACTGGAGATCATGACGCCTATGGCGGAGCGTTGATGGCCGGTACCATCACCAACATGACCAATACCATCTTCATTGGCAACTTTACTCGTGGCATCACCACTCCAGGTGGTTTCGTCGGTGGGACGGCGGTAGCTGGGGGCGCTGTCAATGGAGCCGTTTGGAATATCTCGGATAGTCTGTTTGCCTTCAATCAGTCAATAAACGACGTGGCTGATACTGCTGGTGAAAAAGAAGCCTTGGGAGGAGCTATCAGCTCCAGCAGGATAGAAAGCATCACCAATACCTCTTTCATTGGCAATAGCGTTATTGCCAAAACCAGTGGGGGAGAAGCTTTTGGCGGGGCCATAAACCTTACACCTAACACAACAACGGTTAACTCCATTGTCATTACCGACAGCATTTTTGTCGATAACTCGGCCAGCGCCAACGCCGGCGAGGCCGCAGGTGGGGCTATCAGACTGGCTCCAACTAACATTAACCCTTACACTTTGACTTTAGCCGCAACTAATGGAGGAACCACTCTCTTTGAGGGCAACACGGTCGATGGGGAAGCTAACAGCCTCTTCATTGGCAGCCCATCTGGAACCGGCCTAATCACGCTAAATATTTCAGCCGCCCAAAACGGCTTCGTCAAACTGCTCGATCCTATCGAAGTGGTGAGGCCTGCCAACGCTTCCTTCGACTTTGCCATAGCTCCTGGCGGCGGCGTCTTTCAATGGGGGGGTGAAAACGAGATCGAAGTCTCTGGAACCGGAGCGGCCAATGTTACTCTTAGCGGCGCTGGGGTGACCACTATCCTCAGTAACGATTTTAGCCTGGTCAGTGCCCCAAGTGGTAACGCCGTCTCAGTAACCCCGGGCAGCGGTCATATAAGCCTAAACATTGAGGCGCGTGATTTGACTGAGGCCTTCTTCAAGGATGTCCATTTTACTTCCACGCCAAGCAACATTTATATTGAGCATTTTAGCTTGGAAAACGCTGAATCTCTGAATTTTACGTTCGCTGAATCATCCACCGGACTTTCGGCTTTCGAGGGAACCGTAACTGACCCCGTCACCGGTACAGTGAGCAAGGTTGTAATTGGCGCTAACGGCCAGGCGACCTTTACTTATCAAGGACCTAAAGAATTATTCAATAAGTCTGGAGTTAACGCCATCCTGGCCAGGCCTGCCCTGATTGAGGCCTGGAATCAAATTAAGGCCAACTTAGAGCATGACCAATTGCGAGAGTATTTTGCGGCCATTTTAGCTGATTTGCCTAATCTAACAGCTGAGCCCTATGTGGCCCAGGCTAACATTGCTACGTCCATGGTTAACCAGCTGGCCTCTTTGGCCTTGTCTGCCAACTCCACCAGCAGATTAGAGCAGCTAGCTCAGAACACCCAGACTCCCGCCGCTGGGGCCAAGGATCCCGGCTTTTACCGCGTGTGGGGCAACTACTTTAGCTCAATCGTCAATCAAGACACCGCCGACGGCAAATACGGTTATCGTAGTCATTTAAGGGGAGGAGTTTTGGGTGCGTCCTTCAATATAGTTTCTGATTTGGAACTTGGGGCTTGGGCCTCGGTCGGCACAGGTAAGACTACCTATAAAGTTCTATCGTCAAAAGCCGATTACGACGTTGTTCAGGGAGGAATCTTTTTGGATTATCGCCCTGATAACGGCTTTCAAGGCACTTTAGATCTCTCTTTAGCCAAATTTTCCACTGACGTAAGGCGTTTGGCCATTGGAAATCTCTACCTGGCTGATTACGATCAAAATGTTTTCGGACTCGGTTTCCAAGCAGGCTACAGCTTTGGTATTTTTGATGGAGGCACATTGACTCCCTATGTGGGGCTTCGGTACTCACATATTAAGCAAGACGCCATTAGCGAGAGGGAGATAAATGGTAACAACGTTTTTTCCGCAGTTATCAATGCCAAGAATTACAACAGCGTCATCTCAGAGCTAGGCGTCAAATTTGAAGCTAACTTCAAGACAGGCATAGGAGATGTAAGCCCGTTTGTAATGGCCGGTTGGCGCCATGAATTCGATGATGACGGAATCGATTCTGCCTATCGTTTCAGAGGATTCGGTGCCCAGCCTACCAGAAACGTGGCGGTTGCTCAGAGCAATAAAAGGGAAGACGCCGCTTTGCTAGGGGTAGGACTATCTATTTCACCTCAGGGCGAGACTGGTCCTAAGATCAACATTTCCTACAATGGAGCCTTTAGCTCTGATCATAAGGAGCACTTCTTCCAAGGAGGCTTGGAGTATAGGTTCTAGTCCCATTTTTTAATTGGATTAATGTTAAACCCCGGGGAGCTAGGTTTTATGCAGGGCTGCCCGGGGTTTTTTTTGGTCTTTAAGTCTAAAAAGTTACCGCTCTGGTCAGTCAGGTTCCGGACTCGTTTGAGGTCAGGGCTGAGTTTAGCAGCTCTTGGTTATGGTTTTTTGGTGTTTTTAGTACTTGTTTTACCAGGTTACCGTTAAGAGGTACGGCTTTGGAACCAAAGACTTTCCAGGCCAAAAATTGAGCAAAGTAATGGCCACGTTAGAAACTTGAGCCCTATTGTGATAAGCTTAATTACCAAAATTGGTAATCTGAGCGACTGTGAACTACCGCTCCCCTAAAGGGAACCGGCTTTTGAAAAGAGGTCGGATGGTTCACAAGACTAAGGCATGGAAACGTGTCTACGTTGGATTAGTCATGACACCCAGGGTTGTCGCCTCAGATCCTGGCTCTGTCGTTATGAGTTAAAAGTTCTCAAGCGGTGGGAACGGTGCTTATGTTGTAAAAAGCTTTTCCAATATTGTCGAGAGGAAGTCCAGGCTGTGGTTTGGTAAAAGAGTCGCAGCAGGCAATACCGAGAACTCGAGGTTTTACTTTTTATGACTTATGTGTATGCTTTAGATTTGAAAGGTCAACCTATAATGCCTATAAATTCGGCCAATGCCAGAATTTTATTGAAATCCGGCCGAGCCAAGGTAGTGAAGAAAGAGCCGTTCACGATTCAACTTCTTTATGAGACCACGGATTATGTTCAAGACCTGACCATGGGAATAGATCCCGGATCAGCAACGGCGGGATTCGCCGTTGTTGAGCCGACCAAGGGAGCTGTGAAGTACAGCTCAGAAGTTACCTTGCGCCAGGATGTTACCAAAAATATGGATGAAAGGAAGATGTATTGAAAGAACAGGCGAAACCGGAAAACGAGATACCGGAAACAGAGATCTTTGAACAGAGGAAA
>JAISWF010000130.1 GCA_031271165.1 Deltaproteobacteria bacterium
TCAGTCTGTGGCGAGGAAGGCTCTGGCCTGGTGAGTAATAACAGGGTGAAACCAGCCTCTGCGAAGCAGAAAGTCAGCGCCAACTCTGATGGTTAGATTTTGGTAGGTTTGACAGAACGGTACTTGAAAGGGTCTTCCCCTCTACGGCCATGGCTTGGGCGGCTGGTCCATGATGGAGCTTTGATAAGCTGCCAACATAGAAGAATTATAATCAGCTGTCGATAGCTGATATGGTTAGATATGTTGTCAATTTTGGTATAGTAAGCATGAAAACTTACCGACTCATTTATCTTAACTTAAAGGGCGGCCAGGCAGACCTTTAGGAAACCCGAATTGGATAGTCATGTTTTTTTTATTAACCAAATTACAAAAATCGTTCCCCGACTTCACCGAATCTTTGGCCAGATTTATCTGTCAGGTTTTGGTGACTTTTTTTTTCAGGCCCAGGGTCCGTGGCATAGCTACAATTGACCTGCCCCAGGAGTCGGTGGTACTGATTTCCAACCGAACTTCCCGGGCTGATGCGGCTATTTTGGGGGCGCTCATCAAACGCCCGCTGACTTTGGTTTTGGACAGGGTTTGGCCGGAAAGCAGATTAGTCAAACTCCTGTCTTTTTTTCAAACCGTTTTGAGGGTTGACTACGATAAACCTCTGGCTGGCCAGGGAGTCAGCGAGGCCTTGGCCGCCGGATCTTCGGTGGTTATTTTTCCTGAGGCCGTCCCGACCATCTCTGAAGTGGTCATGAAGGTGGTCGATGAGGCTGCGATTTGGCTTTGCGGGGTTCAGGCTCCAATCATTTACGTTGATTTTGATGGTCCTCAGTACGGCTACTTTGGAGATGCTAAAAATACCATCGTCCACCGGCCGAAAAGATCGATCAACAGGGTCACCTTTCACCCCTTTCCCCAAGATACGTTGGTCCTCGAAGGCCCGCCAGCCCGGTTGGAGGTTCGCCGGAGGGCCAGCCGAGCCCTTCACTCGGCCATGGTCGAGTTGAGATTTTGGTCGCGCCAGGAGGAATTTAACCGAAACCTTTGGGTGTCCCTGATCGACGCCAAAAACCGCTTTGGCGGCTCAAAAGTTGTTTTGGAAGATATCGCTCGAAAGCCTTTAAACTACCGTCAATTTGTGGCTGAAGCCAGGCGCTGGGCGTCCCTGTTTGCGCCTTTGACCCGGCCTGGAGAGCCGGTGGGACTGTTGTTTGTCAACGGCATACCCCAGGCATTGTCCATGTTCGGTCTGTGGTCCATTGGCCGGGTACCGGTTTTTCTCAATTACTCCCAAGGGCTAACGCTTTTGAAGGCTTCTTTAAAAACTGCCCAAGTCACTACTATCATCACTTCCGGCGCTTTTATTAAAAATTTAGGCCTCGGTGATATTTTTGAGGGCACTCCGGGACGGTTTATTGATACCGATCTCTTTTCCGAGTCTGGAACTCTGGACCGGATCAGGAGCTATATTCCCGACTTCTTTTTTGACCGCAAGTTTCCGGCGGCCGGGGAGACTGCGGCCATTTTGTTCACCTCCGGCTCGGAAGGTCTTCCCAAGGGCGTGGTTCACACCCACCGGTCTCTATTGTCCAATGCGTACCAAGTTGTGGCCCTCCATTCTTTGGGCCCGGACGATATTATCATTAATGCCATGCCTTTGTTCCACACTATGGGCCTGAATCCATTGTTTTTGCTCCCGATGCTGTTTGGGCTTAGGAGCTTTTTGTATATCAGTCCCCTCCACGCTCACACCATTCCCCGTCTGGCCTATGAATTGAAGGCCACCTTTATCGTAGCCAGCGATACCTTTGCTAACGCCTGGGCCAAGGAGGCGCACCAGGCCGACTTTGGGACTATCAAATTCTTTTTGGCCGGCTCCGAACAAATCAAGGCCAAGACCCATGAGCTTTTTTTACGCGAATTTGGGGTCCGCATCCTGGAAGGTTATGGGGTCAGCGAGGCTGCCCCGGCCATATTCCTCAATTCGCTGTACTATTATCGTTGTGGTTCCTGCGGGGTCAAGGTCCCAGGCCTTGAGTTGATGATAGAGCCGGTCGAGGGGGTGGCCCAGGGCGGAATTCTTAAAGTCAAAGGACCCAACATCATGAGCGGCTACCTTTTCTCCGATCGGCCAGGGGTACTGGTGCCGCCTAAGGACGGCTGGCATGATACCGGGGACATAGTTGAAATCGACCCTGACGGTTTTGGCTATATCCGCGGTCGATTCAAGCGGTTCGCCAAAATTGCCGGTGAAATGATTTCTTTGGTGACCATTGAGGATGTAGTCAACAAACTCTGGCCGGGTCAACCCCAAGCGGTGGTGGCGGTGGAGGACCAAAGACGCGGCGAAAGACTGGTATTGGTGACCGAAGAGCAATCTCCTGACTTGGAAAAGCTCAGAGAAGCAATTCGGGCGGAGGGACTGCCGGACTTTTACAGTCCCCGGCATTTCCTATGTCTGAAAATCCCCCTGTACCCGGTGGGCAAAATTAATATGCCAAAGTTGCTTCAAGATGTCAGAGAGGTTTTGGCTGGCCAAGCCAAAAATTAGACTAATAGGTTTATCTTGAACTAAATTGGTAGGTATGATATATATTTATCGTTCAGTTTTTTTTAGCTCTTGCCCCCGCCCTCAACTAGCCGTATGATTGAAAGCGGTAGTACGTTTTAGGCCATTAATCTAAACAGTCCATTGGCCGGGTCCTGGTCAACTATCTCAGGGCCGTAAGGCCGGGCCAGGTTCGTCTTGGTCACTTATTTAGCCTCCGGGAAAAGATGTTTTGGTTGGCCATAAAACGAGGTTTGAGCTGAGCTTGACTTGAGTCTGTCAATAACGGCGTGAGGGAAGCTTTCCGGGGTCTGGCTGGCCTCTTGATTTTAGGATAATATTTTTGAGACCTTTGGCCGCACTATTATAGGCCGGGGTCGGTTGAAGTCTGGTTGGGCGAGCTGAAGCGAGTTTAAGGAGAATTTCATGTCTGATACGGTAGTAATTGTTGAGTCCAGTTCAGTAAATTTTATAAAAAACTTCACCCAGAGCCATCCAGAGGGGATTTTCCCTTGGGAGCGGGAGATTACCGATAAAGTGGTCCTCACCAAAGCCCATCGGTCGGTAACCGTCGAAGAAGGACGGTTGGTTCGCCTGGACATGACAGACTTTAATATTAAAGGCCAACTCATCGTTAAGGACTTAGAATATCTCAAGGAGCTATACATAACTGGATTGGATGTATCATCCATTGTGTTTTATAATATCCCTGAGCTGGAAGTGCTTTTTTTGGAAAAGCTTTCCCTAACGCCTGGTTACGACGCCTTGTCCTTTGAGGGTATGCCCTCTTTAAAGCATTTGAGGATAAGCTCTTGTGGACTTTGGGATCTTGAGCCCCTGGAGTATGTTGATAATGTTGAAATTTTAGATCTTCACAACAACAAAATTACCAACATTGATTCCCTGGTCGAATTAGAGCTTTTGGTCAAGCTCGATCTTTCCTCCAACGAGATTGAGGATCTGGAGGCTTTGGAGGACCTGATATATCTGGAGCATTTGGATTTATCCAACAACATGGTGATGGATTTGTCGCCTTTGGCCCCACTGGTCGGTTTGACCTCTTTGTGGCTCAGTAACAATCCCATTGATGAGCTTGACCCCATAATGGAGCTTACAGATCTCACTGATTTACGTTTAAGCCAGACCGGTTTGCTTGATCTTGATCCGATTTCCGAACTGACCAACCTAAATACTCTGCATTTAGCCGGAAACGAGCTGGTTGAGGTAAAGTTTTTGAGCCCGCTGTCAAATCTTACCATTTTGGAACTGGGTGACAACGAACTCTCCGATCTTCAAGGTATAACACACCTGACCAAGCTTGAAAGGCTGGGGCTGGCCTACAACCAGGTTGAAAAGGTTGAACAGTTGAAAAAACTTACGGCCCTTACGGATATTGATCTAAGTTTTAACTATTTGGAGAATGCCGAGTGCCTCAAGAGCTTAAAAAATCTGACAACTGTCGATCTGAGCCACAACCAGCTGACCAAATTGGCTTGGGCTGAAGAAATGCCTGAACTTAAAAGGTTATTTCTGACCGGAAACCACGAACTTGACCATGATGAAATTGAAAAGTTACTTGTAACGTATGATAAGTACGTAATTAGTGAAGAAAAAACTAATCTGCGAATAGAATCCGAAAAACCTCATTCTATTATACGTCTTCCTGATTCAGATCCAGAATACGGCTTCATGTTTGAGCCTGACAGTTCCGCCGACGAGGTCGCTCCAGTCACCAAGCCTCAAAAGCCTGTTATTGGAAGGGCTGGTTCAGGTAAGGCTAAGGTGGATGATTTGATCTTTGAGTTTAATCCTCAGGGAGTCTCCAAACTACCGGCTGCCGTTTCCGGGCCGAAAGTCACCCCAGCGGCCTCGGTTGTTCTCAAAAATCCTTCAAGTAATCCAGATAGCCCGAAGCCGTCTTCAACCAAAAACACCAAAGAAACCAAAGGTGTAAAAGCTGTTAAAAGCACTCCAGGCGCCAAAGATATTAACGATGCTCAAAGTGCCAAAGATACTAAAAAAATAAAGAGCGTTAAAGATGGTCAAAGTGCAAAAAATACTAAAGAGACCAAATGCGCTAAAGTTTCTAAAGACCACAAAGATGTTAATGATGCCCAACAGACTCAAACCATAAAAAAAACCAAAAGCACTCCATCGGTCAAAAATCCTAAAAATGTAGTAATTACTAAAAATACTAGTAATATTCCTGAGCCCACCGACTCCCTCAACGATTCTCAGGCTAGGATCGATCCCAAAAATCAAGATCGGCCCAAAGAAAGCTCTCACTCCGACGACGGGCAAACTAAATCTTCGGATTTTCGTCCTCTGACGCTTTTGTTTAGCAATACCGGGCTCCTTACCGGGGAACCCGACTTTCCGGTGCCTTTTGATCAATGGTGCGGACAGCCCTCGCCGCCCGATATCGCCAGATATATGAACTTGATTGTCAAAGCCGGAGGTGAGGTCGACGAAGAAGAAGCCGAGGCTGCGGTTAAAAAGATTCGGCAGATGTTTATGTTGTTAAATTTCAATCCCAGCAAATTTTCCATTCACTGAAAATTTTAGAAAAGTCACCAATGTCAACAACTTAAGCTTTTTGCGTTAATGAGGGACCAGTAAAAAGTCAATCTTTTTGTCATATTTAACACCCTAAGATTACTGACAAAAAATTTCAGAATTGAGGTTTGTGAGGATTTTTACTGGTTGCGCAAGGATTATTGTCGCTCCCATCTTCTCCGGGTCTCCCTGGAGGGTGCAGTTAACGCATACATTTAATATTACTTACCTAATCGTTAACTTCATAATTCCGGAATCTAGATATCGGGTTGACGCCAACAAAAAGGCTCGGCATACAACTTTTCGTGTTGACGCCACCTATGAATTTTGAGTTCTTCTACAGGCTATACTAAGCAATGGTTTGTAGTGTATCC
>JAISWF010000154.1 GCA_031271165.1 Deltaproteobacteria bacterium
GTCATAAATGATCAACCTGTAAAAATCCTCAAAATCCTGAATTCTGAAAATTTTTATAAGTAATTTTAGGATGTTAAAAATGGCAAAATCGCTAAAATGGGGTTTTTACCGAGCGATCATAAATGTATCTTGCTTTTGAACCCCTGTTTACAATAAACTGATTTTGACCGGGGTTTTTCCGGAAGATTTCGTCAGCTAATGACGCCGACGGGGCTGAATCATCTGCGGCGGCCCATACCCAAATCAATCCATCCATTGGGAGCTTGTCCCAACTTTGTGGCATCATGCTCCGAACTCAAAGGCGATTATAAATGACCAGACTCATACTCATTTTGGTCTTGGCGGCGGCCATTGTGCTTTCAACCAACCTGGCCCAGGCCCAATTCCTCAATGGCCCTCCCGGGGCCGACATGCTTACCCCCGAAAATGTTATTACCCAAGCCCGGCTGTCTCAACAAGATGTCACGACCTTCATTGATTTATTTACCTATCTTTTGGCGTCTGGCAGCCAAGTGACCGATATTAACACATTTTCCAGAACCCGAGGGATAAGTATGCTCCGCTTAAACCATATTACCGTAAAAATAGCTTTTAAATTTTTGCCCCAATCCACCCAGAAAAGCATAGTCAATGAACTGGGCTTGGCCATATTGCTCAACGACCAGGAAAAAAAGCTGATTGTCAGCCAAGAGGCCCAATTAGCGCCCATCATTGAGTATTACAAAGGCTCTTATTAATCAGCCCTGTCTCAAGAGCCCAGTTCGACTTCGGTTATCCCGGCCCCGCCGGGGGTATTGGCTGGGCTGGCAAAAGACCTGACCAGAGGGTGCTTTTTCAGATGACTGACGATCCCCTGCTTGAGTCGACCCGTCCCCAACCCGTGAATGATAGTCAACCGGTCGCGGCCGCCAACGATGGCCCGGTCGATTTCCCGATCGATAATGGACTGGGCCTCGTCGACGGTATGGCCCAGGAGGTTAAGTGACAACTGGGGCTCGTCGGGAGCCAGGGTGAGGTTGACTACCGACCGGTTGGTTCGAGATTCTTTTTTGGGAGGCTCAAAAAGGCCTTCCCTTCGGGCCTTAACAGTCATACCACCGGTTTCCACGGTGTATTCGTTTTTCTCTGGGTTGGCGTATTTAATTGTCCCGCCCCGGCCTAAGCTCTGAACAAAAACGGATGCTCCTTCGCTCAAGTCGGAAGCCGGTCGCCCGGGACCAGGCTCAATAATATTGGGTTTGACCGCTTCGAGCTCTTTTTCCTGCTCCGCCCGTCTGAGACTAAGGCGAACCAGAGCACTTTGATTGCCCTCCCCGGCCGCCTTGCGCAGTTCTTCTTTCAGGGCCTCAAATTCCCGCCGGTTTACGGTCAATTGACTCTTGATGGCCGCCGCCTGCTCTCTAGCTTGCCGATTAAAACTCGTACGCTCCCGTTCAAATAAATCCTGACGCTGCCGCTCGCGCTCTTGAACGAGCTTGCGGGCCTCAAATAAGGCCTGGCGCTCGGCGGCCAGAGCCCCCCGCTCTTCGTCAAGACGCTTTAAAATCTCCACCGCCCGACGGTGCCCATCATCCAAAAAACTCTCGGCTCGATCGACTAAATCCTCAGCCAGGCCCAGGCGCCTGGCCATCATTAGTCCTCCGGAAAAACCAGGGGTGCCGTAACTGAGGCCGTAAACTGGCGTCCCCGAAGGCGAGGTGTTAACCGAAACCGAAACCACCCCGGGGGTTACCGCCGCCCAGCTCTTGATCAGATGGAAGTGAGTTGCCGCAACCACCAAAGCCCCGCTACCAACCAGCTTTTCCAAGACCGCCAGCCCCAGAGCCGCCCCCTCGGACGGATCGGTTCCCGAGCCCAGTTCGTCAATAACCGTCAAAACCCCTTTTTCAGCCGTCTTGAGGACTCCGTCCAAAGCACGGATATGTCCGGAAAAAGTGGAAAGATCGCTGGACATGTCCTGACGGTCCCCCATGACGGCCACAACCTTACTGGGAAAGTCAAGATGGCTGCCGTCAGAGACCGGAAGCGGCAGCCCGGCCAAGGCCATGACCGCCACCAGTCCCAAAGTTTTCAGAGCCACCGTTTTGCCGCCGGTGTTGGTACCGGATATTACGGTCACCGGGTTTTCCGGCCCAACCGTTAGATCCAATGGGACTACCGCTCGGCCGGCGGCAGTCAGACGGCGTTCCAAAAGGGGATGGCGAGCCGCTATAAATTTTAACCCCGCCCCCGGAACGTGATCGGCCCGGCCAGCCCGCCAAACCACTGCCAAACGCGCCTGAGCCATGACCACATCGATCTGAGTCAGGGCTGTTCCCGCCAAAGCCAGGGCTGGGGTAAGTTCTCGGCAAATAGCCGAAACCCGAGCCAAAATCCTTTCAATTTCCCGGCGCTCTTCAAGCTTGATTTTAGCCAGGCGATTGTTGTCCTCAACCGTCTCCAAAGGCTCAAGATAAGCGGTCTGCCCGCTTTTGGACCAATCGTGAACCAGGCCCCGGCGCCGACCGGCCGCTGAGGCCCGGACCGGCAGGACGAAGCGTTCGTTTCTGGTCGTTATCAGCTCATCCATCAAAACCGGCTGAAACTCTTCTGAGCGCATCAGATCGCTCAATTTCATAGTCAGAGCCGAGCGGGTGGACCCGAGTTCCAGGCGAAGCTGGGCCAGCCGGGGACTGGCGCTGTCCAAAATTTCGCCGTCCGGCCCCAGAGTTCGGGCCAAAAGAGAGGTAAAGTCAGAAAAGTCGTTTAGATCGGCTGCCAGCGGGGCGAGGGTGGGAAATTCAACTTCGGCGGTTCCGAACCATTGACGAACTCTGGTGGAAGTCTCCGCCTCCAGGCCAACCAGACGAAGCTCATCGGGCTCAAGTCTGGCCCCTTCGGGGCCGAGCCTAGCCAAAAGAAAGCCTAAATCCAGATGATCGCGCAAATCCGGACTTTCCGAAGTGTCCAGTATGCTCTTAGCCTCGCTAATGGCGGCCCAGGATTGTTTTATTTGTTCGGCCGACAGTTCTGGGAGAAGCCCCAGAGCCCGGTCGGCCCCAGGCTCCGAGTGGGTCTCTTCGGCCAGCCATTGTAGGACCCCATCGTACTCAAGCATTTCCAGGGTCGTTTTGTCCATGACCATCAGGGAGCCTTTACTCAAAGGCAGGACGGGAGCCAAGAAGGACTAGCCGCAATTGCGACTTGGCCATAAGCTGGCTGGTTAGGCGGGGGGTCATCTTCCAGAGCCGGGGCGGGCTGAAAGGATGGCCTGCCCTTCCCGAAAATCTAAAGTGCCCTCATAGAGCGCTTTTCCTGAA
This sequence comes from Deltaproteobacteria bacterium, assembly GCA_031271165.1. Classification (GTDB taxonomy): domain Bacteria; phylum Desulfobacterota; class Desulfarculia; order Adiutricales; family Adiutricaceae; genus JAISWF01. The sequence goes on from JAISWF010000154.1 coordinate 3,300, forward strand.
ATAACCCCATCAAAGAATCTCTGTTGATGGGCACAAATCTGCCGCAAATCCTCAAGTCCAGAAATTCCTCCGCTGATGATGATGGGAAGCCCGGATACTTCGGCCACCCGGTCAGCCATTTCCAGGTTTGGACCAGTCTGAGTACCGTCGCGGTCAACGTCGGTATAGATAATGAGGCTGATCCCAATATCGGGCAGGCTTTCAGCGGCCTCCAAAAGATCCGCCCCCCCATCCTCCAGCCAGCCTCGGACGCGAACTTGGCGGCCGGCGGCATCCAAAGCGGCGTATATGCAATCGGGCCAGCGGGTAGCTGCCTGTTCGACCAGAGCCCGATCGAAGCAGACCGCTGTTCCCAAAACCAACCGGTCGATTCCGGCCTCAAACCACCTTTGAAGCGATTCCATGGTTTTCAGGCCGCCGCCTAATTCCAATTCCACGTCCACCGCTCGGCGGATAGCCTCAATGGCCATGAAGTTGGCGCTGTTGTTGCCGACCGAGGCATCAAGGTCCACCAGATGGATCACCTCAGCTCCCTCAGCGGCCCAGCGGCGGGCGACTCCCACTGGATCATGACTGTAAACAGTTTTGTCCTCAAAACGGCCTTTAAAAAGCCTGACGCACTGACCGTCCTTGAGATCGATTGCCGGAATCAATCGCACAGTCTAAAGCACTCCTTTGGTAGAAAAAACCCCACCAGGCTTGACCGCCAAAGCCTGCCGGGCAGCTAGGCCCGCAGCCTTGAAAATGGCCTCACAGATATGGTGGCTATTAGCCCCGTGACGGAATATCAGGTGAAGAGTAAAGCCGGCTTTTTGGGCCAGAGCCCGGAAAAACTCTTCCACCAGGCAGAGTTCAAAATCGCCGGTTACCGGTTGGGGCCAGTCGACCGAAAGACTCAAGTATGGCCGCCGGCCCACATCCAAAGCCGCCTCAGCCAAGGCCTCATCCATTGGAACCAAAGCCCAGCCGAAACGGGCATGGCCGGTGTAGTCGCCCAAAGACAGGCTGATGGCTTCCCCCAGGACCAACCCGACGTCCTCGACCGTGTGGTGGGCATCAACCTTAACATCTCCGCAGCCGCTCAGGGACAGTCCCCAACCGGCGTATACAGCCAAGGTATTGAGCATATGAACAAAAAAGCCCGGCGTGTTGAGAGTGATGTCAACTGCGCCCCCGTCAAGGGCCAAGGCGACCGTTAAATCAGTCTCTTTGGTCTGGCGAACAACGTTGGCCCTTCTGAGTGAGCCCGAACCAACCGCTGACCCGGCCGAGGTATTTTTTGGCGTGGCCATTTACTGCTCGTCCTCCTGCCCGGTAGCCATAGGGTCCCCAGGGCGGGAGAGAGCGACCAGGCCAGTTCTGGCCAAGGCCCTGATCCCGAAGGGCTGAAGGCCGGTGATGGCCATATGGACCGATTTAGCTGTTCCGGCGGCCATCACACTGAGACTGTCGTCTCGGATGTCAGTTAAGGTCAGCCCCAGCAAGTTGATGAGGTTAAGCATCTCGGCCCGGCGGCCCCGATCGACATTAACGGTAATGATGGCCAGTTCTCCGGTCATGGCTTCTTCCAACGGAAGATCTTCGAGGGAGATCACGTCCACCAGCTTGCCAACCTGTTTGGCCACCTGATCGAGCATGGCTCCGTCCCCGGAAACCACCAGCGTTATGCGGGTAACGGCCTGGTTTTCGGTGGGGCCGGCGGCGATGGACTCGACGTTGTACCCTCGGCGGGTAACAAGTCCGGCCACATGGGATAAGACGCCAGGACGATTGCGAACCAATATGGACAGTATCTTTTTCACTGTTCGTCCTCCGCTACCTCAAAGAAATCAGTCTGACCTTGTCCGGCTGGGATCATCGGCAAAACGTTCTCTTCAGTATCCACTTCCACTTCCAAGAAGGTCGGGCCTGGGTTGTTGATGAGCCAGTCGAGCGCCCGGTCCACCTCTTTGGGTTTAGATATCTTTTTGGAATCCAGCCCATAAGCCTTAGCCAAGCCCGCAAAATCGGGATTATAACGAAAAACGGTCTGGGAATAGCGGCGGTTGAAGAAAAACTGCTGCCACTGCCGGACCATGCCCAGACAACCGTTATTGATCAGCATGATCTTCACCGGTAGCTCATTTTCAACGACCGTGGCCAGTTCCTGAATATTCATCTGGAAGCTGCCGTCGCCGGTCACCAGGACCACTGGTCGATCCGGACGGGCCAATTGGGCCCCTATAGCCGCCGGTAGCCCATAGCCCATGGTGCCGAGGCCTCCGGAGGACAGAAAGTGGCGCGGCTGCTCACACTGGAAGTACTGAGCGGCCCACATTTGATGCTGTCCAACGTCGGTAACCACAATGGCCCCGCCATTACAGAGATCCGACAGTGTCTTAATAGCTGCCTGAGGCTTAATGGTCCCCGAGGAGGCCGGGACTTCCATGGGATAGAGCGTCCGAAGCTCGGTGAGGCGCTGGCGCCATTCGGGGCGGCTGCTTTTTTTGATCTTGGCCAAAACCTTGGGCAAAACTTCCCGCAAATCGCCGACCACGGCCACATCAACAGCCAGGCGCTTTCCAATTTCAGCCGGGTCAATATCGACGTGGACGATGCGGGCCAAGGGGGCAAAACGCCTGACATTACCCACCACCCGATCGTCAAATCTGACTCCCAGTCCGACTATGAGATCGCTTTCGTTGATGGCCAAATTGGCGTATTTGGAGCCGTGCATGCCTGGAAGCCCCAAAGACAGAGGATGACTGTCGGGAAAAACTCCTTTGGCCTGAAGGGTGGTTACCACCGCAATATCAAGCTTTTCCGCCAAAGTCAGAATGTCGGGGCCAACCCCGGTAAGAGTGGCCCCGCCGCCGAGGTATATAACCGGCCTCTGACTTAAGGTCAGGGCCTCGATCATGGCCTCAAGCTGCTGCTCACTGAACCGGCTGCCATTTTGCTTGTCCGGCAAATCCGAGGGCCCGGAAGCGGCTGTAATGAGGGTGGTCTGAATGTCCTTGGGGATATCCACCAAGACCGGACCGCAGCGGCCGCTTCCGGCCAGATAATGGGCCTCCTGCAAGATAGAAGGAAGCAGGGCCGGATCTTTGACCAGATAGTTGTATTTGGTAATGGGAATGGAAATGCCGTAAATGTCGGCTTCCTGAAAGCTGTCATTGCCCAGGGAGGTAGTGGGCACTTGACCGGTAATGGCCAAAAGGGGAACACTGTCCATGTGGGCGGTGGCTAGACCCGTCACCAAATTAGTGGCCCCAGGGCCGCTGGTGGCAATAACCACCCCGACTTTGCCCGAGGCTCGGGCGTAGCCGTCGGCAGCGTGGATGGCTCCCTGCTCGTGGCGGGCCAGCACATGACGGAGCCCGGAATCGTAGAGGGCATCGTAAAGGGGAATGACTTGCCCGCCTGGATAACCGAAGATGACCTCGGTCCCAGCGGACTTCAAAAAATCTATAATAACTTGGGCCCCGTTACGGGGGGCGGTGACCAATTCGACTTTTTTTGCCTTAACGGCTTTTCTTTTCGGCTTTTCTTTCAATTTTTGCCTCGATTTTTAACCTGGAAAACACTACAACGTTACTTGCCTACTTTGTTAATAATAATAATCATTTTAATGTCCTTTCTTGAATATTTACCAAAAAAACCATTTTCAGGCCTGCCGCCTAAATTCCAGAGCCTGCTTGAGGGTTCCACCGTCGACATACTCCAAATCCACCCCCAGCGGCAAACCCCGGGCCAGACGGGTCACGGTGACCGCCTTGTCTCTGAGATGCCCGGATATATAGACGCAGGTAGACTCGGCTTCGGAGGAACTCCCGGTCGCCAGAAGAACTTCCTCAACCGGTTGTCCGGCCTCGGCCGCTTTCTGGATGCGCTCGAAAAGATCGCTAATATGAAGCTCTCCCGGGCCGATGCCCGAAAGCGGGCTCAAAACCCCGCCCAGGACATGATAAAGCCCGCGATACAAACCGCTACCCTCAATGGCCAACATGTCGGCGGGAGTTTCCACTACACAGATCTTGGAATGATCGCGCTCTAAATCAGAGCACATGGGGCATGGATCACTCTGGGTATAATTGTGACAAACCGAGCAAAATCTAATATCGGTTTTGACGGCCATTAAGGCCTCAGCCAAACCCCTGATCTCCTCAATGTCGCGGGTTAAAAAATAAAGAGCCAGCCGGGTGGCGCTTTTAGTGCCCAGCCCAGGAAGACGGGCCAGACGGTCAATCAGCTCTAGAATCTGCGGCGGATGTTTGGACAAACCTTAAACCTCAAAGAAAAAAAGACAAAAAAAACTGCCGCCCATCGGCGGCTAGAACCCTTGCGACGCCTTTGGCCTAAATCAGAAAAACCACTTTTTACCGTGGAGTTCTTCAAGGGCGGCCCTTTAAAAAAACAGGCTTATTTTACTAAATAAACAAGGTCAATGTCCAGTTTAACTAAAGGGCGGCTGTAATTGATTTAGAGGTTAAAAATTGACGGACGGGTGATTGCCGAGCAGATTGAACATGGTGAATTGGAGCTTAAATGAGCCAATGGCTTTCCGTTAAAGCCAAACACTTATTTTCGCCCTTAAGGTATTGGCTGGGCTTACAGCTTTCTAAGAAAACCGTCAGACTTGGTGGTGGGCAGGATAAACCCAAGGAATTAAGGCCATCTCATCGTCCCAAACCGGCGATTTAAAATCCTATCCCCCCCTTTAGCCAATTCTCCAGGATGCTATCCAAAAAAACGCCCTGGGTCGAACTCCCCAGGGAGGGTTAGGGATGGAGACTTAACCATCTCAAGCCCTTACGAGGCGAAGGGTTGATGGCGTTCATGGGACTCATCCCCTCAAGACAGTGCTGGCTTGGGTTTTCTGGTTTAGCTGTCCCACAAATCGGACCTGTCCCGACCTGGGCCTTATGACAGAAAGCCAAATAACGTTCAAGTCGACCTAAAATAGCTTGGTCAAAATAACTTTTCCTTAAAACCAGGGCATTGTTGGGTAACGGCGACTTAAGCTTTTTTTCCAGCTAGGCGTACACGTTTCAATGCCGGTGGGGGGGCCAACTGGAGCAAAGCCAACAATTGTGGGAGGCACCAATTCACCTTGGCAACCGCTGGCATGTATCTCAGAGGATGGTCATTTAGAGCAGTGTACAGCTAGGTTTTAACGGCGTTGGGGCTCGTACCGAGAAAAGATTTGACCTTTAGATGTTGTTTAATTAGCTTGAAAAATTGCTCTATTTGTTATACAGGCTTATACATGCTTGCCATATCAATAGATAACATAGTAAAATTATTGGCAAAGAAACGTATTTCGTGACTATAGCTGTTGCTTCCCTTGTAACCGTTTACAGTCTCCTCAATTGTTGTGAAAAAGTCCATTTTTTTGACCGAAAGTTTTTACAGGTCGATCATTTATACAGTCACATAAAATTAAAATAATTCTATCTAAAATTTGTCCTATCTAAAGCTAGTTTCAACAAGACTTGAATTTTCACTTTTTCAGGCCTAACCCTGTTGGCCATTAACCTGGGGTTTTTACCGATCATTTTTTCTCTCCTCGGCCTTTAGCACCACTATTAGCCAGCGATTATAGCCGGGCTCGCCTAATAAACCAAATCATCACCTTCAAGCCACCGACTCTCCACGATTTCTCCATACTATTTCAACCTGACAAATCTATTATCAAAGCAAGTCGGCCGCCGGCCGGTTTTCTTAAAACTCCTTTTGGGGTTAGATCTAAAAAATATGTGCAGATTTAATGGTGGAGGTAGGCCATGCCAGATTTTTTCGAAATTGTAGGAACACTAATACTTTTGTCTCTTTTGGCCGTTTTAATTATGGGCGGTATTATTCTTTTCCGCCGCATAACTAATCATCCCCAAGACCAGTCTTCTTCTCTGGTCCCAGACCCACCCAAGGCGCCATTATCAAACACTAATTCCCAGGAACTTACAGACGGCTGTGATAACAACCTTTTAACAGGCAAAAAAAACAGGATAAACCAGGCCAAAAGTTCGGCTATGGCCATCAAGCGGGGCTCAGTTACCCTGATAGAAAACAAAAAAGCGGTCGCTTCGGCTGTGCGACTTGGTTCCATGGCGGTTTTGATCTTACTTCTTTTAATCCCCGTCAACCTTATTAAGAAACTGGTCACCGAACGTGAATACCACCAAATAAATTTTGTCAACAATCTGGCCAATGAATGGGGCAACTCCCAGGTTTTGATTGGACCGATTTTGGCCGTGCCCTACACAGTAACCTATTATATCACTGAAAAAGTACCACTGTTGACTGGACTCGCTCCTCCAGCCGTCAGCTCTGGAACGCCATCAACCGACCAAGATATTAAAACCAACGAAAGCGAACTCACTTTCAGGACCGTCCGGCGAGAGGTCGAAGCGACCAGATGGGCGGCTTTGACCCCCGAAATCCTGACCACCGATGGCGACCTGAAAACCCAAACCAGAAGCCGGGGTATTTATGAGGTCCTGGTCTGGAGCTCGGCTCTTAAACTTTCCGGCCGCTTTGCTCTTCCAACCAAAGAAGAGTTCGTCAAACGCCTGTCGATCGAAGAAACTCTAACCAGTATTAACTGGGCTCAAGCCAAAGTGGTGGTCGGCTTAAGCGATACCACCGCCCTGACGACGGTTGGCAAGCTCAATTTAGGGGGCGGCGAGTACAAATTCGACCCTGGAATCGGCAGTCTCAAGGGACTGCCCCAAGGCTTTTCAGCAGCGGTTGATCTTTCCCAAAGCTTTGGTACAACAGAATTTTCCTTTGATTTGGGCTTCAACGGCTCAGCCAGCCTCAGGATCGCCGCTATTGCCGACGACACGACTATATCACTGCGTTCCAACTGGCCCCATCCCAGCTTTGTCGGTAATGGACTTCCGGCCAGCCGACAAATATCCTCCGACGGCTTTACCGCCGACTGGCGCATACCGGCCATGGTGCACACCTATCAGAGCCTCCGGAACATCCCCCAGGACGGCCCACCCCCCAAGTGCGATGGCAATTATGAACAATGCAACTCATCAGAAGACAGTATTTATGGAGAATTTACAGCCGGAGTATATCTTATTAATCCGGTTGAGGGTTACCTCAAAACCGAAAGAGCTGTCAAATATGCCATCATGTTCATTACATTAACCTTTTTGATCTTTGTCCTTTCAGAATCCCAGGCCACTAAAATTCACCTGGTTCAATACGCCGTAATCGGTTTGGCTCTGGCCTTGTTCTACCTGGTCCTTTTGGCCTTATCAGAACACCTGAGCTTCGGGGTTTCGTACCTGGCGGCCTCGGCTTTGGACGTGGCCCTGGTGACCGGCTACGGCCTGGCCGTAACCGGCCGAAAAGTTAGAGTCGCAGTAGTCGGAATTCTGACCGCTTTCCTCTACGGAACTCTTTACGTAATTCTGAATCTGGAAGATTACGCCCTTTTGGCCGGCTCTGCCCTTCTGACCGCTGCCCTGGTGGCTCTGATGGTCTCCACCCGCAACTTGTCATCGACCGCTTCCTCGGTCAGCCAGCTTGACCAAGCCAGCTCGGAATCGGCTTAATAACAGCCCTGTAACCACAATGACCCTGGTCGAACAATCCTTAACCGTTCGGCCAGGGTTTGTCCTAACACCTAAAATTTTACCACAAGTAATCCTAAAAATCTGAACAGCTAATCATTGAAGCTGAAGCTATAGAATTCAATATTCTGGAAGGCTAAGCTTTAGATATCAGTGGTGGATTTATTTTAACGGAAAGCATATTAATTGGAAGGGCGGAGTTCGGTTGGGTTTAAACTGGATTCAAGTGGCCCCCAGGGGGGATTGGCCGAAAAAAAAATTCGGAGGCTGGGTTAATCCCAGGGGCTGTATCCGGTCATTGAGTACCATTGAGCCAGGGTATGACGTCCGGGGCCAGCTTGAGGAACGATTATCGCTACTACGCACCCATGCAGCTCACGACGATCAAAAAATGAACTGGATTCTGACCAAGATCGGGGTTCGGCACAGCACAATACGGAAGTTGGCAGCAGGCCGAACGCCGAAGAAGTTGTTTAAGCTGCTCTGCAGGGAACAAGAGGAACTGGCAGACGCGATAAGATACTTGCGGGAAGCCCGCTCGGTTATCGCCGTGGACCTTGATTTCATAACCGAGGGACTGTTCGCAGACGCATCGGAGATATTTCTGCGCCAAGCCGCCAAGAGGAGGCTAATATTGGGCGAACCAAACGAGTACCGAGACGGCGTCGAGGAATTTTACGGTGCGCTCTCCCTATTCTGCGCCGAGTGGCCACACCCCAGAACTGAACCACGCCTATTCATTCGTCGCTTGGTTTGACAGCATGTCGGATTTTCAATATGCCCCGTTGCGGCCGGCACGATTATTCTCCCATGATCCTGGCGGGCAAGAGACAATGGTCGCGGTTTATATCTCACGGGCTACACGCAGGGATATTACGGGCAAAAAAACGACCGGCTCGGACGCATGGCCGCATATGCGGCTCGGAACGGTCTGACCTTTGCCGCCCCGTGTACAACACATATCTGCTTGATGAGTTGAGTGCGGCAGACCCGGAGCAATGCCTTTTGCAAGTTTCCGTATCCGTGTCAGAAGCCCGGCGCAACCCGGTGAGCCATATCCGCCGCCGCTCAAAACAGAAAACCCCATAGGTGAACGGCAGGAGTGACTCACAATACTCCTGAAGCCGGCCTGTCTCATCCTTTGGAACGCCCTGCCCTTCGGAATGCCTGGCTATTCCGATGTCGGAATAATCAGAACAAAAGCGATGCTCTTTATTCGGTCTCATAACTCTGGGCTTCTGCAAATGCCACTTGAATTTTTTTCAGAAAGTATCCGGATGCACCCGAAAACACTTGGTATCTTTTCCGGACTATATACCAACAAGCTTCCAATTTCGGCTCCAGAGGCCGGAAACAAAGCCCGCTGTCCTCTGATGTGCTGACAATCCTGTCAAGGCACAATGCGCAGCCAACACCGGCCTTTACCAAAAGCGACGCATTGTAAAGAAGCGTGTAAGTTGCTGCAAAGTTCAGTTTTTCGCAGTTGTCTTTCAGCCACTTTGTTAACAGATTGCTTGACAGGCGTTGGCTTGACCCGATAAGGGGAATGCCGCTTAAATCGCTTGCGCAAATGACATCCTTCCCGGTCAACGGATGATCTTTTGGCATGAGCAAGCCCCAGGTGTCTGCATCCGGAAGCCGTATGGAATCATACTTAGAGATGTTGGCCGAATTGATCAAAATTCCGAAATCAATCAAGCCTTTGTCCAACCGCTCGGTGACGTCATCCGCATTGCCGCTGAAAAAATGGAAAGTTATATCAGGATATTCATCCCGGATGCTTCTAATCACATTGGACAGAAGGCTTATAACGTGGGTTTCCCCGCTGCCTATATGTATTTCGCCGCTGATGGCGGTTCTCGGCGCTATCAGTTCCAACTCCGTTTTTTCAACCAAGTCCAAGATTTCCTCCGCCCGCTTTCGCAACAACATGCCGTCCTCGGTCAAGATGATTCTCCGCATCCCGCTTCCGCGCAAAAACAGCTTCACGCCCAAGTCCGCTTCCAATTCCATAAGCTGGCGCGAGAGTGTCGGTTGGGTCACATGCAGAACCTTGGACGCCCTCAAAATATTTTCTTCCCTCGCCACAGTCAGAAAATAGCGCAATACCCTGATATCCATGGGCAGTCACCTCCGTTTGTCAAATTGTATCACGAGGGAATATGCTTTTTAAACATATTTTAATATGTAATATAAGCATTATACATATTGCTCACCGCAGGTTATAATTTCCCCGATGGGATTTGACAAATTGCCCAGGCCAAGCCACAGGGGTGAAAACAACGGGTTGCGACGGCGGAAAGCGACGCCGCCCGCCCGCGTCGGATTAGCCCAAAGCATTTGGTATGGTTGAAGAATATTGAGCCGAACACAGTTATGCTTGACGGGCTTCAGGTCAGGGATTCCGGCACAAAGAATCCGGTGAGCGCCGTTGCGTACCGGTTGGGCAACCCGGATTTTAAAACATGGGAGGCACTGCGGTGAGACGAAATATTGCGTTAGCCTTGTTACTGCTGCTTATTATTGCGGCAGCGAGCGCATGGGTCAATGCGGAAACATTCACCGGGCGAGCCGCAAACGGCGGAGGCCTCGACGGTGCGGCAGAAGCCGCAGCATCGGGCAACACAAACAGCAGCGGCGCGGGCATTGGGACGACGAGCTTTTCCTCCTTGCCGGTAAATCCAAGCGAAGAAAATGCCAATGGCGGGGCAGACGGCGAAACCGCCAATGTCCTGTCTGGGCCTGCAGCCCAAGAGGTGAATGACGTGAAGATTCCAGAGAATTTTGTATTGATCCGGGGCGGCTCATTTCAAATGGGAAGCCCGGATTCTGAAGCGTGGCGCGGTACTGACGAAACACTGCACACGGTAGCGGTCAGCGATTTCCGCATGAGCCGTCATGAACTGACGCAAACGGAATATCAAGCGGTCATGGGTGACAACCCAAGCAGCTTTTCCGGTGCGGACCTGCCGGTCGAGAACATCTCTTGGCTTGACGCAATTGCCTATTGCAACGCCCGCAGCGAAAAGGAAGGCTTGACGCCGGCCTACTCCATAAACGGGCGGGCCGTCACATGGGAGCGCAGCGCAAACGGCTACCGACTGCCCACGGAAGCGGAATGGGAATATGCCTGCCGCGCAGGGACGACAACGCCATTCAACACGGAAAACTCGATCAGCGCCAAACAAGCCAATTATTACGGCCACTATCCCTACCGGATTGAGGAAAACTATTTTTCCCAAGGCAACCTTGACACCAAACCGGGCGAATACAGGCAGGCCACGGTCGCCGTAGGCGGCTTTTCCCCAAACGGCTTCGGGCTGTACGACATGCACGGCAATGTGGGCGAGTGGGTATGGGATTACTACGGTGATTATGATGCGCAGGCCCAAAGCAGCCCAACCGGCCCCGCATCGGGCACACTGCGCATATATCGCGGCGGAGGCTGGAACGATTTCGCAAAAAACATGCGCTCCGCCTACCGCGCCGCAATGGCTCAGGACAAAGGCAGTTTCAATATCGGCGTCAGGCTTGTGCTGAATGCCGCCCCCGGCGCCGGCAGCGTCACGGGCTCCGAGACGAAGGCAAAAAAAGGTTCCGGCAACGGCAAAATATTGATTGCCTACTTCTCTTGGGGCGGCAACACGAGGGGGCTCGCTAGGGAAATCCAGGAACAAACCGGTGCGGATCTGTTTGAAATTGAACTCGTCAACCCTTATTCGAGCAACTACAACACCGTGCTGAATGAAGCACAGCGCGACCAGAATGCACAGCTACGGCCTGAACTGGCGAATCATGTGGACAATATGAGACAATATGACACCATCCTTATCGGCTACCCGAACTGGTGGGCATCCATACCCATGCCGATCGCCTCGTTCCTTGAGGAGTACGACTTCGACCACAAGATGGTCATACCGTTTTGCAGCCACGGCGGGGGGCGTTTCGGGCAGAGCCTGACCGCCATAGCGAAACTCGTCCCCAATGCCGACATGGGCGTGGCTCTGTCCGTCCATTACTCCGGAGGCGGTTCCCTCGCTAATGATATAACAGCTTGGCTTCGCCAAAACGACATAACGGCGCACTGAACAAAAATATGAAACCAAAGACAATTTTCAAACTGTCCGTTGACCTGGCCATGGCCGTGCTGCTTGTCTTCCAAATGGCTTTTCAAGTTTCCGGGCAGCAAGCACACGAATGGGCCGGTACGGCAATGATTGCGCTTTTTCTGGCCCACAACCTCCTGAACGTCGGGTGGTATAAAAATCTGTTCACGGGCACATACACCGCAGTCCGTATTTTTCGGGCAACGGTTAACCTGCTTGTTTTGGTTTCTGTGATTTCCCTTGCCATCAGCGGCGCTGTTATGTCCGGGTATGTATTGGGCTTTCTCACCATTGATGGCGCAATGGCCTTGGCGCGGCTCCTACACCTGGCCGCCTCATCTTGGGCCTTTGTGTTAATGAGTATGCATCTTGGCCTTCATGGGGGAATGATACACGCCGTGTTAAAAAAACCTTTAAAGCAAATACCGCTTTTGGCTTTACCTGTCACCATGCTGCGGATTGCCGCCTTGGCGATTGCCGGGTATGGAGCGTGGGCTTTCTATAAGGCAAATATGGCGTCCTATATGTTTGTGCTCATTGAATTTGCCTTCCTTGATTATGAAAAAAGCCCGGTCACCGTTTTTGCCGACCATATCGCCATGATGGGGCTATGGATATGCATCGGCCATTATGCGGCAAAACTCTTAAAAAACCGTGAACGCCACGGTAAAGAGACGGAGCGCCGGACTTGGAATTAAAGAAGTAAGAAAACCCGCTCACATATTGAAAGGAGAAGGCTCATGGCAATCAAAGACAAGGTGATTATTGTTACAGGGGCTTCGTTGGGAATCGGCTAAGTGACGGCAAAACTGCTGGCAAACAAAGGCGCAAATGAGGAACAAATATACGTGATTTGCAGAACACGCAAAAGGATGGATGCTGACATGGCGCAAAAGGTTACGGCGGGCAGAGGTGCGTTCGGCGGATGGGCCCTCAAAAATTGGCCCGGATAAGCTTCGACGTCCCTTTCGGCAAGGTCCAGCCGCAGGAGGCACAGTTTTCTACCGGGGCTCGCAGCCTGATAACGGCCCCTGCGCTTATGATGAGCGCTATTGTTGATTCGTCCCTCTCATTGCACTTGAGCAAGATGAAGGAGAATGGCGCCACGGAAGAAGAAATCGCCCAAGCCCTGACGCATCTTTTTTTTACAGCGGATGGCCCAAGGCATGGGCGGCTCTCCGAATGGCCAATGAAATCCTGGCAAGCTCTAAGGCGGGTGAAAACAAAGCCTGAAAGCGAAAAACAACGCCAGGACGATAAAATCCACTGCGTTCAAGGCGTCTCTTACGTTGTTGTTCCTTTTCCCTGAGGTGTCTTGCGGAATTCGGGTAGGGGGTGGCTTTCCCACCCCCCCCACACCACTGTACGTGCCGTTCGGCATACAGCGGTTCAGCGATCCAGATTCATCGGCTAAGAAGCGTTACCCTTAGCCTTGTGGATGACTGTTATCCTAGCTAACCAACTTGATGCA
>JAISWF010000021.1 GCA_031271165.1 Deltaproteobacteria bacterium
ACCAGAGTCTGAAACCAATCAGCCGCCTTCCAACCAAAAGCCCAGCCCAGCTATGGCCTCCGGAGGATCCCAGGCCCCGACCTGGGACCGAATCGTCCTCGGCTTGAGCGTCATCATCAATATCGCTTTACTGGCCTTTCTGTTCCGAAAAAAAATAAGCCATCAGCCCAAAAAGCCTAAAAATTGGTCCAAAACGATTTAAGAACAAAATATGGGCTAAAAAAAATACTGAATCTATCCCATCTATTTTTGATTTATTTATTCATTTATTGATTGATTTATTGCATTGAAAATTCATCATTTAAATCTGGGCCTTTTCGGCCCTCTAACCGCCCCCAAATCGAAAGCCAGGGGCGACGCCCTATGGAGAAACTGATGCACAAATTTAAACGCTTTTCCGTAATGTTGACTTTAGCGGCTATGGCCGCCCTGACCATGGCCGCCTTGCTCCCGACCTCTGCGGCTGTCGCCCATGACATGTGGGCTACGGCAGACGACCCCACCGTCGGTCAGCCTCTAAAGGCCGTCATCGGTTACGGTCACCACTTCCCGACCTTGGAAGACATTCCGGCTGAAGAGCTGCCTTTCTTTCAGGTCTGGGCCGTCGGTCCCAAAGGGAAGATTGAACTTAGCCAGGGCAGCCCCAATTACTCCTTCACCTCCAAGGATAATCTGGAAAAAGCCACTTACCTGGTCATCAGCGACGTCAAGCCTATCTACTGGTCAAGGACCCCTTCCGGCGACTGGTCCATGAAACGCAAGGACGAGACGCCGGGGGCCGCGGAGTGCGGCTATTACATCGAAGGAGCTAAAGGAATCGTCTCGGTCGACGGAGACGTGACTCCCAGTTTAGCCGTCAAGGCCCAGGGGTTGCCCATCGAAATAGTTCCGGAGGTTCATCCAGGCACGGTCAAACCAGGCCAGAAGCTTGTCCTTCAGGTCCTCTTCCAGGGCAAGCCCTTGCCCGGCGCCGAGGTCAAGGGCCGTTACGACGCCTTTTCGTCCCTGGCTTCCGACACGGCCCAGGCCTTTGTGGACACTACCGATCAAAAAGGTCAAGTCGCTTTCGTGCCTCTGGCCGCCGGGTCCTGGATGCTGACCGCCCGCAACAAGGCGGCATATGAAGGCCCAGGCACATGCGACGCCACCGACTACGGCACGAACCTCTTTTTCAAAATCAGTCAGTAATCTGTTGGAAGATGGTTCTTCTAAATTATTTTTGTCCTAAAAACTGCCCTTGGATTGATAAAAAAATTCTAAACGGCGGAAAAATTATGTAATCCTCTTAAATGCCGGTTAAATGTCGCATCAGACTTTTAACCGGCATTTTATTCTAAACAGTTATTATTCACTGAGCGGCGGCGGCTTCGGCCCCACCGCAAGTTTTAGTTTTCTCGTTGTAGTTGCCGCAGTTGACGGGATCGGTCCAATCGGCGATCAAATCAGCCGATTCGGGCAGATAATCAGACCAGGCATCGCCCTCGACCTCTTTCTCGGTTTCCCAAACCACCTGGAACTGGCCGTCGGACTGGATCTCGCCGATCAATACCGGCTTGGTCAGATGATGGTTGGGCAGGAGTTTGGCCGTTCCGCCGGTCAGGTTGGGGGTCTCCAGACCGACCAGGGCCTTCAAAACTTCATCCACGTCGGTGACCCCGGCCTTTTCCACGGCTTTGACCCAAAGGTTAAAACCGATGAAGTGGGCTTCCATGGGGTCGTTGGTGACTCTCTTTTCATCCTTGATGAAGGCGTGCCAGCTCTTGATGAATTCTTCATTGGCCGGGTTTTCCACGCTCTGAAAGTAGTTCCAGGCGGCCAGGTGACCGACCAGAGGGGCGGTGTCGATGCCGCTTAATTCTTCTTCGCCGACCGAAAAGGCCATGACCGGAATAGCGTCGGCGGTGACGCCTTGGTTAGCCAGTTCTTTGTAGAAAGGCACGTTGGCGTCGCCGTTGATGGTGGAGACGACCGCCGCTTTTTTGCCTTCTCCGCCAAAGCGCTTGATTTCAGAAACTATGGACTGCCAGTCGCTGTGGCTGAAGGGGGTGTAGTTGACGATAATGTCTTGCTGAGCCACCCCTTTGCTGATGAGGTAGGCTTCAATGATCTTGTTTGAGGTCCTGGGGAAAACGTAGTCGGTGCCGGCCAGGTAGAAGCGCTTTACCCCCAGGTCGTTTAAGAGGTAATCTATAGCCGGAATTGACTGCTGATTAGGGGCAGCCCCGGTGTAGATGACGTTTTTGCTTGACTCTTGACCTTCATATTGAACCGGATAGAACAAAAGCCCATTATGTTCTTCAAAGACCGGCAGTACTGACTTGCGGGAAACCGAGGTCCAGCAACCGAAAACTGCCGCCACCTTATCCTGGGTCAGGAGCTGCATGGCTTTTTCGGCAAAGAGTGGCCAATCGGAAGCCGGGTCAACCACCACCGCTTCCAACTTCTTGCCTAATAGACCGCCTTTCTTGTTCTGCTCTTCAATAAGCAAGAGCATGACATCCTTCAAAGTGGTCTCGCTGATAGCCATGGTCCCAGACAGAGAGTGCAGGATGCCGACCTTGATGGTATCGTCGGCAGCCAGGCCCAAACGGGCCGTACCCAGAAGTAAGACGATCGAGAAACATAAAAAAGACTTGACCCAATTCATATTTGCCTCCTAAAAGTGCTTGATGGACAAAACTCTGGCCCTAAGGCCGTATAATTATTAACGGACTCCGAAAAGTCGACCAAAATTCGTTTAATTGCCTACTCCGAGGGTGAGGGCGGGTTGACTGATCCGGAGGCGATTCCGGACCAGCCAACGGCATAGAGGAGAGGCATGGCAGGTAATAGTAGTAGGTAGATTGACAGACTGTCGCAGACAAAGGAAAGGAGAAACCTTTAACCGAAACAGCTACGAACGGAGGGCGAGAACCATACTCGCAGATTTACTATGCACAATAGAGGCCAAAAGCATATTGAGCGGATATATTTCATAATATACTGAATTTATTGTGATTGTTTTTTAAAGCCCCGGCGGCTCATCAAATTAAGATTCAAAAGTGTTGTTTTTTCGGTCCATTTTTACAGCGAAATTACATTTTTGTAGAAAACATTTTATGACCGACCACCCCCTACCCCAGCCGCCGAATCATTTTGCGGCCCACCTGATCGACCGATACCGGTAGACCCTCCAGAACGGACGGCCCGGCCGGAATATTCGCCGATTGGTCGACGGTGAATGATTTTCTGATTTGATGGCTTGGTCCGTCGGCTGACCGGTCATTATTCAATTAATTAGAGTCTTTTCAGTGAAAAAAGATAAAAAAGGAGAAGAAAAGAGGCGGAGGCGAGATGCGGCGGTCATCGTTGGGCCAAAGTTTGGAAATAGAAGAGGAAAGATATCCTGGCAAACGAAAAGATGGCCAGGTTTAAGTACCCTTTACTTCTTTTTTTGGTGCTTTTTTTAAGCCATTTTTTGGGCGATCAAAAGTTTGGCTCAGTAACTTGCTTTAAATAGTCGTATAAAGAATCGGAGAAAGGCCCATGGACCTGGATTGTTCGAGCCAAGACCTTGGCCATTTTCGCCATCGGAATCGATCGGTCGTCAGAAGTCATTAAAGAGCATCTTGGAAGATTTTTCAAAGGTATCATTGGTTGCGATTTTCACGGTGCTTACCGAAAATACGTTAAGTTTCACCATTCTGTGAAAATCCAGTTTTGTATGGCTCATTTAAAGAGAAACATACAGTTATTGGTTGATCCTAAATTCCTAGAAAATTTAGCGTATACATAATTTTATTCATCGGATTTTTAAGCATATTTTAATCAAACCATTGCTACATATGGGTTTCAAAGTTTAAATTATTTTTTTATTGTCTATTGGCTTTCTTTTTTGTATACGATATTATTAGCGTATACAAGGAGGAAGTCATATGACCAAACCACTCAATATTGTAATCGACATTCCAACAGACAAAGGAGTTCATGTCAAAACTGCAGGAATAAAAGGGGAAAAATACGTATACAAGTACACGCAATACTACCGAAACAATGAGGGAAAACCTCGGAATAAGTCAAAAGTAATCGGCAAGGTTGATGAAAGCGGCAAAATGATTCCTAACTCCAACTACTACGAAATGTTCAACGTCATACCGGATATACCTGACCTTAGTGTATGGTGCTATGGTTACACTTACTTGATTCAAAAGTCATGCAAAGATATGGGTTTATGGGAATGCCTTCAAGAGACATTTGGCGACCAAACTAACGAGATAGTTGCGGTTGTAGCTTTTATGATTCGTAAAGGTAATGCAGTTGATGATATAGATGATTTCCAAGAAAAAAGTTTTATACCTGGGCTTCACAAACTTATGAGTTCTCAAAGTTGCAGTAAACTGTTTGGGTCGATCACTGCGTTAAAATGTCATCATTTTTTCAAGCGCTGGGTAACTATAGCTTTAAAAAACGATACTGTCTGTTACGATATAACATCGGTTTCTTCATACTCAAAAGAGATTCCAGATGTTGAGTATGGTTATAATCGTGACCATGAAGATTTACCTCAATTCAATATTGGAATGTTTTGTTGCGAAACCAGCAAAATACCTTTATTCTACAACCGTTATAATGGAAGTCTGACCGATAAAACAAATCTATCTCATGTTTTAGAAAATGCAAAATCTGTTGGTATTAAAAACGTAAAATTTATATTGGATGGTGGCTTCATGAGTGAAGATTGCTTCAAAAGCCTAAATAAAAGCTGTAACTCTTTCACAATTGGCATCCCAGCATACCTTGATATCTCGAAGGATATGGTTGAAAAAAATATTAATCTGATAAATAGCTATTCTAACAAGCTCGCCAATCAAGAAATGTTCTGCGTTCAGGAATCTAAAGAGATTTACGGAGTAAGCGGAAAGTTAATGTTGTATTTCGACCCTAAAAATCATGCACATCTATGCAGTGAGCTCTCCGATCGTATTGATCAACTTTTCGCAGAACTCAGCGAGCTTAAACGTTGCCCGATAAGTAAACTTAAGAGATTCGACAAATTTTTTTCTATTACCAAACATGATAGCGATAGTGGGTTTGACTTTGTTGTAGACATTAACACTGTGGATCAATTGAGACGAAACAAAGGCTTCTTTCTCCTATTCTCAACTGATATGAAAGCAACACCTGAAGACTCGCTTTATTATTATCGGGCCAAAGATTCTGACGAAAAATTGTTTGACCAAATAAAAGTGGATATGGGTGGCGGTCGAATCAGAACTCATAATGAGCGCACGACAGATGGAAAAGTGTTCGTTACATTTATAGCTCTTGCTATTAGGGCGTATATACTTGGTCAACTTGGTGAGTATTTAGCAAAGAACTCTTCATCTCTCAAAAGAGCGCTTAATAAGCTTGAAAACATTTATGTCGTTTATTCCAACGGGCGATACAGATTTACAAAAGCCTTAACCAAGCAACAAAAAGAAATTCTTGCATCTTTCGATGCGATCGATGATATCTC
>JAISWF010000045.1 GCA_031271165.1 Deltaproteobacteria bacterium
AATTGCGTCCATAATCTGACAAAGCTTTTTAAAAAAGGTTGCGCAATCGCGCAAAATCTGGATTTACGCATGGTTACTGGGCGCGGTTTTTTCTCGGCGCGATCAGGTTTCATAGAAAACATTAAGCAGCTGAACTCATTTTTTTTTCGTAATTTTGACCTAAAAAAACCGAGTTCAGCCTTAAGCTTCTTTGCCCTTTTGGGCAAACTTCCAATAGCTGAGAATGAAAAAACTTTCTTAGTTTGCGCTTTGGAAGTCCTTTCGTCTTAAATGCGGCAATCTCCTCCTTCGCATTCTCATCCCAGCCCAAATATGTCCCTTAATTTGGTAACTGTTCCAGCTTATACAGCGGTTTCGTTTTTAGGTTTAAGCCAGCGGTCTAAAGCTCCGAAAAGTTCGGGCAGATTAATCGGTTTGGTGACGTGATCGTTCATGCCAACGGACAGGCTCTGTTCTCGGTCCCCACTCATGGCATGGGCGGTCATGGCCACGATGGGCAGAGCCTCCATTTCCGGTAGAGCCCTGATGGCCTTAGTCGCCGTAAGCCCGTCCATGACCGGCATCTGGATATCCATCAACACCAGATCATAAGCCCCGCTTTTAACCATTTCGACGGCTTCGGCGCCATTATTGGCCACATCCACCTCAAAGCCGGCATTTTTTAGCAGGCGGCAGGCCACCAGCTGATTGACTTCGTTGTCTTCGGCCAATAGTATTTTTGAACCGGCCAGATGGGCAATAGATAGGCCCTCCCTCAGGGCCGCCGAGGACCTTCGGCGGCCTTTTCCTTGGCGAACTTTAAAAACCTCTACCAAAACGCTTCTCAACGAAGGGATTGTGACCGGTTTGGAGATAACCGCCTGAAAGGTTGGCCTCTCCTCGGGGGCCTCACTTCCAGATGGTGTTGTCCCAAGCGCTGGGGTCCGGACTGAGGAAGTCAAAATCAAAATCGGCCTGACCTTGGGGTCCATCGTCCGCTCAAGTTCCGAGGCCAGAAAGGTTGCGTCGATCTGGCCGCTCAAGGAATCTGTCACCACCAAATCATAAGTCAGATTACCAAAACTTTTGTTACTTAAAAGCCTTAAAGCCTCAGCTCCAGAACCGGCCTCCGTCACATTGAGACCCAGAGAGGCCAGGTTTTTAACCAGCACTTCGAGGGCCTCAGGATAGTCGTCAACGGCAATGGCCGAACGTCCCTTCAGAAACGTCAGGGGAACAGCGTAAATCCTTGACTTGGCTCCCAGGCCTAGGCGGACAGTGAATGAAAAAACGCAGCCTTCCCCGAGTCTGCCTTCGACCCAAATTTTTCCATCCATCATCTCAACCAAGCTTTTGCTAATGGCCAGCCCCAATCCCGTTCCACCGTAACGGCGGGTAAAGGAGCTGTCGGCCTGATTGAAGGCGGTAAAGAGATTGTCGATCTGTTCCTGAGAAAGTCCGATCCCGGTATCCTTGACTCGAAAACAAAGCTCACATGTACCTTGACTGACCGACTTTTGATTAATCAAAAGCGTGATGCCCCCTTTTTCGGTAAACTTCATGGCGTTACCCATGAGGTTGTTGAGGACTTGACTGAGCCTTAAGGGGTCCCCCACCAAGTTGGTTTGGACATCCGCATCGACCGACAACAAGAGTTCCAAATTTTTGTCGCTGGCCCGAAAAGTAAAAAGATTAATGACCCCGTCTAAGACGTCCTCAAGCTGAAAATCAATTTTTTCCATTAAAAGTTTTCCAGCTTCAATTTTAGAAAAATCCAAAATATCGTTAATAATTCCCACCAATGAGGTGGCCGCCTTGGCTGTTTTTTCCAAGTAATCGCGCTGGGTCTCGGTAAGTTCGGTTTGAAGGGTCAGCTGGGTCAACCCCAGGATGGCATTCATGGGGGTTCGAATCTCGTGGCTCATGTTGGCCAAAAATTCGCTTTTAGCCCGGGCGCTGTCTTCGGCGATGTCTCTGGCCAAAATCAGAGCCCGGGCATTATTTCTAAGCTCGGTTACGTCGGTCACCCAGCTCATATAGGCCTTTTCTCCGTAATAATCGCTGGCGAAACTGGTTAGAAGAGTTTCCCTCGCCTCCCCATCGGCCCGCAAAAATCTGGTTGGCCACCAGTTAATGTCAGTACCCTTTTCCAAATAGTCAACGTATTCGAAATAGACTTCTTGTTCCATGAAACTGTCTTTTAAGCATTCGCCGACCTTTCGTCCCAAAAAAGAGCTGGCCATGGGATTTAAAAACAGTATCTTACCGTCGCTGGTGATAATCAAACTGACCGGACAGGAATCGACCATGCTGCTCATAAAATGTTTTTCCCGCTCCAAATCCACCTGGGCGGCCATCAACTGACTGGTCCGAGCGTTAACCATGGACTCCAAGTTGCGGTTAAGCCGGCGATTTCTGGCGTTGACCCGCACTAATCCAGTGGTGGAAAACAAAAGCAGCAGACAAAAGATGATCAAAAAAGGGGCTGAATCTTTGATAAACTTGAGGCGGTAGTCAAACAAGCGGCTAAACCAGTGCGATTGGAGCTGCGGTAAATCCACATAGGCCAAGGCTTGGTCGATCAGTTCACCGAACTGGCGATCTCTGATCCGGTAGGCAAAACCGGATGGAATAATTTCCTCAAAGGTAATCCCGGCTTTGAAGACCGGCTGCTCAAGGTAATTGGTCAGTTTTAACAGGTACGTGTTGGAGGCCATTATAAAATCAATGTCCCCCCTCAGCAAAGCCTGCTTAGCCAACTCCATGGAGCGGTAGTAAATTACGTCTCGGCTCTGGGGGAACCATCTTTTAAAAATCTCGGCAAAGTGGTGGTCGCGGACCAGCCCTACCGTTTGGTACTCAATCTGGGAGAGCTTGATGTCAGGGTGACTTAAGGTTGTCAAGAGGGCATATCGGTCGAAACTGTATGGATATTTGCTCATGACCAATCGTTCGGTATGCTCTTCAATATAATTAAGGCTCCCAATGAGTTGAACCTGACCGCTTAAGAGCATATCTTTAAGATCGCTTTCAGTGGTCCCAGGGGGATTGACGATTTCAAATGTCAAGCCAGTGATCAACTCAAGCTCTCGAAGAACGTCCACGGCGATGCCTTGAAAACCACTGGTGTTATCGTTATAGAAGCATTCTGGATAGTCGTCAGAGGGGGCGGCCACGGCAATGGGGCGCTGGCGGGCTCTTAGTTCTTCGAGAAGGGAAGTCTGCTCGGAATTGAGGCTGTCTTCAAAGGAAAACCTCAAATTTTCAGCCGAGGTTTCGGAATTTAGCTTAAAAAGGTATTCGGTGCCACCGGCGTCGAGAAATTTTTGAAGGATAGAAATGACTGCGGCCAGAGACGGGTCTTTGGTGGCCAAAGAAAACGGGTTGTTGACAATGGGTAAAAAAGTGTCCGAAGAAATGGCTGAATAAGGAGAGAAAAAATTATCGGCAATGGCATCGTCAAAAAAAGTGTCCAAAGTCCCATCGGTTAATTTGGTAACCGCCTCAAGGTGGTCTTGGACGAAAAAAACTTCCACCGGCGACTTTAAGATCGGAACAATAAGATTTTCGACCCCAGCCCCGACCAGAAAACCGATTCGTGACGGCGGCCGGTCCAAATGTTTTCCTTTGTTTCGGTACACTTTAATCAGCCGCTCAAAAATGGGCGTGGTCATCAAAAACTTTTGACGATTGGCGGCGTCATAGGTGATTTCGCCTGCCAAGTCGATCACCGAGGAATCCAAGGCGCCTACCAGCTGCCGGCGGTCGACAAACTGATGACTAAATTTTAGGCCCAGCATCTCGGAAAACGATTCACCCAGCCGGATCAAAAAACCGCCTTTGCCCCGGTGGCGTGTTGGATAGGCTTCATTGCTTTCGTTGGTCCCAAAGACAATGACCCGCCCTTCGGCCTGCAAACGCTCTACCGCCTGAACCTCCTCGGCCGTGACTCCAGGGATATTACGAAAGTCGGCCAAAAAAGCGAGCGTTATCTCTCCGACCTTTGGACGCTGACCATAGTCCGCCGGCTGGCAGGAGGCTAATCCAATTAAGGCCCCCAAAGCGACCAGGACGGGTATGGCTGAAAGCCTAAATTTTGAGATAAAATGCATTATTCCTCAGTCAAAGCCAGCACTTTGTCGCCGAAAGGATCCAACACTGTGTTCTTAATGGCCAAAAGAACTAAAAGGCGCGACACCGAACCGACTAGTACGACTATCATCATGACCCCCACAACTAAACCCAAAGCAGCTAGAATATAGCGGCCTGATGGCAGATAGGACTGAAAAATCTGAATGGAACCGGCCCAAATGGTGAGCCCGGCCATCAAAAATCCCGGCACACCGGTGCACCAAGCATAGCGGGCCCGGCCTAACCGAATGAGCATACTGGTGGCGATAATAAGGGTACAGGCGGCCAGGAGCTGGTTGCTCATCCCGAAAAGCGGCCAGATAAAAGAGATATCCCCGGTAACCACCAAATATCCCCAGGCCGAGGTAAACAAAAGGCTGGTAAAGATCATGCCCGGCCACCAGTGGGGCCGAGTAAACATGGGGAAAAAACGGCCCAATAGTTCCTGCAAAAACATCCGTCCCACCCTGGTACCGCTGTCGATGGCTGTCAGGATAAAAACGGCCTCAAACATTATGGCGAAGTGGTACCAGTAAGATATGAGCCCGGACATGCCGGGGATGGAGGAAAAAATGTTGGCCATGCCGGCGGCTAGCGTCACCCCCCCTCCCGGACGATCGGCCAGAGTCTCCCGGACCGCCGCCTCCAGGGCCTTGAGATCAACGGCCTCCAGTCCCATGGAGGCAAAAGCCGCTTTAGACGAAGTGATGGCAAAATAGTCGGCCGGGATCAAGGTGGTAGCGGCAATCAGAGCCATAATGGCCACAAATCCTTCGGCCAGCATGGCCCCGTAACCGACAAATAGGATGTCTTTTTCGTTGGCCACCATCTTTGGGGTCGTCCCAGTCCCGATGATGGCGTGAAACCCGGAAAGGGCGCCGCAAGCAATGGTGATAAAGAGAAAGGGGAAAATGGGCCCACCGATAACCGGTCCGCCCCCAGCGGCAAATCTGGTCACCGGATCCATCAATATGACCGGTCGAACCAGGATGACGCCTCCAGCTAGGGCGACCACCGTCCCAATTTTGAGGTAGGTTGAAATATAATCCCGAGGACATAAAAGAAGCCAAATAGGGGTAATAGAGGCCAGCAAACCGTATATCGGCACAAACAAGGACAGAGTCCGGCGGTCGAAGGTGAAAAGCTGGCTCAAGACGGGATTGCTGACCACATAAGGACCGACTAAAACCGCTCCCAGCAACAGTCCCGCTCCGATGGCGCTGACCATGGCCACCTGGTCTCGGAAGACTTTGAACAGTAACCCGGTCAAAAAGGCAATCGGAATGGTCGAAAAGACCGTAAAGGTCCCCCAGGGACTGTCGTACATGGCGTTGACCACCGCAATGGCCAGCCCAGCCAAAGTGAGGACCGCAATAAACAAAACCGCCACTGAGGAAACCAGTCCGACCACCGGACCTATTTCCCTAACGGCCACGGCGGCCAAGCTTCGGCCGCGATGCCGGACCGAGGCAAAGAGAACCACCATGTCGTGGACAGCCCCGGCCAGGACCGAGCCGAACAAGATCCACAATGCCCCGGGCAAATACCCAAATTGGGCGGCCAAGACCGGCCCTAAAAGGGGCCCGGCCGCCGAAATCGAAGAAAAATGATACCCAAAAAGAACCATCTTATTGGTTTTAACGTAATCAACGCCATCTTTAAGGTTCTCAGAAGGAGTAATCCGTTTTGAGTCTAACCTTAATACTTTTTGAGCCAACCAGAGGCCGTAATATCGGTATCCGAGGACAAAAATACACAGAGCGACAAATAGAAGGGTTAATCCGTTAAGATTTTGAAAGATGGACATGGCAATCATCTCCACAGGCTAAAAAAAATAGCCTCACCTTCGCCACAACCAAAACTTTTTTCAAAGCTTTTTTCTGGGACAAATTTCTTTAACTCTTGATTACCTCAAATCAAATTAGATTTATACTAATGATGGGCCAAGCAAAACGACTAATCTATTTTACAATTATAATCATAGGCGGGAAAAAAACTTAGTGTCATCAAAGATATGTCGTTCGCTGGAGTCAAAATTTGGAGCGGCCAATTTAAACTCAATAGTAATAGTTATCAATCACTGCCGCCAGAAGCCGTCGCCGAGGGAAGCCCGGGCCCATCTTCTAAAGACTTAAAGATTTTAAGACTTTAAATTAATTCTTCGGGGCCGATGTTGGACGAAAAAAACCAATCTGGCACCAAGCGGCGCCGGTCTGCCCCAAAGCATGGTTTCTTTTTGATCAAAACTTTTCCTCGGGCGGCTCAATGCTTTTTTCATTTTATTTCTATTGACCCGAAGGCTGTAAACCAAAATTCCTTGCTGAGCAATATTACGCCCAGGCTCAACGGTCGCAACGGTGAGCGATCGTCCTCTTGAGCAAAGATTATACCGGATTTGCTCAGTAACGTCAAACCAAAACAAATATTAAATAAATTTTATCTTAAAAATCTAATTATTTATGCTTATATAGTCTATTTTATTCCTTATCCTGATAAATCAAACTCTGCCCGAAGGTTCAGAGAAAACCAAGTTAAACCGCAGCCCCTGATAAGGCGCCCCTTAGACAAAAAACGACCGCCCGCTATGGCCTCCCCGAGGCCAAATTGATGGGGGCCGCCTGGCCCCGTCGCGGTAGGGAACGCCCTTTCGGGCGTCCCCCCGCACAGATCCCTGCGGGCACACTTTAGCGCACAGGGCTCCTCGGTTAGATGTTGACGTATCCACATTGATTGGGGAAGGTTCCC
>JAISWF010000099.1 GCA_031271165.1 Deltaproteobacteria bacterium
AAAATTTTTTTAACAGGATTCAGGTTTTAAAAATTTCTACATCCTCTAAATTTATTATTTTTTTCTTTGTCAATTTCTATGCCAAATTTTGAATTTTTCCAAAATTAGAATTGCTGAGAACTTATGTACGTGTTGCATTTAATTATTAAATTTAGTCGCGGGGGGAACGCCCTTTCGGGCGTCCCCCCGCACAGCTCCCTGCGGGCACACTTTAGCGCACAGGGCTCCTCGGTTAGATGTTGACGTATCCACATTGATTGGGGAAAGGCTCCCTTCTAGCTGCTTGACGTACATGTTTAATCCCACTTGGCACCTCAGTCCCCCGTGTTTGAGGTTGGTTTAAACATCACTGCGGATGCGAAATGTTAGGACTAACCATGTTCTCCTTCCGTGACCCCTTCCCTCCACAGCCTCCTCCCAAGTCTGGTTGTTCGGCTGCTTCTACGGTACTATGAGGTCATCCAACTTCTCCAAGTCGTACGCACTGGACTTAAGCTTTTGGCTTCCCCTGCCGTCCGTTAGAGTCACCTCCTTAGGTGACTTGGAGATCTCACTGCTCTCGTCAACTCAATTTCCACCATGACAGGTTCTTAGACGCCGCAGGGTCGCTGAATAGCTTCGCGTTACCGCTACCCAGGATTTTGCCTTCCGAACATTGATACAACGTCGGCACCTTGATTGATTATTTCAGCGCTCAATTAGCTGCCCTGATTCTCCACTACTAACGCTTCACCACAATCCTCACGATTACCAACAAACGCTCACTAGGGAAGTGTTCGGTCATCGGCCAATTAAAGTGGCCCATAGCTCGTGGTCAATGCGGCTGGCTACTGCTTACACTGGAGGGACTATCATCCATGAGGTGATTGTAGATTCCCCATTGATGAGGCACCCTCAATTCTGCTGCAGTTTAGGCAGCCCATCATCAAATCAACATAAAAAGTTTTTAACTGGTTGATTGATTTTAGACAGATAATCAGGTGGCTCTCTCTTAAGTTGTTGATATTGGTAGTTACCGAATCTGTGTTCATAAAAATTAAGACTTTAAGAGTGGGTTCAGCTCCAGTGTAATTTTTTCTTATTTTATATTTAATTGCTGCTCACATATAAAATACACTATTTTAAAATGTTACCTGCCTAAATTTAACTATTACTTTCATAAACCCGGCTTTATTGGGACCCTAAAAAAAATCACAAATCCCCTTGTCTTGACCTGGCTTTTTAGTTTATAATAACAATTTGCCGCCTTCGCCGGGGGTACAATTGATGTGCCTAATTCCGGGGTTTAGCTGCTAAAAACCAACTGTCAACAGCCTTATAAGGAGTCCGCCGTTATGGACGCAGTGGCCAGCATAAATTTTGAACAGATGCGCTTTGACCTCCCGCCTTTCCGGGCTGGTGATACCGTGGCCGTCCATGTCCGAATCAAAGAGGGCGATAAGGAAAGAGTCCAGGTATTTAAGGGCGTAGTCATCCGCCGCCGCAAAGGCACCATGGATTCGACCTTTACGGTCCGCAAAATTTCCAACGGGATTGGGGTTGAACGTATTTTTCCGACCCATTCGCCCAGCATTGATAAAATTGAACTACTGACTGAAGGCCGGGTCAGAAGGTCTCGCCTGTACTATCTGCGCAAACTCAGAGGCAAGGCCGCCAAAGTCCGGACCAAGAATTTGTATTTCAAGTAAGCTCCGCTTCAATCGGAAACGCTTGTTTTAGTTTAAAATCCAGGTCCTTAGAGGGTACCCCTATGTCCGTTTCCGGAAAGCGGCGGCCAAAGGCCGCTGACCAAAAGCCGGTTTTGGCGGGATCCTTGTTGGACAATCTGAAAGCCGATTTGGCCCCTGCGCCCGAAATCGGCTTTTTTTCTCCTCTTTATCGCTTCGACCAATCTTTGAGAGTCCGGCCCTTGGCCGGACTCGATGAGGCCGGACGCGGTCCCCTGGCTGGGCCCTTGGTGGCCGCAGCCGTCATCCTTCCTGAATCCTTTGACCACCAAGCCATCAACGACTCCAAAAAACTGACCCCTGAATCGAGGCTGGAAGCCTTCCAGCTGGTTACTTCCAAGGCCGTCAGCTGGGCTTACTCGGTGAAAACCTCAGCTGAGGTTGACAGCTTAAATCCTCTGAGGGCCTCTCTGTCAGCTATGGGAGAAGCCATTGACCAGCTTGAACCTAGGCCCAAGCTCGGCCTGGTTGACGGCAACCAGCTCTTTGAGTCATCTGTCCCCCTCAAATATGTGGTCGGCGGAGACGCCAAGTCTCTGAGCATTGCCGCCGCCTCCATCGTCGCCAAGGTAATCAGGGACCGAATTATGGATGAGCTGCACTTGGTATATCCCCAGTATGGTTTTGACAGGCACAAAGGTTATGGTACTCGGGAACATCTTAAGGCGCTTGAACTTTACGGACCGACCCCCGTCCATCGGATGACCTATAAAGGAGTCCGCCCTGTTCAAACGCCCAAATCGAACCTACCCCGTTTGTTTTAGGCCCTAGGGGTTAAACGATGGACCATCTTGAATCAAAAAGAGAGTTGACCCCTGGTCTGTACCTCTTGCCAGGTCCTTTGGGTAATTTGGGCGATCTGAGTCAAAGGGCAATTGAGGTCCTCACGGGAGCCGATCTGGTGGCGGCTGAGGACACCAGGCGGACGGTCAAACTTTTAAACTACCTGGGCCTCAAAAAACCTATGATCAGCTATCGGGAACAAAACCACCACCGATCCTGGCCGGGTATTGACCGGGTTTTAGCTGGTGGCGGCCGAGTGGCCTTGTTGTCCGACGCCGGGGCCCCAACTATCTCTGACCCGGGAGCCGGCCTGGTTGCCGCAGCCGTGGACACCGGCTATGCGGTCTTCCCAATTCCAGGCCCGTCAGCAATCATTTGCGCCCTGATGGCCTCTGGATTTATCAGTTCCTCTTTTACCTTTGCTGGCTTTCTCCCCAGTACCGGCCCCAAGCGACGGACACGCCTGGAGGAACTTAAAAATCGCCCCGAGTCCCTGGTCTTTTTTGAAAGTCCTCACCGCTTGGCTGATTGTCTGGCCGATATGGCCGACATTCTCGGTCCGAGATCGGCCCTCATGGCCAGAGAGATGACCAAAATCCACGAGGAATACCTTCACTTGGATTTGCCGGCCCTGGCCGAAAACGTCCGCCTCAAACCCCGGCGCGGTGAGGTGACTCTTGTGGTCAGCCCTCCCGACGCCGCCGAAAGCCGGCCGGCTTCAACTGACGATCTGGCGGCTATTGAAGCTTTTATCCTCCAAGATGACCGGCCCACCAAGATTCTGGCCACCGCCCTGTCGGAGGCCTACGGACGACCGCGCAAAGAAATTTATGCTCTGGTGCTCGCCGTCAGAAACCGTCAAAAGGATTGACCAAGGGCCGACTTGGACGTCCAAACTGCCGGGTTCGGTTTTGGCCGCCTGGGCCTGGAAACCCTGAACTCTAGTCCAGACCAATCAATCAATGCTCCATTTGGCCATTTTGACTTGGCTTCTGATAGGCCATTAGGCCAGATTTAAGTTTTAACCAAAGATAGCCGCAACTCCAAAGAGGTCCGGCTTATAGTTGCGGTATTTTTTGGCTCCTTTAACTACTTCTTTATCCGTGATATTATGGGGCGGTTCTGCGGAAAAGCTTTCCGCTTTTTCTTTAGTCCGGCTGCTTTTGACCCGAGGGAGCCGGTAGGCGCCGTGTGAACCACGGCGTAGAAGGGATTTTCCACGAAAATGCCGATCTCAACTATTGAGGAAGCCTTGGTCGACGTGAAAAACGGCCGGATGGTCATCTTGGTCGACGATGAACACCGTGAAAACGAAGGGGATCTGGTGTTGGCTGCTCAGCATGCCACCCCGGAAGCCATTAACTTTATGGTTACCCACGCCCGAGGGCTGGTTTGTCTGGCCATGACCGCTGAGAAGATCGATTCTTTGGGCCTGCCCCAGATGACCAAAGACAATCTCTCGCCCTTCCAGACCGCCTTCACCGTATCTATCGAGGCCCGACATGGAGTGACCACGGGCATTTCAGCGGCTGACCGGGCCACAACCATTTTAGCCGCAGTCAAAGATGGGGCAGGGCCAGACGATTTGGTCGTACCGGGCCATATTTTTCCCTTGAGGGCCAAGCCCGGCGGCGTTCTGGTCCGCACCGGCCAGACCGAAGGCTCAGTCGATCTGGCCCGACTAGCGGGTCTAATCCCGGCTGGGGTGATTTGCGAAGTCATGAACGAGGATGGGACCATGTCCCGTTTGCCGGATCTGGAAAAATTTTCCACCAAACACGACATCAAGGTTATCACCGTCGCCGATCTGGTTGCCTACCGTCTCAAACACGAAAAATTAGTAACTTTAGAGGCCAAAACGATCCTCCCGACCGCCAAAGCGGTCTTTGATCTGTATGCCTACCGGGCCCAAGTTGACGGCTCTGAGTATCTGGCCATGTCCTTAGGCAATTTAGCCGATGAGGAGCCGGTCCTGGTGAGGGTTCATTCCCAGTGCCTGACCGGGGATACTTTAGGGTCGCTCAGGTGCGACTGCGGGGATCAGCTTCATGAATCTCTTCGCCTAATCACCGCTGCTGGCCGTGGCGTCCTTTTGTACGTGCCCCAGGAGGGCCGGGGCATTGGGCTGGTTAACAAACTTAAGGCCTACGCCCTCCAAGATAAAGGCGCCGATACGGTGGAAGCCAACTTGGCCTTGGGTTTTGCCGATGATTTGAGAGATTATGGCTTGGGAGCTCAGGTTTTACGAGATCTCGGCATTAAAAAAATGCGCCTCTTAACCAATAACCCGGCCAAAATGGTAGCTTTACAAGGCTACGGCCTGGAAATTGTCGAAAGAGTGCCCATTGAGGTTCCGACCAAACCGGAGAACCTTAAATATATGGAAACTAAATGCAACAAGATGGGACATATTCTCCATCTCACCAAAAATCAGGTATCAGGATCATGACCAAAACTTTGGAAGCCCAAATCTCAGCCCGCGATCTGAAAATGGCCCTTGTGGTCAGCCGATTTAACAGTTTTATCACCGACCGACTTTTAGCCGGAGCCTGCGATGCTTTTTTAAGGCACGGCGGCGATGAATCCCTTTTGACCGTCGTCAAAACCCCGGGAGCCTTTGAACTGCCGCTTACCGTTCAGGCGGTCGCCAAAACCGGCCGCTACAATGCGGTCGTGGCTTTAGGGGCCATCATCCGGGGCGACACCCCTCACTTTGATTATATTGCCGCCGAGTCCATCAAAGGCTTGGCCCAGGTAACCCTGACCACCGGAGTCCCAGTGGTCTACGGGGTTTTGACCTGCGACACCGTCGAACAAGCCATCAACCGGGCTGGAACCAAATCCGGCAACAAAGGCTTTGAAGCGGCGGTGACGGCCATGGAAATGGCCGGTCTGCTCAGTCTCATTGAGCAAGGCTGAACCGGAGGGAGCTGTTGTTTGACCGATTACGATGACAGCAAAAAACAGCGCCGGCTCTCAAGAGAACTGGCGTTGCGGCTTTTATTTCAGCACCAGGCCGCCGGCGGCGGGCTGAGGCCGGAGGAGTGTCTCCATCTTTTTGAAGAGAGCTTTGACCCCAAAAACGATCTTGAGTCAGCCCTTGAGGTCAACCCCACAACCTTCGAATCGGCTTGGCCCATGGCCAAATCCCTTTATTTGGGCACGGTCGAACATATGTCCGAACTCGATCGCGACATCACCATAGTCGCCCATAACTGGCGGCTCCACCGGATGGCTCCGGTTGACCTGGCCCTAATGAGGCTGGCTTATTACGAAATGTGCTACTGCGACGAGATTCCCCCTAAAGTCAGTCTCAACGAGGCCTTGGAGATGGCCAAAGATTTCGGCGATCAAGACTCGACCTCTTTCATCAACGCCATTTTAGACCAACTGATGAGCCGAATCGGCCAACCTGAGGCCGCTACGTGACTTTTGTGATCCCCATAAGCTCAATCAATCCAATGACTCATTGCCCCCACCAATACTCGTGGCCGTCCGCAGCTAACCAGCTTGTGACCAGGTTTAAACCGGCTTGGCTAATTCTTCTAATTTTGTCCCTGCTCTTAGCTCTTGGCATTTCCGGATGCGGCTACAGTCTCAGCTCCAGTCCCTACCAGCTCGACCTTGACGGGGAAACCCTGACCCTCTCAGTTCCGGTAGCCATGAACCGGAGCCGCTTCGGACGCCTGGGCCCGGCCCTGACCAAAGAAGTCATTGAAAGGCTCTCCGGCACTCCGGGCCTAATAATCCAAGCCAATTCGTCCGAAGCCAAGCTTTCGATGACTATTCTCTCCGTCTCCGTCGGCAGCGGTTCCTGGGACGTTGTCGGCATTGCCAGCCGAGAAACACCGGAGGCCTCAGCCAGTCGCACCGTCACGGTCGTGGTGGACGCCTCCATGACCCGACCCAACCCCAAGGGCGGCAATCCATTAACCAAACGAAGTTTCTTTTCCAGCTCTCGCACCTTCATGGTCAGTTCCAACCAAGGGCAAGTCGAGATGCAGGAAGAGGAGGCCCTGGATTGGATCATTGAAGACATCAGCCAGAAAATTGGCCTAGTGATGTTTAATGAGTTCTAAAGGAAACTCTTTCGGTCACCCGGCCCAGATGTGGTTCAAAGCCCCCTCTGGGGATATCATCTGTCGCCTATGCTTTCGGGGCTGCCGCACAGCTATTGGCCAAAGAGGCTTCTGCCGGGTCAGGCTCAATCGGGACGGCCAACTGATAACCCTCAACTATGGCCATACCGGGGCCATCTCCCTGGATCCAGTTGAAAAAAAACCCCTTTACCACTTCCGGCCGGGCAGCCTGACCCTTTCCATTGGCGCCCCGGGCTGTAACTTGGCCTGTCTGGGCTGCCAAAACTACCACCTCAGCCGGCCCGACCTCGACTGGCCGGGGGAATCACCTCCGGGCGACATTGTCTCCAGGCTAGCCGCCTTGGCCTTAGAGCAGGGCGCCGACAGCTGGGCCTTTACCTATAGTGAACCGACGGTCTTTTACGAATACGCCTTAGACTTGGGAGCCCGGGCCGCCCAAGACGGCCAACCGGTCATCTGGGTCACCAACGGCTCAATGAACACTGCGATCTTGGAATCACTCTCGCTTTCGGCCATGAACATCGATCTTAAGGCTTTTACCCAAGATTTTTACAGCCGGATAACCCAGGGCTCTTTGGTCCAGGTCAAGAGCAACATTGAAAAGGCCCTGTATTTGGGCATCTGGGTGGAGGTGACCACGCTTTTAATCCCCGGACTCAATGATTCGGAGACGGAATTAAAAAACCTGACCAGATATTTGGCTTCCCTGAGCCCGGACCTGCCCTGGCACGTAAGCCGTTTTTTCCCAAGATACCGCCAGAACGATTTGGAGCCCACCCCGGTGGCATCTTTGATTAAAGCACGTGAGATAGGACGCTCTGCGGGTTTGAAATACGTTTACTTGGGCAACCTCCAGGGTCCCAATTTTTCCGACACCTTTTGCCCTAATTGCCGAAAGCTCCTAGTGGCTCGGCAGGGTTATTGTATTTCCGAAAATCACCTCAGCAGTGACGGTCTGTGTCCTTCCTGCGGTACGCATATCCCTGGCCGCTGGAATTAGACCATTTTTTGCGGGCTGAGATGAAAAGGGCTATTTTTTTCTTTTTTGGCTGCCCCAATTTTGGTAAAATTAACAGCAGTTCTAGCTGGCGGGTTTATCCCCTGGCCTTCCAACTCTTAAAAAGCTGGAAAATACATTGCAATTTCTTTGCGGAGACGTACCGAAGTGGCCGTAACGGGGGCGATTCGAAATCGTCTTGTCGGTGATGAGCCGGCACGTGGGTTCGAATCCCACCGTCTCCGCCATTAGCCTAAATTATAACCATTGATACTAACTGCAAAGCTGGCCTTCACGGCTTTTTTTTGTCGATTGTACGGTAAAATCAACGCTTTAGCCGCCTATTGGTTACTGTTAACAATTTTTTGGACCAGTTGACAACCGAGAATTTTAAGGTCAGATCCGGGGCAAGGGCAAATTTCTAGCCCCAGTTTCAGCAGGGCTGAATTAGTTTAAGGACAAGGCAATCAAAAATCTGGGCAAACGATGATCAAGCTTGTAAGTATTGGGGGAATTGAGTGACTGGCCTTATTTTTCCTGACTGCGTTTGCAACCAGCTGTGCCAGCAGACCAGTTGTTGCCGCTGGGCACTGCTGACCGCCTCTGGTGTCTTTGCAGGAAGTGCCGATTGCCCGAAACGGGCCGCTTTTTGTTGCTGGCTCATCTTGTATTAGTTTGTAAATATAGAAAAACTGTTAGGCCAAATGGGCATCTCGATTAAAGAATTGTTACTCTAATGTGCCGAAAAAATGGCTTAAGAAATAACAGAGTTAGAATTCGGCAAGAATCATATTTATTGATTAGTTATTTGTCTACACAATCTATTTACATAATAATTTTAAAATTAAACAATATTCTACATATCATATTTGGCGTAATCCATTATACAAACCTATTTTACAGCAACATTTTTGGAAAGAACGGACATTTTGGTCAGACGGTTATTTTGTATCTTCGATAGGGCAAGCGAGTTTATCGACAATAC
>JAISWF010000220.1 GCA_031271165.1 Deltaproteobacteria bacterium
AATTGCGCCCATAATCTGACAAAGCTTTTTAAAAAAGGTTGCGCAATCGCGCAAAATCTGGATTTACGCATGGTTACTGGGCGCGGTTTTTTCTCGGCGCGATCAGGTTTCATAGAAAAATATTTGTCCGGAATCTCTACTTTAGTGGTCTCAATGTAACCCTGACCAAAAATGTAAGTATCCTGATAAATGAGGAAATAATTACGCATTGGTTTTCCGGTCACCGGATCATTTAAAAAACTCCCGCTCCACCTCGCGCCTGGAGTGAATACGCCCAAGCATTCTAAAATAACGTTGACGTCGGTAGGTTTAGCTTTACCCTCGGTCAAGAGTTTACCAAACTCTACTAAACCGGCGGTCTGAGTAAACCCTAAGGGGTAAGCCCAAGTCCCCATACGATTGCCACCGCCCTGCTCGACAACCGCCTCCTCGACCAGACTTAAGATGAGCCCCCATTGGCCCAAAAAAGGCTCCAGATCAAGGTTAAATGCGCCAGGAAAACCCAAAAGCGGGGAGGGAATGTCGGCTTCAACAAAATAACCGCCTTCCTTGGCCAGCTGCGAGATTAGCGGTTCGGTTTGGGCGTCGTTGGTGGCGAAAAAAGCCGTCTCGGTTCCATATTTTTTCAACCAGTCAGGGACCGCAACCCTGACATATTCCCGAGCCTTATCCACACCAACCTCGCTGGCCGGATCGGGAACGGTCTCATGGAAAAAATTAAGGCCTAACTCCTTTGAGGCTTCCTCCATAATTTTAGCTCGCAGTTTAATAGTATCGTAGGACAGGTGCCGTGGGAAAGAGACGTGAACTAAATTTTTGGCCCCTAACTTCTTAGCCGCATAAGGAATCAAATAACCTCTGGAAACAAAATCAGCGGCCACTACCAGGTCAGCAGTATCGGTAATTACTTGGGGTGGTTCATGGGGTTCCCCAGAAAGACAAAAAACGTCACTTCTTTTTTCTTTGACCCTTCTGAAACCTTCAGCCGTCCCGGGTATAGCTTGATTGACAACAATAACCTTGACAAGAGGATCTCCAGCCAGCCCTTCCACCAGCTCGGCCATTGCTTCAGGGTCTTCCAGGTAATCTGTCGGGTAGATGACGTGATGAATGAGTCCACCATTGTCAGCGTTACCGTAGCGGCGAATCATCTCCTGAGCGGCAATAACATCTTCGGCGCCCTGATCCATCGCACCAGTGGCTATGGCGATATGAAACGAAAATGGGGCCTTGGTGTCTACTTCTCCGAAAGTAGCGGTCCGATATTTTATGGGTACGTTGACAGAGGTTGTTTCCTCATAACCAAGGCCAAAAATGTACGTATCTTGGTAAATAAGTAGCATGTTGGGAATTTCATTTTGATTCTGATCCATAAAAATGGAGCCTTTCCAGTTGACTCCATTGGAACTATTCTTAAAGAGCTCCAAAAGTTTATCGGTGTCTGTTTTTTTGACCTGGCCCAAGGTCACCAGGCGACCAAACTCGACCATGGCCATAAGGTTTGCAAATGACAGTGACGCTGTCCACGTGCCTAGCCGGCCGCCAGCTCCCCTTTCAACCAAAGCCGCCTCAACCCGCTTGACGATAGACTGCCAGTCGGGTACTTTCAAGTCATCAAAGGAAAGATTTAAAACCTCTGAGTATCCAAAAATGGGCGAAGGCACGTCGGCCTCAATAAAAAAACCGCCGTGCTCTATGAGTTGTTTAATCAAAGGTGCAGTGTGAGCGTTATTGGTGGCGAAAAAGGCGGTATCAAGACCGTACTCATCAAGCCACTTGGGGACATTTTCTAAAATAAAATTTTGGGCCGCTTCCAGGCCCTCTTCCCCTGTTGGGTCCGGGGCGTTTTTGTAGACAAAATCCATCCCCAGATCCTTTGAAGCTAATTCCATGATTGCCCGTCTTCGATTCAAAGACTCATCAATCATATGGCGAGGAAATGAGACATGGACAAAAGTTTTAACACCTAACTTCTTGGCCACATACGGTAAAAGATAGCCCCGGGCAATAAAATCAGCGTTGACCACCAAGTCGGCGGCTTCGGCAATCAGAGCAGAATCTTCGTGGCTTTCGCTTACCAAAAGCAAAATATCTGGTCTTTTGCTCCTTATTTTTTTAAAGGCGTCAGCAGTTCCTGGTACTCCCTCAATAATGTAAATAACCTTAAGAAGCGGGTCGTCGGCCAAATGCTCAATTATGGCTACTGTCTCCTCAAAAGCGGCGATAAAATTATCTGGATAGTTGACGTGACGAATAATCCCACCGTCCTCAACCGAACCATATTTACGTAAAATCTCAGATATTCCATGGGCAATGTCTAGCCCTTGCTTGGCCGAAGCCGTAACAACTCCGATATGGAAAACACCATCGGCTGGCATTTGAGATTCTATTGAGGCGGACGCCGGCGGCGTCGTCGCTTCCGACACGCTGGCAACATCGACGCGGTTGTCTTTGGTCAACTTATAAAGACATAACCCGAGGGCGGCCATCAAAACCAGCAAAACTGGCAAAATTACTTTCAGGGATTTGTTGTTAAATTTGCTACCGGACATTTCTACTCCCTTATGACTGGCCAAACCCAGACTATTGTTACGCACCCAACAATGTCCAAAACTTAAAGAAGCCCACGCAGAGACCCAGAAAACCGCCCCCCCAAAAACAGAAATAAAAAAACTCAAATCTCGGCCGGGAACGCTCTTTCGGGCTGGCCCCCGCCCAAAACCCGGCAGGCCGTTTTCCGGCACCAAAATCCTCAGAGGGTTCGAAGGTTAGGTATTGAGTCGGAAAATGCTTTGGTTGGATTTACATCAATATGACACTGGAGAGCATTGATGATGCGAAGATTAGTTTTTCCGTCTTTTCTCACTCAACCGCACACGATCACTGCAATTCTGAAAGCCAAATCAAAGTTTAAAATAAATTACTTAAGACTTAGCCTAAAAAAACCATCCATTTTACGTCGAATATAATCGGCCGACTCTCTCGGCCGGCTCTTGGCCTCACCGTTAGCTCTCTAAATCGATCTTCTCTGCTGTCAATTTGACCACTTCATTGAGGACCAAGATGAAGTCGGCCAAGGGCCCAGGCCATGTAAAGTTTGATTTGACCCAGTCCGTAAATCCAAACAATTTCCGGGCAGCAATTTCCCGAAGGTTAGCCCGGAGGCATTTAGCCATCAATATTGAGCAATTGGGCGGTCCACTTTTCGGAAAGCAGCTAGGAATTATTCAATCCCCCCCAACCTGGACATTGGTACGGTCCTGGTCTTGGGCTTAGGCCCCTGTTGATTACAGGACCAAGAGCTGGCCAAAAAGTATATAAGGATTTTGATCATTGAAATATTATTATAAAGTTGGCGCCGAAGCAGGACCGCAAACTAGATCAACTAACTCCAGCGCAACCGGAATTTGGCCACCCCGAAAGTGAAAATTCTTCCTTAGAATAAACTATGTTATCAGTATGGTCAACGCTTGGCTCTAAATGACTTCGGCTCAAGATTCAACGTTATCGACAAGCCAAATATCAATTTGAATTTTGACCCATTTGGTTTTATCATTGGTCAAGGCGCACACCTTGGGGAACGTCAACTTTTGACAGAAAATTGCATATATGATGCTCGTGTAAAAACCCTGTTTTCAAAAAAATCTCAAGTTAGAACCCAGACGTTCTGGTCGGGCCCAAAAATAAAAATTTTTGCCCTTATTGAGAGCAGAACTCAATAAGACAAG
>JAISWF010000227.1 GCA_031271165.1 Deltaproteobacteria bacterium
TCTTGTTTCCGAACGCTTGCCCATCGCCAACTTATAATCGCCTTTAGCTACACATCTTTTAATATATGTCTGAGATTTTTTTTCAATCTGAGTACTTTCTAACGCTATCATAATTGCGTAATTGCAATGCGTCTTCTCTAAATTATATGACAATATATTAATTTTAGTTATAAAAACAAATGCTGTGTTTGCCAACAAACCTATTGTACTTAGATAGTCACCCAAACGTTTTGCTATAACATTTAGTTTGGTATCATGTCCTAGAATATCAGGGTTTTGACCTTTCCAAGATGGTTTAATTGTTCCATCATGTATCTTACCGTGGCAGGCAGAGCATACTGTTATTAAATTATTTGGAGTGTCTTTTCCTCCCTCACTGCAAAACACAATATGATGGACTTATAATTTCTTGTCCTCACTTTTCCCCCTGCAGCATTAACAAGTGTGATAATCCCGATACAAAACAAAAGCTTTGGTGTTCTCATAACCGTATTGATGTCCTTTCTGATATAATTCCTTGTTGGTTAATACTTCCGGATTGACAATAGCATGCATATCAAACGCAGATTTTTCATAAACTATTCCAGATACTGGAAGAATACTGCAAATCAGCTCAAATTCACGTGTATGCGCCTGAATCTTGCTGACCAGAGTCGATGGAATA
Organism: Deltaproteobacteria bacterium; assembly: GCA_031271165.1. Classification (GTDB taxonomy): domain Bacteria; phylum Desulfobacterota; class Desulfarculia; order Adiutricales; family Adiutricaceae; genus JAISWF01. The sequence goes on from JAISWF010000227.1 coordinate 665, forward strand.
CGGCCATTCAATGTTGGAAAAGCTTTTTACATCATAAGCACCGTTCCCACCGCTTGAGAACTTTTAACTCATAACGACAGAGCCAGGATCTGAGGCGACAACCCTGGGTGTAATGACTAATCCAACGTAGACACTTTTCCATGCCTTAGTCTTGTGAACCATCCGACCTCTTTTCAGAAGCCGGTTCCCTTTAGGGGAGCGGTTGTTCACCAGAGGAGGATATTGAGTCCCAACCGGTCAGATTTTCCGGCCCGGCCGTTTCGGTATAGTGGCGGCGACCGCTGACTTAACCAACAAAATCAAGACCAACTTTTACCATAACTCATCACGGCCAAAGCTTTGAACAATTTTTCCGGATTTTTTTCCAAATCATGGTTATGGCCGCTTAAAACTCTTAATTTTAAACGCCATCATCGGGCCAGGTCAAGGCCATTAGCCAAGTTTTTTTGACTATCCCCGCCCCTGCTACCGCCTCAAAAGCCCAGTTTCAGACTGGAAGCGGACGCTGGCCTCAATCTAAGTCCCATTAAAAAGTTTTGAGTAAGGTCTTAGGGGCGGCCGAAGTTTTGGTTTTAATCCTTCTGAGCCAATTTTTTAAATAAATCATATTTGTCGGTGTTGTGGAAACAGTTGCAGCAGACCGGGGAGGCCTCGTGACCCAAACCCCGGCCAACCAGGTTTCGCTGGGCTTCCATCCTGGACCCCAGCCAAGCCTCGGCAATGGTCATCTGACTCAGGTGGCCTATTGTATGCTCCAGAAGGCCTTTGGAGTCCTGCCCGCAGAACTGGACTGAACCATCGTATTTTATCTCCAGAGCCAAAAAGACGTCCACGCATGGTCCCCGCCTTAGACCGTCGGACTGAGAGGCTAGGTGAGGAGCCACCCGCTCAAGTGAGGACACAAAATTGAGGTTGGTCAGATCGACTGCCACCTTGTCAACCAGGTCCAACCAGCGGTCGGTGAAAGCAACCGGATCGGCCGCAGCCAGCTCGTCGGCTAACACGGACGTTAAAATACTCAAAAAAGGCTTGGCCGCCCGGCCCCTCTTCTCAGAGGCCATGATAATGTTTTTCTCCAAAATTCGATAATCTGAGCCGACCCGATTGAAGGCGTACTGCTCGGGGGTCAGACCTTGGAAGGAAAACTGCAAATCGTCCACCCCTACCTGGATAAAGCAGTCCATGAGCTTTTCGGTCAGAGCAAGGCCGTTGGTATAAATTTTAAGCTTGAGATCGGCCTTTTTGGCTTTTTCGGCCAACAGATCAATCTTGGGGTGGAGAAGCGGCTCACCCCAGCCGGTAAACCTGACGGCCGCACCCTCATATCCAGCCGCCTCTTGGAATATCTCATCGGCCAGTTTAGGGTCCAAAAAACCAATGGGCCTTTGGGACAACTGCCGGGAGCAGAAAAGGCAGTTAAGCTGGCAGGCGTTTGTTGGTTCGATGTTCAGCCAAAAAGGAAATTTCCGAGGTGGATCGTAGGAAACCAACCACTGTTTTGAAGAATAGATATAACTAAACGGGTCTTGCTCTGGCCCTTGACGGTAGGTCAGCAAACTTATTGTCCTTAAATACTTCTAAATGTAATCACCCAAACAACCCAAGCCGCTTGGGAAGCCTGAACGCATCGGCCTCAAACTAAAACTTAAGTACTGTTTCCCCTGCTCAGGCCAGCTTTTTTGCCGTTTTAGCCTGGCGGGCTAAGCAGCTCAAAGCAACTAAATGCTGCGAAGCAGCTTTTGGTAATATAGCATAAAATCCCATCAAAGCCTTTTTTCTTTTACCGCCAACTCGGATTTTCTTTTTCGAAAAAACCTCCCTATTGACCACCTATTGTCCAGAACCTTTGGCCGCCAAAATTTACTTAGGCCGCCCAACCCGGTGGCTGGTGATTTTAGGCCTTGAGCAAGATAAAAAAATTTTTTACAATTTTCAATGGATTAAAGAACTCGCCACCTAGACTAGCAAACCTAAGCCGACCCCAAGCAGTCGGCCCCGGCTGCAACCAAGCCGCCCAACTGAGTCCATAGCGCTAATTTTGGTGCGCCAAAACTAAACTAAGCAAATCAGGCCCCCAACTTCACTTAAGCTCCGACTCAGCTATGGTGATTTTTTAGGTGTCAAACTGTCCCAAAGTTGGTAATTTTCCGGGCCTTTTGAGGGAAAATCATTTAGGTTAATTACCGTAATTTATTGTCTTTATTTTGGACGGCCTGTTAGATACGCCTTGGTCTAAAACTTGTAAAAACTAACACTGCAAAATAACAAAATAAAATTAATAAGTGTTTTTAAGTATTTAATTTTTTATGTACAATCGGCTCTTAAGCCCAGTCTTAATAAAGATTTATTATTTTTTTTTCGACACCTAATGATTGCCCGGCGCAAAGCCTTGCTACATATAGCTTTCCGCATATCGTTAGATCGTTCGTTCTATAGAAACTGAATTTTTTTCGGAAAATTAGGCTATTCGCTGACGAATCCCCTTGACAGCGACTTATTTTATGTTTATCTTTCAAACGTAGGCCGAAACTAAATAGTCCTACAACCTTCTTGGCTCTCTAAAACCTGACCAAGTCGGGTTTGAGGCTCAGCCATTAACAGGTTTTCCTTGATGAGCCCTTCCTGTTGACTAATCTGGAAGGAATATTTTTGGAAAACCACTAGCTTACCGATCTCTTAAGATCTTGGTAGAAAATAGGAGCCCACAAAAAAGCGCTGACAATGCTTTTTTGAATTTTTGTCAGAATTGTTTGTAAAAACTACGTAAATCTGGCTTTTGTCAATTAACGAATAGAGTGGTGTAGAGTGATTAAATTTGTTTGTCCTAATTGCATGATATCCCTTAAAATCAATGAGGAAAAATTCAAAAACATAAATTCAAATCTATGGCTCAAATGCCCCTCTTGCCTTGAGCGATTCCGACCGCCGGCCACTGACCTTTATTGGCAGACCGCCGATGAACCTCAGGTCAAGGTTAAAAATAATCGGTTGGGCGGGCCTTTTGAATCAAAGGTAACTTACCCTGAAAAAGCACCGCCGGCCATGACGCTGCCGCCTTGCCGCACCGTCAGACTGCTGATACCAACCATAACCGGTCTGGTTTTACTGGTAGCCGCCTTGGTTCTGACCACAGTTCTTGTATTTCCTAAATCGTTGGCCCCACTGGCTTTAAACGCTAAACCGGCGGTCCCAAAAAATGCCGCCCTTTATCAAGACTTTCGGCTGGCCTCTGATCTGGCGGCGCTACGCAAAAGCATCGCTCATTACCCTAAGTTTGACCGAAATATTGATTATCCTGGACCGGTTTGGAGAGTTTACGGCCATTTCAGCTCAGAATTGGCCCCAGGTGCCTGTCAAAAATTTGCCTCGGTCAGGGTCTGGTCGTACAAGACCAATCTTGGTTTCAAGGCTCGGGCCAACTGCCTTGACCAAGGTCTCCCGGCTGAAATTGAGGTCAAGTGGAACACCAATCAGGCTCTAGTTACCGCCAACGGGCAAAATTTTCCCCGGACAGTGGTCGAATTAGATTCCCATTGGTCCTGATCAGATTTTAATTATAAATTTCCATATATATCGTTGTTAAATTTTTGAACAATGATGAGACAGAAAAGTATCATTTTTCAGCCGCTTCTGCTTTTGCCAGCCCTAAGTTGACAAAAGTCCGGCTAAAATTTATAGTTTTCAAGCTGTTCTGGCCATCATGTTCCACAAATATTAATCAACCTGGCCATCAATTTAGGTCAAGGCTCAGGTTTTCTGCCTAATAATTCCAGGAGAGCTAAGTGCCCCCCGTTACTATAACCAATCATACTCCAGCCCGTGGTTTTAAGGCCGGCCTGACTCTGGTTGAGCTTTTGATCGTGGTCGTGATTTCGCTGATCATATCCGGGGTAGCCTTTGCCCTGTATCGGTCTAACACCGGCTACTACTTAAGGGAAGAGGCCTACATCCAGCAGCAGCAAAACCTTAGAGCCGCCTTCTATATCATGAGCCGGGATCTGCGCATGGCCGGAAACGGCCTTCGGGTTTTAGGACCCAATGTCAATTTACTCAATGCTTGGACCCCAAGCCGTCTAGCCGTTGACAACGGGAACTTTAAAATTGACATTGTCCCGGGCTGGTTTTCCTATCCCGACTCGACTGAAAATGGGATTAGGGCCATTTTCGGTATTGACGGCGGCGATAACCAGCCAGATGCCATCACCGTTTTTCGGGCCGAAGTGGAATATCCCGCACCTTTAGGCTTGGTCAAAGAAATAGGCTCGGAATTTATCGATTTAGATGCCGCCGTTAAAACAGATACAGTGGCCGCTGGTGACATTATCGCCTTGGTCAATGAAAATAACGCCGTTATTCTAGAAGTTAACTCTGTCTCCAGCAACCGGATTACCATTGTTAATAACGGCCGGTTTACGGGACCATCAGGACCACCGTCTACTTTTCCCAACCTGGGTTCGACGGTTTATAATCTGAGAAACGTAAATTTAGTTACCTATTATATTGATCAGATCAACAACCGCCTGATGGCCGCCCATCACGACCCGCAGTATACCGGATACGATGACCCGGCCTCCAAATCGGTGGTGGTGGCCAACAATATCGAAGATCTTCAGATTCAGTATTTTTTCGGCAGCGACGAAGTCGATCCCGATGCCCTTGAGCATACCCCCGACATAAGTACCGCTCGCCTGAAAAACGATAAGGTCAAGGCCCTTGGTTTGGCCATGACTTCTCGCTCCGGCTACGGGGAGGGGTCAACGACCCGGCTTCGTCCGGCCCTTTACAATCGCCTTGAAGGGACTACACCTGACAACCGCCGCCGCAGCACCTTGTCCGAATTTATATACCTGAGGAATTATTCGAAATGAATAAAATAAATAAGACCGGCAACCGGCCGGGATTTTCACTGGTGGAGCTGATTGCCATCCTGGGGATATCAGCCATTTTAGCCGGGGTAGCTTTTCCGAAGCTGACTAACCACCTCAACGATTCCAAGATCCGCACTGAGGCAGGCAACCTTGATTCGGTCTTCCAAAAAGCCCGGATGATGGCCGCCACAACCCAAAAACCGGTCCGTGTAGTTTTAAACTGTACGTTAAAAACATCTAAAGGCTGTTTTCTGGCCCTTCAGACGCCGGTTTTTTCCGGCACCGAAGTATCAAGTTGGAACGAGGTCCCATCTTTCCGTCATGAATGCGACCCGAGCGTGTCCGCTATCGGGGACCCTGGTTCGACCGCCTATGACGGCAAAGAAAAAGTGGCCGGCATCTTCTGGGCCATCTTCATGCCCGACAGCCAGGTCTATAGCACACCGAGGCCCTTTAACCTGTTTTTCTTCCGAAAGGACGCCAAAAATGAGATCCGGCCGGGCTGGCGAGTGATTTTATCAAATGACTCCGGAAGAGTAGCCATCCAGTCAGACGAAGCCAAGGTCGGCTAACGGCGGCCATAAGGAGATATTCATGCCATTTTTTTGGAAAAATCATAAAAACCGTCCCTGCAGCGCTCAGCCTTTCCCAAACAGCCGGACCGGTTTCACCCTCATTGAACTTTTGATAACCGTTGCGGTCCTGTCCATTGGCTGCTTTGCCGCTATTCGCATGCAGGCCACCTCTTTGAAAAGCTCTAACCTGGCCGACAACATCACGGCGGCAACTTTTTTGGCCGAAGGAGAAATGGAACGCTTAAAGGCCCTTTCATTTGTTGAACTGACCAATGAGACCGAGCTGTCAACTGTGGTGGTCAACAAACTAAACCGGCTGGGTCAAACTTGTACCACCGGTGCCTGTTCCAACCACATTTTCACCAGGACAGTCAACTATTATCCTTCTACGCCCACCACTTTAAGCCATCAGGTGGAAATCAGTGTCGCCTGGACCGACAATACCGGTCCCCATTCGGTGCTTTACAGTGCCGCCATCACTTCACTGTCTTTTTAGGCTGAGACTCTTTCAGCCGCTATAGTTATCCAGCGGCTTTCTGAGATAAAATATCCAAATCGCCATTTCACCTCCGGCCTAGCCGCCACGGGGTCTGTTGGTAGAAAAAGTAACATTATGATTAAAAATACAACTAACGCCAAATCGGGCATGGTCCTGGCCTTCACCCTGGTCCTTTTAATTTTGATAAGTCTAATGGGTGTCTACGTCCTGACCAACACCGCCACCGAGCTTTCCATCAGCGGCCATAATCGGGTCGGCCGAGAGGCCTTTAACGCCGCCGATAGTTCGGCCATGCTGGCGACACTTTTGGGCCGACTGGTGCTCCACCCGGAGCTGGGGGACCCGGCTAATGTTCTCAAGGTCAGCAATAAACCGGCCCTGCCGATGACCGTGGAAATCAACCAGTCTCGCTTTAATTTGGCCTCCCTGCAAGCTGAATCTTTGAATTTCGATTTTAACAAACGCTATCAAGAGGCCGTCAATTTCGATCACAGCTCCTCGGTCAAACCGCCCCATCTGGTCTTTAAAGTCCGAGACAAGGTGGTGGCCACAGCCGTAGTCTCATTAGACTCAGACGTCCCCATTGGGGCTGGCTTTTCCCTTTCCTCGGGGGATAGCTACGACAATGCCGGCGGAGCCGGCATTCAGATAAACCTGGTCATCACCACCAACGGCAGTCCCTCTACCAATGCCCAGGGCACGAACGATGAACCCCATTCAGTGGTAACCACTATCTACCGAGAGTACATGTAAGGCCAGCCGCGCTTTGGGGCTGCGATTCGCTTAACCGGTCTTTTTTAACAGGTTTCAACCTCAAAACAACCACATACTAGGATTTTTATGAAAACTAAATCTTATTTTATAAATTTATCGTCCATTTTGCCGGCGGCTTTATCTTTAATCAGCGCCTCATGCCGACGCGGTCTTCTGGTTCAGACTTTAGCCCTGGCTTTGGTGCTCTTGGTCCTGCCTGGGGCTGCCATAGCGGCAACCCAGCCGGACAGGGACAAATACCAAAACCAGCCGTTTGCGGTCAGCGGAGTGACCATACCAGAAGTTTTATTGGTCGTATCCAAGGATCTTAAGATGTTCCAGCAGGGCTACCCGGCATTGGTGGATCTTGACGGCGACGGCCGGGTGGACACTGGTTTTAACCCAGCCATAGAGTATGTTGGTTATTTTGACTCCAATTCCTGTTACGCCTACTACGGCTCACTAAACAAAGGACTCAACGGCCAGTACATGACCGGTGACGTCAATGGATATTTCTATCGGATGGGACCGACCGTCGAAGACCAGACCGACACCCAGATCCGAGCTTCAAGACCTTCGAATCTTAAAAATTATGTTGTTTCCCCCCGGTCTCCCTATGGAGTCTGCTACAACCCCAATAATTCAACTTGGGTTTACAATGGAAGCTCCAGGACCTTTAGTGGCAATTGGCTCAACTTTATTGCCACCAGCCGGATGGACGCTATTAGAAAAATTCTCTATGGCGGCCATAGAAGCGTTGATACCACAACCAGGACGGTTTTAGAGCACTCTTTTGTACCCCCTGACTCCACTGCCTGGGGAACGGAGGTCAGATCCGACGACACCTGGATGGAAGTTACCCCGCTGTCAGCCTATTACGACGTCCGCAAATACACCCCCTTTGACAAACCCACCTCCAAGAAGGCTCATTTTATCGGGCGGGCCAGTGATTTTGGCCGAAGTAACTACTACTTTCCGGCCCTGCGAGTTCTTTTAAACGCCGATAAATCCTCCATTAACATTGGGGGCAAAGATTATGTTGGCAAGACCATTTACGCCACCGACCCCTACGGACGTTATTGGGATTGGATACTGGGCAACCGGCCCTTGCCAGACGATATGGTGCTTAAATCAACCGCCCGACAAAGTATCACGGTTTATAACCTCCATGTCGAAGTTTGCCGACCCCAAAATTCCGGGCCGGGGGAAGGTTGCCAGACTTTTCCTGGCAATACCGCTGCGACCACCGACGACACTTACAAGCCCAGCGGGCTTCTCCAACGTTACGGCGGCGGTTCCAGCCTGATGTATTTTGGGCTTCTGACCGGAAACTTCGGCGACTCCAACCTCTTTAAGGGCGGCACGGTGAGAAACCACATCGGCCCCATCATGGGACCGGCTCCGACTTCGACAACGCCCGTCAACGACTTTGTCGCGGCCGTCAATGAAAAAACCGGCCAAATTTTAAATAAAGGACTCATCAAAAATCTCGACAATCTCATGATTGCCGGCCGCAATCGAAATCTCAACCCTGTTGAGAGTTTTGACACCCAAAAATACTTAAACACTAAAAGTTGGAGTAACCCGTTAGGTGAGATGTTCTATGAAGGCGTCCGCTATCTAGCTGGAGCTGACAATCCGACGGCAAGTTACGTTAAAGACCCCGATACCGACGTACCCACCAGTACCAACAGCTTTCTCACCGCCCTGAGATCGGGTAATAAACCCTGGAAGGCTAACCGGCCCGACATCGTGACCTCCAACTGCGTCAAACCAATCATTTTACTCATCAGCGATGTATCCACCGACTATGACGGTGATGATGTTGGAACCGACATTAACCGTCCTCTTCTCCAGGGCACCTCTCTGCCTAATGGCTTGACCGCAGCCAATTTGCCTGAAACCTTTAGCATGACGACGTATTTAAACACTATCAGCTCCTTAGAAGGCTTGAACTCCTCTGGTCAAGCCAAATACATCTATTCTAACGGCGTCCAAGATACTTGTATGCCCAAGGAGTTGACCTCGCTAAACGATGTCAAGGGAATCTGTCCGCAAGGGCAAAGCTTTGAAGGAACCTACAGCGTAGTGGCGGCTGCTTATTATGCTCATATCCGCGACTTTAACCTCTCCAGTGAGGCTTCCCGCCTCCAAACCGGGGTTGACACTTTTGCGGTGACCATGAGTTTAGCCTTCCCAGAGCTAAAATTCCCCGTGTTGGACACCAACAATCAAATTGAACGCCAGATTACCATCCTGCCTGTCAATAACTCCACCAAAGTGGCCAACAAAATGATGGGCTTTTTGAATTATATGGTCCTTGAATGGGATACCGATCGCAAAGGTCAGCCCTTCCATGTCAAAATAAAAGTTAATTTTTCCGATTTTGACAAAGGCGATGACTGGGAAGGTGACGGGCAGGTAACCTATGAGATCGATCTTTTGACTGACGACAGCACCCCTGTTGCGATGCGCGATACCAAACAGGCCTACCTTGAAAGTGGTGAGCTCAGGAGCCAGACCTATTACGTTTTCAAAAACCCGTCCTCGGCCGACAATACCTCCGATTTCATCGACATTAAGCCATCTCAGGTCAAGGCCCTTCGGATCTGGAGTTCTTGGACCGCCGACGGGACAGATAAGGGCCTGGGCATGGGATACACCATCAGCGGAACCACCAGGGACGGAACGTACCTGGATCTGACCATGAATAATCCCAAAGTATCCTCCAACCTGACCCCTAAAGACTGCCCCTACGTTGGAGGCCCAACATCCGGGGACTATGGATGTGGGAAGCAAATTCCCAATCTTAAGAGTCAGGCCAGGGTCTTTGCCTTTAGGTCTGCGGATAGCGATGTCAAGACTCTGCCGACCACCATGTGGTTGGCGGCCAAGTACGGTGGGTTTAACGACCTTAACCACAACGGCGTCCCCGACCCTGGGGAATGGGAAAGGCCTGACGGAAGCCCCAAAAATCTTTTTATGGCTGACAAACTGGCCGAGCTTCCCGAGCAGATGGAAAAAGCTTTCATGTCCATCTCCCGAAGCATCTCCACTGGCACTGCCACCTCGGCTTCGGTTAACTCCATCCTGGGCGGAGGTATATCGGTCCACACCGCCTACTACCCCAAATACATCAATCCTGACAACGAGGCTGAAAGGCTGGCTTGGGTCGGCACTGTCTACGGACTGTTCACTGATAAATGGGGGAACCTCAGAGAAGATTCTGACGGTAACCACCGTTTGAACCTGTCTACCAAAGACGGTGATGGCGACTATATTCTAACCTTTAACAGTGTTAAAAACCCCCCGGCTCCGGGCGATGAGCCTTTATGCTACATCGAAGGGGTACCCATCAGCCGCTGCGCTGATGAATACGGTACCAACAATCCCATACCCCTGACCGGCCAAAATGGCAAACCAGCCAATATCCATAAAATTAAAACCGTCTGGGATGCCGGCCGGTGGCTGGCCGAGCTGGACTCCAATCCTCTGGCCCCCAAACTGTTAACCGGCAGCCGCCCCTTTTTAGCCAAAGCATCAACCGCCCAGGGCCAGAGGCTGATATATTTTACCGATCCGGCCAAACCGGTGTCGCTGAGCTTATTTAACACCTCTGCAGCCTCAATGGCCGTCTTGTCCAATTACCTGCTTCACGGTAACTACCAGGAATATCTCCCAACCCCGACTGGGACGCAGCCCACCAAGAGCGCCATCTCCACCAAGCTGGTTGAGTATATCCAGGGCGCCGAAGTGCCCGGTTGGAGAAACCGCTCAATTAGTAACCCTTGGGGAGCTTCGCCGTCGCGGATTGTCTGGCGGATGGGAGATGTCATCAATTCCAAGCCCATCGTTGTCGGGGCCCCGTCCTTCAATTTCGATACTCTTTACGGCAGTTCCTCCTACAGCCAATTTAAAACCGATTACGGCACCAGGAGACAAATGGCTTATTTCGGGAGTAACGACGGGATGCTCCATGCCGTTAACATTGGTTTTTACGGATCGTTATCCGAGGGCATCATCGGTTACAACCCTTTAGGGCCTTCGAAACAAATCCAACACGAGCTGGGCAGTGAAATCTGGGCTTACATACCCTCATCGGTCCTGCCGCATCTCAAATGGCAGGCGGCTCCCGACTACTCCCACAGTTACTTGGTCGATTTAAAGCCTTTAATTGCCGACGTTAAAATTAACAATCAATGGCGGACCCTTCTCATCGGGGGCCTTCGGCTAGGCGGCCGGCCCATTGAAAACCCGGCCAACTCAAGCAAGCCATTTTTTTCCGAAATCTTTTGTCTCGACATAACCGATCCCGAAAAGCCGCCAGAATTCATGTGGCGCTACTCCACCGAGGAACTCGGTCTCAGTGTGGGCCTGCCCAGCGTGGTCAGCTCCATGGGTCAATGGTATGTCGTCATCCCCAGCGGTCCTAAAACCGACGCCATTGCCGCCAATGGGTCAATAGTCTATGGAAAAAATTCTCCCTTCGATGGCTACAGCAATCAAAAGGCCAGACTGATAGTCATTGATCCAGAAAATGGCTCCGTTTATAATACCGGCGATTCGCTGATAGTGCCAGATTCGGATAGCAACAGTTTTTTCACTGACCCGTTCGTTCCGGCGGCCATCGACACCGACCGCACCGACGATCGGTGGAATAACCACGTGATCTATTACGGGCTGACCATCAGCCGCCAAGATGGTTCCTGTTTGGACCGGGGAGCTGTTTACCGCCTCCGGATGGTCGATAAAAGCACCTTTCTGCCTCTGCCTCCGAATCAATGGAAGCTCGAACGCTTTTTTTCCCCTGATCGTCCGGTTACCGGTGCCGTCAATGCCACTTACGACCGCTACGGCAACATGTGGGTGGTCTTTGCCACGGGCCGCCTCTGGGGCCAGCAGGATCTGGCTCCATGCTCGGCGACTACTAATTTACAAGCCTGCACCGTCAATCACGAGCAGTACCTTTACGGGGTTCGGGAAGAACTTGATCCCAATTCCGGCCGTATGCTCTTTACCGATCGAACTGGTGCTGCTCAAAAGCTGGTCGACTTGACCGGCGTAGAGGTATGGAGCGACGGTAGCGTTTCTGGTCTGACCGACGGCACGAAAACCTACTCTGCGGTCGTCCAAAAAATCAATCAACCAGACGTACCAGGTTACCGGCGGCGCCTGGATATCGGCCGGCTCCTTCTGCCGAGTTCCGACCACAATTTCGAGATGTCTTTTACCCAGCCCAAGATAGTAGGCTTCGGCAATGGCCAATCGCTGGTCTCCTTTACTTCCTTTGAACCCAAAAAAGCCGCCAGCTTTTGCGGAGAATTGGGCAGCAGCTTTATGTACCTGCTGGATACCTTCACCGGCCTGCCCAGCCCAGACCTCAGAGAAGTCTTCGCCAAAGAAGACCTCAAGCAGAACGCCAATGGAGCCACCTTGGTGACCGGCGGAATCTCGACCGGCAATGAGCTCAACACTGAAGTGACTACCCAGGTCGGTTCTGAATCGGTCGTCTTTGGCACCAACTCGGCCGACAACAGTCATTACAACTTAATCGTCCCCACCAACGCCGCCTCGGCCAATGCCGTCATATCATGGCGGGAGGCCATAAATACCGGCTTTACCATGAGCCCGGAGTCCATGACCAAAGAACTTGACCCTGCCCCAGCTCCGTAAAACCAAGGCGGTTAGCTCAAAAAACAAAAAGGGGGGTTTGAACCCTCCCTTTTTGTTTTAATCATTGCTTTTAGCTGGCCAATCAATGGGTATTTCGTTTTATGAAATAATCTTCACTCGAAAAGCCCTTCTCTTGAGCAATTTGGTCAAGGCCCTGCTGGGCTTCGCCTTTTTATTCAACATTTGCCGAAAGTCCTCTTTCCAAATGTTAGCGGTGCTCAGCGGGGCGTTCAATTTAGATTCTTTAAACCGCTCAAATAATTTACTGGTGGCCACGTCTTGGAATCAAAAGTTCGGCGGTCGTATCACCTGACGTTTATCCCATTAGGCCAAGCCTTGGTTCGTCAGGAGCCAAGTAAAATCCTCTAAAGCGGCAATGATAACACAAACCTTTGATAAAGGTGTTGGCTTTTTTGATAGCTTAACTCAGATTGATGGTATCAACTTTCAAAAAACGAGAAGGGCGTTTGAGTGCGCTCATATAATTTGCTGTTGGATACACTAAATTCCAGTTCCACAAATGTGATGGAGAATATGGCAATCCCAACATTTTGAACTTGCCAAGCAGTTCAATAACGCCGGGCAGTTGCTTTAACATGAATATGCAGATATTTGTGTCGAGCAGACGCATCACCAGGTTTCCCTCGGAAACACGGCGTCTTTTCGTCTTGATTCCAAAATAGCCTAGCAAAAATCTCACAGGCTTTTTCTTTCAGATAAAGAACTACCATTTCACTGGCCCGGGCACTGCGACTTCATTTCCTGCTAAACGACCTTCTTTGGGCCGACGCACGGCTTGACTGGAGCCGTTAGTAAAAAGTTTTGCGCTTAGGATAGTAAACAATCAGGTCGAAATGTTAAAAAAATTGTGGATCGCAACCCAGGCCCTCGGGGATTTTTTACCGATCGATCAAAAATAAACCAAGTAACACCCTTGACTTTAGCCAAGCAGAAAAATCAAGCCTAAAAGGCTACATACATACATACTATCATATATCTAAATATATTTATTTAGCAAAAAGTTTTCTTACGTAATTATTTTTGAAATCCTTCTGTTCCATAACCGTGAGATCAGGGTCAACAAAAGGGTCCAACATCCTTGGCGAGTAGTATGAACGCCCATCTTTATCCATTCTCCAGATGTTAACGATCTGTTCGGCTTTCCAAGGCAGTTTGTCATCCCAAATATGTATCCGTTCACGGTTGGGGAGCAACCCTATAATAGGTGGTCAGTTTGCGAGATTTCCCCACACATCTTTTTTCTTGGTTGAAATCTCACTGACAACCCCGTTCATAACACCAGTTGGGCTCAATATGTACGTCCGCTAGGCCAGCACTGAGCTTAATTATGAGTATCCACTCTTGACTCGGCCTGGAAATCTTGTCACGCATACCTGGCTCAATAATGATCCATTGGTAAAAACCCTCAAACCATGAAATTGATAAAATTTTTATCAATAAATCCAATATATTAAAAACGGGATTTTGCCAAAAAAGGGGTTTTTACACGAGCATCAATAATGCTATGGCTGGCCAGGGAAGACGTAACTGCCTCTCGGGCTACGGTCAGATGCCATATGAAGAGACTTGGAGAATGTTAGTGTCTTAGAAGAACGCACAATAACGCAAACAGTCAGTAGCGCTTGTTTTCCACTAAAGTTCGCATTTCGATAGTCCATTAATGATCAACCGGTAAAAACCCACAAAATCCTAAATTCTGAAAATTTTTATACATAATTTCAGGATGTTAAAAATGACAAAATCGCTAAAATGTGGTTTTTACCGATCGATCATTAATCTCATAAGTCTTTGAAAATTCCGGTCTTCAGTGAGGAGGACCGGAATTTTTCATGGAAGCCGGTATAATCGTGGTAATCAGGAGACTGTCATATCGTATATTATTTACAATACTATAAATTTAGTCAATGTAAAGACTTAAACCATTGGTTTACTAGCCGTTGACCTGGGAGACGACTGAATTATTTTTCGTTCAATGGGCGGGCCAAATTCAATCAGGCCTTGGACCATATTGAAGTGTTTCTGGAGCCGGTTAGTTTAAAAAATGGACTAGTCATCGGTACTTTCCTCAATGCTTTCTGACAGTCTTGGCTCCTCTTTCATAAATTCCACCAACACCTCTGTCCGCCCGCCGACCACCAAAGCGACCTTGTATATG
>JAISWF010000044.1 GCA_031271165.1 Deltaproteobacteria bacterium
TCGCTCAGGTGGCGTCAACTCCAAAAGTTGTCTGCAAATCCTGATTGTTGGCGTCAACCCGATATCTAGATTAGCCAAAATTAGCGTTGCGTCCCAGAGTTTTAAGATCAAATCAAAAAGTAATATATTTTTGGTTTTAAACTCAAGATCTTCTGGGACGAGGCAGTCCTGGCGCAATTTGTCGCCGATAGCCTCAAACCAGAACTGAGGCCGGGAAAAAAATCATGGAGACAGCGGCCAAGGACGCAGCCATATCCTGCCATGATCCTGGAAGGTGTCCTGGTCAAAGGTCAGAAAAATCTTCTGGCCTTAGTGTTTGATGTCGGATTCTGAAAGTACATTGTAACCATCATCGGGAGCAGCATTTAACATTAACACAAACCTCCAGTTTTGGCTGCGTCAGCGTCTTCGCCGCCTCCAAGGGCACGGGCCCCACATTCAATCAAACCACCGCAATCTCAAGATTACCAAGTTATGTCGATTAGGCTTTTTAAAGAGTGTATCTGACCATTAATCAGTATTTCAGTATATGCAATAATGGCGGTTTGTTCAAGGGTTAAAAAACGAATTGCTGGGATAAGCCTAAATGGGATAAAGGACCAATGCCGGGCATAAGAGCAAACATTGACCAAACAACAGGAAAATTAAATCAACAATGCGAAAAGCTGGGAAAACGAGCCCGAGGAGAAATCAAAGAGGGCCAAAAGAGCAAAACCGGGGAGACCGCTTGGCCGGATTGAACTAAATGACCCAGAGGCAGTCAAAGCGGCTGGGCTGGCAATCTGGAGTCCGGTGATAAACATCAACATGGAGCCAATACACATGAGCCTACAAACGGGAATTAAAGCAGCCAGCGAGATATTTAAATTCGATTATTAGAGTAAATAAAGCTATAAATTTTTATATTACAGGGTGATGATGTGGAGAGGAGGGCTTAAAGGTTAATCCGTCAAAGAAGCCCGGAGCCAAATGGCCCCGGGCTTCTTTAGATTTTTGGTCCCTCGCAAGAGAGGTTTTAAGCGGCGGGGTTTAAGGAGGATTTAAGGAAGAGAGTTAAGATAGGTCACGTTAGTCATGGCGTCGTTGGCAAAGACGTCGGCGCCGACGTATTTAAGGATATGCTCATCGATTTGAGAGCCTCCCAAGAGAACCTTGACGCCGTCACGGAGACCGGCTTCTTTAAGCTGATCGACCACTGCTTTCATCGGGTCGTAAGCCAGGGTGAGCAGGCCCGAAAGCCCGAGCAGCTTGGGTTTAAAGTTTTTAACTTCTTCGACGATGATCGAAGTTTTAACGTCTTCGCCGAGATTTTTGACCTCGTAGCCGGCCAATTCCATGATGGTGCCGGCTATATTTTTTCCAATATCGTGAATGTCGCCTTCGACGGTGGCGATTAGCACCCGGCCTTTAGTTGAGCCGGAGGAAGTGTCACCTTTCAGAAAAGGTTTGATCTTGTCGCTGCCGGCGGTCATCATCTCGCCGGCCAAAATAAGCTCGCTGACAAAATACTCCCCAGCCTCGTAGCGCTTGCCAACTTCGGTCATGCCGGCCTGGTAGGCGTCGAGTATGGCTTTGGGATCTTTACCGTCGGCCAGGTACTTGTCAGTCAGGGCCAGGAGCTCGTCTTCGAGCATGTCGGCCATGGCCGCAGTGATTTTATCCATTTTAAATCTCCTAGAGGCTGATTAAGTGTGATTGGGTCAGTAAACGCCATGTTCTCTGGTGTACTCGAACATGGCCTTGACGTTTTCCGGTTTGGCGTCGGTTAGGTTGACCCCAGTATCCATCATAAAGCCGCCGCCAACAGCGACTTCATCAATGAGTTTTTTACAGTAGGCTCTCACATCGTCAGGGGTCCCGGCAATGAGCATGGAAACAGGGACGTTGCCGCGCAGGCAGACCTTGTCGCGGGCCAGTTTCTTGGCTTTAAAAATGTCGCTGCCTTCGAGGTGATAGATGCACATACCAGCCGGAGCGTCGCGGATCATCACCGGCAGCCTCTGATCGCAGACGCCTTCGATAAGCAGGTAAGGCGAGATTTTTTCGGCCACCAGGCCCCGCATCAGCTCCAGCAAGGTCGGCCAGTAGAATTTCTCGAACTGCTCTTGGCTCATGAAATTGTCCATGCACTTGTGCAGCGGGATAAAACAAATGGGGACACCTGAAATTTTGGCACTGCTCACGGCCAGGTCCAACATGACCGGTAAAAGTTTATCGCAGGCGGCCAACAGTTTGTCCGGACAGCGTCTCAGATCCATGAGCATGCCCTTGATGCCCCGGAGGTAGTCGCCAATGATGTCCAGCGGAGCCTGAGTCATGGCCCCTTGGGCCAAAGGCCAGCCGGCCTCGGCCAATTTTTGATGGAAAACGGTCAGTTCGCCTAAGGTCTTGGCGGCCACGTTGGCGGCATCAGTTAAGGCCCGTCCGACGTCTTGGTAAATTGGGTCGGCCAAGGCCGCCCAGATAAAGGGGGTGAAAAAGTAATAACTGGCCGAGATATTCGGGAGTTTGGCGAGAGGGGCCAGGCGTCCGTAAACCCTTGGAAACATGTGGCGAAACATAAAATCCGAGGGATCGGAAAGGAACCAGTCGTATTCATTGGGTTTCATCATCTCGGATTCGACGAATTGATAGGAGGCATCGTCTTTGAGTCCGTGGCCCGCCCATTTGAGGAGCGTAAAATCAAGGATTTCGGATATTTCGAAAAAACCGTTGATAAAATAAGGCGTGTCCCCGATATCGGGGTTAAACTCATGGTGATATCTCAACCACAGCTCATCAAGTTTTTGATGGTCGTTGATGGCGTCCTTCATGGTAACGCCGTAGTAACGGATGGGAAATGTATCGACCATTGGGGTTATCGGCACCCGGTCGGTTTTTTTTAAAGCGATAGTGTCGTAGTAGCGTTTTTGCCTTTCTTCAAAGGCTGGATTGGCACTCATAAAAAAACTCCTTGATGGAAGGGCACCCCTATGGCGCCCGCGTCGGTATTAAAAAAAGAAAACCAAAACCGCAGCCCCCTTGTGGTGAGCAGCATCAGAGCCAACCATGGCGTCGTAAGATAGTTCTAAAAGTCCAGGGCCGAAAGCGTAGTCAACGGCCAGGCCGAAGGTCCCAACCGTGCGGCTAAAGGAGGTGTTCCAGCCAAAGTGGGTTACACCTGGGGCCACCGCTCTGGAAGAAAGGCCGGGAATGTCGTCGCTGGAAACTCGGTGGTTGAAGCCGCCTCTAAAAATAAGGGCCAGAGGTCCGTTAGAATATTTAAGCGAAAGACCGCCGCTGAGAAGGTGAGCCCAAGCGTGATTGACCGACTGGCCGTTATTGTTAAGAACTACGTAAACACTTCTCCAGCCAAGGTAAGGAGTCAGAGCCAGGCTGTCGGTGACGGGTACGTCCAAGGTGTACCAAGCCATCAGAGAGCTGGCCCGGTCGTCGTCAATATCAGGCGGGGTGGTCGCCAAAAGAGTGCCGTCTTGGTTATAGAGCAGCAAGCTGCCGTCATAACTGTCCCAGCCCTGAAGGAAACTGGTTTCCAAACGACCGTAGGTGCCTAAATTAAAGGTTCCGATTAAGCCGGCCATGTTAGAGTATGCCCTCTGGTCGGCTTTGAGGTATAGAGGGGCCAGGGCGGTCGGGAAAAGTTCACCGCCGTTATAGTCCGAGTAAGCCCATTGATAAATAAAAGACAGGGTAAATAGTTCCGAAAGCGGCTTGGTGGCCAGGAAAGTAATTCCAAACCCTTTGTTGGTTCCGCTTCCGGCGGACAAAGGTACGCCGCTAAGGGTAGTCGTCCTGGCTTCGGAGCGGCCGTAGTAAAATTCCGGAATAATTGAAATGATTAAACCGGGCATTTCTCCGGCTGACGGTGCCTGGGCATCAAATCTGACTGATTTGGGGCTCAAAGCCATGTACCCCAGGTCTCGGTCAGGGCCGGGTTCAGCGGCCAGGGCGGCCGAGGTCATAATGAGCAACGACAAAACGACACAAAAAATTCTGAACATGGTTTTCTCCTCTACAAGGCGGCCCATTTGGCCAACAATGGGCCATGGTGAGGCCACAGGTGAAAGTCAGAAACTGTCTCAGTATTGCCGTCTCCATAGGTATCGGGCCTAGGGGGAGGCGACCGCAGTGAGACCGAGTTATGGGATTGCCGAAAAAAAAACCAACAAAATCGGCAAAACGTCAGTTTGTTTTTTGAAAAACGTGATGTAAAAAAATTAATACTATATAGCGCTGATTTTGTCAAGAAAAATAATGCGGCCAGCATCGGGATTTAGTCAAGTCTTCGTCCCAAGCGGGGCTAGGCTGGGCCGGTCTTGTTGTGGGGAAGGTAAATGGGTTGAGTCGGCGGAAAAGTTCAGTTGGAAGCATAGTTTTCGTAAGGTAAACCAAAAAAGACTAAACCCTCCGAATGGAGTCTTGGAAAGTGCCGGCAGGGGCCAAACAAAGTAATGGCTAAAATTGCCCTGGAGTTGGCTGAGGAGTTAGTCGATAAAGCGCTCAAAATTGCGATATAGCGCCTTGATGTTCGCGCCATTGGTCATCTTGAGCGTTTGCCCCGAGACTAAAAGGGTGTTACAATTAAATCCTAAACTGCCATGAGTTGATGTGGCCAGCTAAACCATAACCCTACTGACAGTTAGCCAGTAATGGTGCTAACAGTCCACTTCCCTGAAGGCGCCAGACCTTCTGGTGAAAGCCGCCGACTTGACGGCCGGCAGCGGCTTTATTTTTAGCCAATCAGCCCAAATTGTCAGTTGAATCAGAGGGATGGCTGAAGGAAGCCCATAGTGAGTATTGATAGGATTTAGGGTAGGTTTAAGATTTGGCAGACCTTTACCGGCGTCCAGCCATTTTTAGGCCGGTCAAGCCAATAGGTCCGCTTTAAAGGGGGAGGCAAATGCCCAAGCTTGGAAAAACTGGTTTAAAAATCCTTAAAACAGTCCACTTTATAACGGCCGGCCTCTGGGTCGGTGGAGCGGTTGGGCTGAACCTGATTATTTTCATTTTGGCCGAAGGGCAGAGCGGGGGGGAACTGTACGGTTATAATGTAGCCGCCAAATTGATCGATGATCTGGTGATTATTCCCGGAGCCATCGGTTGCCTTTTGACTGGACTTTTGTTTTCACTCTTTAGCCATTGGGGGTTTTTCAAGCACCGCTGGGTGGCCGTTAAATGGCTGCTCACAGTATTTTGTATTCTCTTTGGGACTTTTTATCTTGGTCCCAAGGTTAACGGCCAACCTCTGATTTCCATCAGCCAAGGCCTGGCCGCCTTAACCGATCCCCAATATGTGGCTAACCGTCTGGGCAACCTTAGGGGCGGTGTGGTCCAGGTGGTTTTAATCGTTTTTATGCTCTATATTTCGGTTTTTAAACCCTGGCGAAGCCGGTCAATTAAAGGGGCGGGAGACTAAAATACCGGGATCTGAAATTACGGTCTGAAATCATATGCGATCAAAATCCTCTTCCTTATCGCCGAGCCAACCCAATACGAATTCAAGTCCGCTGTCGAAGTGAAAACAAACTGCGCAGTTAGCTGAAAACTGTGAGTGCCTTTGTCAGCGCAGTAGGAGGGAGACTATATTTCGGCGTGACAGACGGTGGTGTTGCCATAGGGCTTGATGACCCGCAGAATCCTAAGGGACAGGTTAACGAATTCATCAAAACACGCCTTGAACTTGTGGTAAAAAGCGTCGTTCTCAAACCGCAACAAGCAGACGGAAAGAATATCCTGTGCGCCCAGTTTGGTGGATGCTCCAACACGCCGTATTACTATAAGGGGGACAGCAAAAAAATCTCCTCGCCTTGCAGAGAAGATTTTTTTAGCACTATAGAAGAGGGGCTTAAATAGCTCAGGGAAAGGTTGGACCTATCGGGTGCGTAACTTAGGCCGCGACGGGGTATTGAGGGGAGCGCCGGTTGGGGACCGGAACTGGGCGCCCTTGAAAAAACTATTTGCGAATTAAAAGGCAGGCTCTTTCGATAAAGACCACCGCATCTGTAATGTCGGCCAAATAGCGCAGCTCAGCGTCAAATTTGGGGTCTCGGCTCATGGGGACCAGGTTTTGTCCCTTGATGATGGGAGCCGGGCGGTCGTTTCCAGTCAGGTACTCGGCGAGTTTGAGGAGAAAGTTAAAAGGCGGGGTATCCAGGCCGGAGGAAAAGTGCGGGGCCAAAGGCTCAAAGGAGGTGTGGATGTCCTCAATAATGTATAGTCCGCCGGAGGGTAAATCCGGATAGAAGGTGAAAAAAGCCCTTAACTGATCAGGCCACCAGTGTGAGGCGTCATCAAGTACAACCAGTGGCGAGAATTCTTTGAGGGTCAGGAGAAACTCATTTTGGGACAGATCGCCGACAATGACCCTGGCGTTGTCGCATCTGTATTGGGCGGCCTCCGGTTCAATATCTGCGCCGATTATCTGGGCTTGGGGAAAGAATTCCGACCAAGTTTTAAGGCTGGCGCCTTTAAAAACGCCCAGCTCCAGGAAGGTAAAGTTTTGATTTCGAAGGGGGCCCAGAAAAAATTCGTATTTGCGCAGGTAGTCGTGGCGGCCCTCTCCCCCGCCGCATTTGTCAGTCCCGTGCCGGCGGCCTATGTTGTCAAGGATGGTTGATTTAAGCATATAAGTATTTCCGCCAAAAATTTTATCTTGTAATTCGATGAGGATTAAAGGCTTCTCTGAGGCCCTCGCCCAAAAGGTTGTAGCTTAAGACAGTTATTAAAATAGCTAGACCTGGGTATAATGAGAGCCACCAGGCTCTCTGGAGATAGTTTTTGCCCTCGCTCAAGATAGAGCCCCAGGTGGGGGTGGGCGGCTGAACGCCCAAGCCCAGAAAGCTAAGAGAACTCTCGGTCAAAATGGCTCCGGCCACCCCAAGGGTGGCGGTGACCAGGACCGGGCCCATGGCGTTGGGCAGTAAATGACGGCAGATGATCCTCAAATCTGATGCCCCCAGGACCTTGGCGGCCAGAGTAAAATCCCGGTTTTTGAGAGTCATGAGTTCGGCTCTGACCAGACGGGCGATGCCCATCCAGCTGGTCAGACCGATGACAATCATAACATTCCAGATTGAGGGCTCCAAAATAGCGATTACGGCTAAAATTAGAAACATTGACGGAAAACAAAGTATTAAATCGCAAAAGCGCATGACCGCCGCATCGATCAGCCCGCCGTAAAAGCCGCTGATTGACCCTAACATCAGGCCAATGAGGGTCGATAGGCCCACGGCCACAAAGCCGACCTTAAGGCTGATGCGAGAGCCCCAGATCATGCGGGAAAAGACGTCCCGGCCCAAAGAATCAGTCCCTAAAAGGTGGCCCTGGGTGCCAGGGGGCCGGAAACGCTCGGTGACGCTGATTTTGTTGGGGTCATGAGGAGAAATAACCGGGGCCAGCCAGGAGACGGCGAACAGGACCAAGACGACCAACCCGCCGGCTAGAGCCAATTTATTGGATAAAAGTCCGGACAAGGTTAGGTGGTGCATATTTTCTCCGTGGTTACTTGGGCCTGACAGACGTCAGGGGCTTTGGCGTTTGATTTGATTTTCTCAGGTAATCCGGGGTAATTTTTTTTTGGGCTTTTAGGCTGAGCGGATTTTAAAAGCTTCGTCCCGGACCCTGGGGTCGGCCAAGGCGTAGCCGAGGTCGGCTAAAAGGTTGCCCAAAAGGGTCAGTACTGCCCCCAGCACCAAGCCGCCCATGACCAGAGGATAGTCCCGGCCCATGACACCGACGTAAAAGAGCTGGCCCAAACCGGGGATGGCAAAGATTGATTCCATGATGACCGAGCCGCCCACCAAGCCTGGCACTGAGAGGCCCAGGATGGTTATGACCGGGATGAGGGCGTTTCTCAAGGCGTGTTTGCAGATGACCACCCGTTCGCTTAGTCCTTTGGCCCGGGCGGTGGTCAGAAAGTCTTGGCGGATGATTTCCAGCATGTTGGAGCGCAGGTATCGGGAAAGCCCGGCCAGCCCCCCCAGAGAGGAGATTATCACCGGCATGATCAGGTGCTTGAGCAGATCGATTAAGCGGTCCCAGCCCGAAAGATGGGCGTAATCCAGAGAGGTCAGGCCCGAGATGGGGAGCCAGCCCAGTTTGACCCCGAAAAACCACATGCCCAAGAGAGCCAGCCAAAAAGAGGGGGCGGCGAAAAAAATAAAAACCGCCACAGTCGAAAAGCGGTCAAACCAGCCTCCGGCTCGGACAGCGGCGAAAAGCCCCAACGGCAGACTGATGACAATAATAATGCCCATAGAGCAGATGTTTAGGGCCAAGGTCACCGGGAGTCTTTCGGAGATCTTGTCAATGACCGGGCGGCGGTCCGGGGCCATGGAGCGGCCCAAGTCCAGGGTGGCCAAGCTTTTAAGCCATTTGAGGTATTGGATGTGAATAGGCTGGTCAAGACCGTAAATTTCGATTAATTTTTTTTTGGCGGCCAGGTTGGCCTGAGGATTAAGGCTGGTCACCAGGTCGGTGGGGTCACCCGGGGCCAAATGGATTACGCAAAAACTAACTAAAGTGATGCCAATTAATGTTGGAATCATCATTATGAGTCGTTTTATGGTATATTTAAGCATTAGGTTAAACCTTAAAAAAACTATTGCTCAGGGGACTTGGGCCGCTTGACAGCCGCATTTCAATGTTTATTTTTTTTTAAAGGGTCGCTGACTCTTTTTGGAATGACCAAGTAATGTAAATCAGACTTGTTGAATCAGGAGGTTTGTTATGGCGATATTAAGATGGAGAGGACCCGGCTTTGGAAGTCCCTTTCAGGAGCTTGAGCGTATGCGCAACTATATGGAAAACGCTTATAGCGCTCTGGCTAATGGGGTCAATCAACTCAGAAGGAATTATACAGGAGTTTTCCCGTTGGTCAACCTCGCTGAGGATGAGGAGAAATTGTATCTGACTGCCGAACTTCCAGGAATTGATGCGGAATCTTTGGATTTATCGGTAAAAAACGATACTCTCACCATTAAGGGCTCGACCAAGTCTGAACCGGCCGCCTCTGAGGTCAATTACCACCGCCGTGAGCGTGAGTTAGGCAACTTCAGGCGCAGCCTGACTCTTCCAGTCAAGGTCCAGACCGAGGCCATTGAGGCCAGCTTTAAAAACGGGATTTTGACGGTGACCTTGCCCAAGGCCGCTGAGGCCAGGGCCCACCAGATCACCATCAAAAATTCGTAATTTGTGACCAACAAAGTGATTAATAAGGAGGTTGTAATATGACCGAAGTTACCAGTCAGGAAATTAACGTACACGAAAAAACGCCCGTCGATATGGGCGGCGCTGAGACTACCAGTGGTGGATTGCGCTTTAGTCCCCTGGTCGATATATGGGAAAATGAGCAGGGACTGACCGTAGTGGCTGATATGCCCGGCGTTACCGCCGAGGGGCTGTCGGTTGATTTAAAGGACAGCGTTTTGACGATATTTGGCAAGGTGGTCCAGGAGGTCCCTGAGCGCCGGAGTCTTCGCCGCGAATATGAAGTTGGTGATTATTACCGTCAGTTTTCCCTATCCGAGCAGATTAACCAAGAAAAAATTACGGCGGCCATCAAAGATGGTGTGCTGACCGTGACTCTTCCCAAACTGGCCCCGGCTCAGCCGAGGAAAATCACCGTGGTTTCTGAGTAAAACCGTTTCCGCTGCCCTCAGCGAGCATCCCTGAGGGCAGCGGTTAGACCCGGCCCGGCAATGGCTGCCAAGGGGCCTAGTTTAAATTAACTATTTTTGGCCTATTAGAGTGACGTTCCGTCCTCTAAAAGGCGTTTTATGTTTATTTGGTCAAAAATTTTTTGGCCGGCTTGAAATGGGGGCAAAAGGTGTTTTTAGCCAGCGGCGGGCCTGTTTTTAATCCCAAGGAGCTTTTAAGTATGACCGAAGGGTTTGTCGAGTTTTTAGAAGTCATGAAGAAAGCCAAAAAGGCCGCTACTGTGACGGCCGGTTCAACCGGCTTGGTCAGAAACGCCTTTTTGATAAAGCTGGCCAAGTTGATTGATTTAAAGTCCCCTGAAATTATCCAAGCCAACCAGCGGGACATGGAGGAAGGTCAAAGGCAGGGCGTAAATGACTCGGTTTTGGATCGCCTCCTTTTAAACGATTCGAGGCTCAAGCAGCTTTCAGAGGGCTTAAATGAGTGCGTCTCCCTGTCCGATCCCATAGGGGCAGTCGAAGATCAGATCACCATGAATAACGGCTTGACCGTGGGGCGCCGGCGGATACCTTTGGGACTGATCGGGTTTATCTGCGAAGCTCGGCCCGGGGCGGTGGTAGAAGCTGCGGCCATGGCCGTTAAAAGCGGCAACGCCTTGCTCGCCAAGCCTGGCCGCGATGCCTACTATACCAGTTTGGTTTTTAACCAAATCATTGCCCAGGCCCTGACCGAAGCTTCTTTGCCGGCCGAGACGGTCATTGTTAAACCGGCCCTTTCCCAAGCCGAGCTGAGTTTTATGGTCAGCCAGGCCGATATTTTGGATTTGGTCATTCCCAGAGGCGGGCAGAGCTTAATAGAATTTATTGATTTACACAGTCGGGTGCCGGTCTTAAGGCACTATAAAGGGGTCAACCACCTCTTTGTCGAGCGAAGCGCTGATCTAGCCATGGCCTTGGAATTGACCGTCAACGGCAAGTGTAACCGGCCTTCAACTTGTAATGCCTTGGAATGTTTGCTGGTCGACGAAAAAATCGCCGATGTCTTTTTGCCTCGGGCGGTCTCGGCGCTAACGGCTAAAGGGGTCAAGCTCTATGGCGACCCCAAAGCTGCGGCTTTATCCTCTGACATCATTCCGGCTCAAAGTGATACCTTTGGGCAGGAGTTTTTGGATCTCATTTTGGCGGTCAAGGTTGTTGAAGGTTTACCCGAGGCCATGGAGCACATCAGTCAGTACGGTTCCCGGCACACCGAGACCATCTGCACTGACAATTTAACCAGCGCCAATGAATTTTTAAATTTGGTTGATGCCAGCTGCGTCATGGTTAACGCCTCCACTAGGCTGAACGACGGCGGCTGCCTGGGGCTGGGAGCGGAGATCGGCATTAGTACGTCTAAAATCCATGCTTACGGTCCGATGGGCCTAAAAGAACTTACGACCACCAAATTTGTGGTCGTTGGAAATGGTCACCTGCGCTCGTAGAAAGTTTTGATGTTTTTTTGTAAAAAGCCCGGGTCTTTGGCCGGCAAACTAGCCGCCAGCTGGGCAAAGGGTACTATTTGGGCTGCTGAGGCCCCTGCGGATATGCTGGGGCCTCCTTTGAGAGTTTTGGAGTTGGAGTTTGGGAGCCTGCCGGCCAATGGATCCAGGTTTACTTGGTCTGTTGACCGTTAAAAATAACTAAATTATTGCGGTGAACAACTTCATCCGAATGGCTGCAGCCTAAAACTGACTCAATTAGAACACTTGAAAGGCCCATGATCTTTTCGATCTCTGGGGAGCTGTAATTGGTCAAGCCAACTCCCAGTTCGGTTCCGTCCTGGGCGGCGGCTAGGGTGACTGCATCGCCAGCGTCAAAGAGTCCATCCAGCCCGGTTATCCCGCCTGGCAGTAAGCTTTTGCCCCGGTTTACCACGGCCTCGGCCGCCCCTTGATCGATTAAAAGACGGCCCTTGGGCCTGGCGGCGAAGGCCAGCCAGTATTGTTTGGCCCGGCGGTGTTTTTTTGAGGGCTGAAAAAAAGTCCCCAGCTCTTCCCCGTTGATTAACCTTTCCAAAATATCCCTGGCCTGGCCATTGGCAATAAGGCTGGGTACCCCTCGTTCAGCCAGCCGGCCGGCCGCTCGGACCTTGGTAAACATGCCCCCGGTGCCCATGGGGCCGCTATCGCCGGCGGCATCCAGCATCTTTTGGTCAACTTCACTGACCTCAGTGACCAGTTTGGCGTCCTGGTTGAGGCGGGGGTCGCTGTCAAAGAGGCCGTCTAAGTCGGTGAGATTTATAAAAAGATCGGCTTCCACTAAACTGGCGACCAGGGCGCCTAATGTGTCGTTGTCACCAACTTTAAGCTCTTCGACGGCGATGGTATCGTTTTCGTTGACAATGGGCACCACCCCCAAATCGACCAGAGAAAGCATGGTATTGCGGGCGTTTAAAAATCTCCGGCGATCGGAGAGATCGTCGGCCGTCAAAAGGATCTGGGCGCATTTAAGATTGAAAGTGCCCAGAGCTTTTTCCCAGGAGGTCATCAAGCTGACCTGACCGGCCGAGGCGCAGGCTTGCTTGAGGATAAGAGTTTGAGGCCTTTGGGGTAGCCCTAGCTTGCGGACCCCGGCGGCTACGGCCCCAGAAGAGACCAAAACAACTTCCAGGCCCCGATTCCGCAATTGGGCTATTTGGTTGGCCAAGGCCCTCAGACGCCCCTGAGAGAGCCTTTCCTGGTCGCAGATAAGCGAGCTGCCGATTTTGACAACCACGCGTCTGGCTTTTTTTAATTCTGCTCTGTTATTCATATTAGTTCTGGATTGTTGGGAAACTGATTTGTCAGATAGATAAAGCCAAGCCCAAGATACTTTTTAGAGATATTAATCGCTTTTTAAGGTAAATCGTTTAAATTTTTAACTGCCCAGCGGATTTGCCGGCAAATACCCATCAGCAGATCACATTCGCCTTTAGTCAGAAGGGAGCGGTGAAAGATTTTTTTAATGTTCATCAGCCAATGGCCGGGGTTGTCTGCGGGCAGAAAGCCGATGCCGGTTAAGACGCTTTCCAGCTCATCGTACATTAGGTTGGCCGATTTTTGATCGGCGGCGACGATGGCCGGTGGGGCTGGTGGTTCACCTCCGGCCGCCAAAAGCAGTTCGTAGCCCATGATTAAAACGGCCTGAGCCAGATTAAGAGAACTGGTGGCGCTTTTAGCCGTCGGAATACGGACTATTTTATGACAATAGCGTAAGTCCGGGGTTGACAGTCCCATCCGTTCGGGACCGAAAACCAGAGCTGTTTTGGCCGGCGGGTTTCCGCCCAGGAGAGTGGGAGCAATTTGCCTCGGGGTCAGAAGCGGTCCCCGGCGGGAGCCTGGTCTGGCAGTTGTTCCGACCACCGTTAGGTAAGGCTCCAGAGCCTGGCGCAGATCGTCGGCGAAAACCATGGACTCCAGGACTTCCAGGGCGTGGGCGGTGGCAGTCGCTTCCATGAGTTCGCGGTTAAGGCTGCGAGGACGGACAACAACCAAACGGCCTAGGCCGGTGTTGGCCATGGCCCGGGCTGTGGCCCCAATGTTTTCAGGCTTTTGCGGTTCGTTTAAAATTACGTCGATGTGAGAGCGAGAGACGGCCTTGGGCCGCCGGTCCCGCTTGTGGTCGGGACGGGCGGCCGGTCGGACATCTTGGACCAAAGTGTCATTTGGATTTGACAATGGTCCACATCTCTTCGTAGAGCTGACTATTTGGCCCTAAATCTTTGTAGTATTCCATTTTGTCGATTAGTTCCTGGGGAGGGTAGATGGCCGGGTTATCGCGGTCGGACTGAGGAATCAGATCCCTGGCTTTTATGTTGGGGGAGGCGTATTTGGAATAATCAGACAGTTTGGCCGCAACTTCGGGCTCTAAGACATAATTTAAAAACTCATGAGCCACCGCCACATTGTCGGCTCCAGTGGGGATAGCGAAAAGGTCGAGCCAGATTTCGCAGCCCTCCTCTGGGGCCACGTAGACAAGCTCGGGGTCCTCCATGGCCGCTTTGACCGCTTCTCCGTTATAAACCTGGGACACCGTTGCCACCTCACCGACGACTTTTGATAGTCCGTCAACACCGCCGCTGAAGCCCATAAAATTTGGCTGGTTTTTGGCTTCGGTAATCAACTGCCCGGCTTTTTCGAGCTCAGCTTGGTTGATGGTGTTGGAAGAGTAGCCGAGGTACTTTAAGGCGCTCCCCAAAACGTCACGGGCGGTGTCAAACAAGATGAAGGTGCCCTGGGACGGTGAAAAATCAAAGACTTGGTCCCAGGAGGCCTTAACTGAGGCCGGATCTTTGGAACGGATGACCAAGCCGGAGGTTCCCCACTGATAGGGAATGACGTATTGGTTGCCTGGGTCTTCTTCGATGACCAAAAACATGGGATCGATGTTGACCATGTTGGGGATAAGGTTCTTGTTTAGAGGCTGGATCAGCTTAAGGTTAACCAAAGTGGGGATAAAGTAAGTGGTCGGGACGATGATGTCATAAGCTCCGGGCCGTCCAGTCTGGAGCATGTGGATCATTTCTTCATTGGTTTCATAAAGGTCCAAGCGAACTTTGACATTGTGAGTTTTTTCAAAATCAACTATAACGTCAGGGTCAATATATTCCGACCAGATAAAAATGTTGAGTTGCTTGGCGGGGGGGCTTGGGGCGACCGGGGTGCCGCTTTCAGGCGGCGCCGGAACGTCGGGGGACCACGGCCTAAATATGGCCAGAGCCGCCAGCCCGATTACCACGATGACCAGGGTAAAGATTTTAATTGGTTTCATTTTTTCTCCTTGAGGTATCCCGGATTCCGACCGGAAAACAGTTAATTACGGGCGGTATGGGGGACCTTAAATTCTAACCGTCACCTCAGGCCTGCAGACAGGAAAAGAGACGGGTTCGAAATTATATTACATTACTAATCGTTTAACCATAAAATATTTGGGCCTGAAAACGGAGCAAAATTGACGTTGGAGAGCGATTAGAGGTATGATAATTATGTTTAATTAAAGACTTGAAATATACTTGATAATCCTTAGATTGCCAAAACATCTAAAACCAATTTCCTGACTTTTTTTGTCTGCAGCGGGACCTTGAGTCCTTAAACAAGAAAAAATTGACCTCAGCCGCTGCAAATTGATAAGCTGTTTTTTTTTTTTTTACGTCCCAGGTTGGAGGAGAAAACCTTGAAAAGACCAATATTAAAATTGATGTTGGCCGCAGTGGCTTTGGCTTTATCAGTCTGGTGGGCCGGGGGCCCAAGTGAGCTTGCGGCTGGAGAACACTACGAAGGCAAGGTGGAGCGGGTTATTGACGGTGACACAATATCGGTTTTGACCACTGATTATGAGAGGATTCGAATCAGGCTTTACGGCATTGATGCCCCGGAAAAAAAACAAAATGGGGGGGCCGAAAGCAGTCGGGCTCTTTCCAAGTTGATTGACGGACGCCAAGTCCAGGTCGAGGTCGAAGACGTTGACCGCTACAACCGTTTGGTGGCTTTGGTTACTTTTAAAGGCAGTTTAATTAACCTTAAGTTGGTTGAAGATGGTCAGGCTTGGGTTTACGATCGTTACTGCATACGCCAGTACGTTTGCCAAAAATTTAAGGAGGCTGAAAAAAGGGCTCGGCAAGCCGGCGTCGGTCTATGGCGGGATCAAAATGCCATCGCACCCTGGGACTACCGGCAAAACCGCTGATAATCGCAGTCTGCCCCGGCGCTTAGTTTTAATTTTGCTTTCGGCCAAGACGCAATTTCGGCCAGATTATCAGGTTCACCAGACTGACTAGCCGAGGGTGAAAAATGACATAAGGCCGAAGATTTACGATTACCGAACGGTTGGGGCTAGAAAACACAAGGCAAAATCAGTTTGTCATGCCCACTGGCCTGGCGGCTTGGGCTTAGTAATTTTGACCCTAAATAAGGTGAATAAGGCTTAGTTCGCCCCATAAACCTCTTGTTCGTTTGAACGATTTCATTTTTTCGCCTCTGGCCTAGGCCTGATTTTAGTGTTCCGGTCGGCTCGATTTAAGCTTTAGTCACTTAGGCTTAGGCCTGGGAAATGTATGAGGCAAGCGGCAGTAATAAGTTTATAATTAACTAATGCAAAACAACCAAAAAAAGTAAATCAAGTTTTTATTGACAGCTGGCAATCTCAATAGTCCAGAAGAGACCTGCGGGATGGTGATTTGAGAACATCGCCCCGTTGACTTGGCCTCAAACCGCAGCCGTGGGTGCGAAAGCCGGCGGCTTTTTTATGCCCCAAATCAGGGCAGAAGTTCAACACTTTGACGTTATTGCGGTTCGAAAAAATGCCGGACGGCCTGGCGCAGTGTTGCAACTATCGGTAACAAGAAATTCGGTCGCTTAAAAATATTTATTGGTCGGTTTTCTTTGCCGAAAAACAAGTGCGGATAATCAAGCTAGTCAAGCTCAGTAACGACCCCAGCAACCAAACGGATATATGGATTAGTTTTATGATCGAGATTGTCAGCGAGCTTTTAAGAATAAAAATGTGAGGGGGGAAACTTTCGACAGCGGCCGCTGGCTGGATTTGGGGTCACCCCGGAAGGGGGACTAATTTAACGAACTGCGGCCAAAATTTTTCTGGCATCGGCTGTCTTTTGGACAGTCATTATATTTACCTATTGTTAGTAGTTATTAAACGTTATTTCACCGCAGTTGCGGACTGGATAATTTTTTAAAATAACACAAGAATGATTGTATTGTACAGAAAATTATGATATACATTCTAACGTGGTGTAACCTTAGGCGATGCTGATGATGAAAAAAGCCTGCTATCAATCTGAATCTTTGGCGGACATTGATAGTTCAAGCTGTTTTTTGAATATTATCAGACTTTGGCATTATCTATCTATGCGAGAAAGTTTTCCACAAAGGCATTATCAAACCACTCGATGGTCATAAAAAGTTAAATCCAGGCATAATGAATTAAGTAAATATGATAGAGGATGTAATTATGAGCAAATTAGCTTGTCAAGTGCAAAAGTTATCAGAAATAAATATATTATGCTCGAAAAAAGGGAGGAAGTCTTTTTCCAGTTTTATTTATGTCATCATTATAATCTGGACTGTTTTCGTCGGGGCTTTACTTTGGTTAAACGTGAGCCAAACCTATAAAACCGCCCAGGAGTTCGCTCTGCTGCAAGCTAGAACTGCTTACGAAAAGGATGTCGTTTATCGACGCTGGGTTTCTAACCTTGGCGGCGTGTACGGGGAGGTCAGCGACTCGCTGAAGCCCAATCCCTACCTTGAAGATAACGGCATGAGGGAAATATTAGGACCTGACGGTGTTTTGTACACTAAAATCAATCCGGCCTATATGACTCGCCTGGTCCATGAGCTTGGCAAACTCAACTCAGGTGTCATCGGACATATCACCAGCCTTGATCCCATCCGGCCGGAAAATGCAGCCGACCAATGGGAAACCGATGCCCTGCAGCAGTTGGAAAAACAAGAAAGTACGCCTGAAATCTTTAAGGTGCAAACCATCAACGGGCAGGAGTATTTGCGTTTTATAGGAGCCTTGGCCGTAGAGGAAAGCTGCATGAGCTGCCATGCCTTTCAGGGCTATCAGGTAGG
This sequence comes from Deltaproteobacteria bacterium, assembly GCA_031271165.1. Classification (GTDB taxonomy): domain Bacteria; phylum Desulfobacterota; class Desulfarculia; order Adiutricales; family Adiutricaceae; genus JAISWF01. Next base: position 17,264 of record JAISWF010000044.1, read on the forward strand.
TGACTTGCGCGGCGGAATCAGCGTGGCCGTACCGATGGAGCCTTTTCTCTTTTCAGCCAATCAGACCGCATTTTGGCTGGCGCTGACCCATATCAGCATATGGCTGCTGGGTCTGGTGATATTTGTCTTCTTTGCCGTGCGGCTGAGGCGATATCTCAGTGAGCGCAATATGGCTACGCAGGAGCTGCGGGGCCTGGCCTCCGATCTTGAAAACCGGGTTGAGGAGCGCACCAAGGACCTGGTGGAGGCGCAGGAGGCCGCCGAACACGCCAGCAATGCCAAAAGCATCTTCCTGTCCAATATGAGTCATGAAATCCGCACACCCATGAACGTCATCATCGGCATGACGACCATTGGCCTGAAAGCCGGTGATATTGAACGAAAAAATTATGCCTTTGGTAAGATTGATGGGGCCTCCAGCCATTTACTTGGCATAATTAATGATGTTCTGGACATGTCCAAAATTGAAGCCAACAAGATGGAACTGGCGCCTGAACCATGTGAGTTTGAAAGGACTCTCAAAAAGACTGTCAATGTCAATATCTATCGGATTGAGCAAAAAAAGCAAACGTTCTCGGTGCACATCGACCAATATATCCCGCAAACGCTTGTCTACGACGAGCAGCGGTTGATACAGGTTATCACCAATCTTTTGAGCAATGCCACCAAATTCACCCCGGAAGGCGGCCAAATCGGCCTGATCGCCAAGCTGGTCGAAATGAATTACAGTGAATGCATTGTTCAGATCGACGTCACCGACACCGGCATCGGGATAGCGCCCGAGCAGCAGAGGCGTCTGTTCCAGCCTTTCGTCCAGGCCGAAAGCAGCACCTTTCACAAGTATGGCGGCACCGGGTTGGGTCTGGCCATCTCAAAGCGGCTGGTAGAATTGATGGGCGGACATGTGGCCATTAACTCTCAGCCAGGGAAAGGCTCGACCTTTAGCGTCATCTTCAAAGCCCAGCTGGCCGAAGACAAATGGCCAGACAGCCCTCTGAAGGGAAAAAGCTTTCGGAATATCCGAGTGCTCGTGGTGGATGACGACAGCGATATTCTTGAGTATTTCAAGGAGATCGCCAACCAGCATGGATTTTTCTGTGATGTGGCTGGCGGCGGCGAGGAAGCCTTGCGTTTGATTGAGGCCAATGGCAGCTATAACATTTATTTCATTGACTGGAAGATGCCCGGTATGGACGGCCAGGAGCTTGCCCAGCAGATCCGGAAGCGTTTTCCAGTTGAAGGCGTTATCATTATGAGCTCATCGGCCGCCTGGGACGAAGTCCTGGCCCAGGTAAAACCGCTCGGCATCAATAAGTTTTTACCCAAGCCCCTGTTCCCGTCTAATATTTTGGATACCATTTGTGAACAGATTAACAGTGAAACCGCAGCGCCAAATTTTGAAAAGCAAGCCGTCACCACTTTCCCAGGCCGGCGTATTTTACTGGCTGAGGATCTTGAAACCAATCAGGAGATTGTCAGGGCGATGCTTGGTCCCACCGAGATAGAGCTTGAGTGCGCCTTCAATGGAAAAGAAACCGTTGAGATATTTAAGCGTAACCCGGACCGCTTTGACCTGATCTTCATGGATGTGCAGATGCCCGAGATGGGCGGCCTTGAGGCCACCCGCCTGATCCGCGCCATGGATACTTTAAAGGCGAAAACGATACCGATCATCGCCATGACGGCCAACGTATTTCGTGAGGATGTGGACAATTGCTTGGCCGCCGGTATGAGTGAACATATTGGAAAACCTTTTGCATACTCGGAGATCATTGATATCCTCAATACATACTTAGGCTGAGCGGAGGCGCTGATGAATACAATTTTCCTGGCGCTGCGCAGCCTGCGGCTGTCGGTGGCTGTCAGTGTGTATATGGCTGTCTTGTGCATCATCGGCGCTTTGAATCCGGCTCTTGAGGTGACCAAATCCATTCCATTTTTAGTTGGCGGCGCAGTGTTTTTCATAAACCTTCTGACCTGTACCATATTCCGCTTTTTGCGCGAGTTGGGCAAAAAGAGCGGGCGCAATTTCGGTCCCGACATTCATCATGCGGCTTTGCTGGCGTTCATCATCGGCGCCTGTTTGAGCAGCTTTTTAAAAATAGATCTGACTATCTGGCTCTTTGAGGGGCAACATGTGGAATTGCCCAACGGCTGCACTGTGACAGCGGACGCTTTGGCGGCCGAAAAGTATGACGACGGGCGCCCCAAGCAGTGGCTTACTGCCATGACGGTCACCAAAGGCGGACAGCGGTTGGCCGATGGTTACGCTTTGCGCGTCAACCATCCCCTAACGGTAGACGGTATGACGCTGTATCAGTATTCCTGGGGCGTCTCTGAGAGCGGCAGCACCTACACCGTGATTCGGGCCGTGTACGATCCGGCCATCCCCATTGTGTTCACCTCCCTGATTCTTTTTGGCTTAGGTACCTGGCTGACCCTTTTTACCAAATTCAGAAGGCCAGCTGTGATGATCGATTGTTAAAAAGTCAATTTTGGTCGATTGCTCAAGGATGCTTAGATGACAGAAGCACTCTCTGTTTTGGCCGGCGGACTGCTGGCTGTCTCTTTTGTAATTCAGAGCATCAACTGCTTTCGCCAAAACGCTCCCTATAGCAAGCTCAGCCCGTGGTTGGCTCTCGGCTCGGCTTTATTGCTGCTTGTCTCTATTGTGCTGCGCAGCATAGAGATTTCCTATATCGCCTTGACCGGTACCTTTGAGGCTCTGATTTTTTTCGCAGCGATCATTGCCGCACTGGTGGGGGCTTACGGCCTCCAGACACGCCTGCCCAAATCTAAGGATATCGGCCTGGCCGTCACTTTAGTCGCCATCGTCATTGTGGTCGTAGCCAACACCTCTCTCTCTGCCAAGCAAGCTCTGGCGCCGATACCGGCCCTGCGCTCATCGTGGCTGGTACTGCATGTGTCCTTGGCCTTTATCGGTGAAGCGTTCTTTGCTATTTCATTCGTGGCCGCCATCCTGACCTTGCTGACTAAGGACGCAAAGAAACAGCTTGCCCACGAAGAACTTACCTATCGCTGCATTGCTATCGGTTATCCGTTTTTTACAGTCGGCGCCCTCATCTTCGGCTCCATCTGGGCACAAACCGCCTGGGGACGCTGGTGGGGTTGGGATCCTAAGGAGACATGGGCGCTTGTTACCTGGATTATCTACACAGTTTATTTGCATCTGCGCCTGATGGGCAAAAAGGTAGGCCGTAAGACCGCTATCGTTGCGGCGGCTGGATTTTTACTGGCCATGTTTACCTTATTGGCCGTGAACTACCTCATGGACGGACTGCATAGCTACTGATGACAGAAAAACGGCCGGAGGCCCCGGTGGGTGGAAGACGATGGGCGGCACTCCGGCGGCCACAGTTATTTCCCGTTCAGGGAGAACTTCGTTACGACTTTGTTGTACTGTAGCGGAAAAGTCGCCAAGCGGCGCCGGATTGAGACTGTGGTGCTGAAAGCCTACGTTGACCACTCGACCGGGTATAAGATGGAAGGTACAAAGGTGTAACATGGTCAGATGGGAAAAGAGCATTGAGAAGTACAATCAATACCAGGTGGCAGCCAAGCTCAAAAAGAGCGTCAACCGTAATGAAGGCCCCAGACGTCTCAGGTCGCCTTGGTATTGACCGGCTGAGGCCGGTAGTCCTTGAAGGGAAGTGGTTGACGTAGTTAAACTGTCAGTCCGACGTTGTGTGCCAGGCAGTGTCCGATAATGGAGCTTTTAAATATTAATCATATATACTCAAAGAACTTAAATAAGTATTTTATTCTTTGAGTCATCTTTTAACAACTGTCGAGGCCATGGCCACACGGCTGACAGTCCCACGGTGGTACACGTCGGGTGGGGAAGTTTCATATTAAACCAAATGAAGCTGAAAAAGTTCTTGTGAACCGCAAAATTTCCGAAGAGCTTGGCGTTGTTGCTCAAGACACAATATCCATGATGATGAAAAACTGTTCCAGGGCTTGACACCATGAAAATACACATTGAAACATTGAACTGTTCAATCTTAAATTAGTAAATGCGCATAATACAGCGGGTGCCTCCATCAAAAGAGAAGAAGAAATGCTGAGGCTGCCTAAAGGCGGGGTTTTGACCATCCCAAAATGGGACAATAACTTGATGAAAAACGGCGTCAATGCAATTATATAAAGTTATGATGAAAACAACAGGCACTACTGCCTCAGATTTTGAATTCCAAACGCAACAGGCGCTTTCTATAGCCCTGTCTTTATGCGCCAAGCCGATAGAAAAAAACAATGGACACATTTCGCCGGAGTTGAAAACGTTCTCTGCCGTAGCCTTCTCACTGGAAAAAGCTGTGGCTGTGTTTCTCGTCATTGACCAGCTTTGAGAATAGGTGAAAGAACACGGCAAAAAAACGCCACCCCGTCAAAATTGATTCAACAGGGTGGAGGCTTTGTAGGCAGCTGGAAAAATCAAAATTTGGTCGGAAGGACTTGGCCGTCTCTTATCTTAGGATTCCTGTGATGCCTCCAGGAGGCTCTGGGCAAATTTACGGCGGCGGTCAGCCGAGGTCCCGGCATCTTCAGTGTAGGTCAGAGCCCCGGAGGGGCATATAGCTACGCACCTGGGGGAACCTTGACACTGGTCGCATTTTTCCACTCTTGAAGATGAGGGGCGATAGGCAATGTTGCCGAAGGGGCAGACCGAAACGCAGGTCCGGCAGCCGATGCATTTTTGTGCGTTGACGGAGATAACCCCGGTGGCCTCATTGCGGTCAAGCGCTCCCGTTCGGCAAACTTTGAGGCAAGGTGCGTCGTTGCATTGAAAGCAGGTCACCGGAACTTTGCCGCCGGATTTAAAGAAAACCAGATTGATTTTTGAGCCGGCCGGAAAATATTGGCCCCAGTCGCGGCTGGCGCAGGCCAATTCGCAATTGAGGCAACCCACGCAGCGTCCAGGAACAACATTTATTGATTTCATGATAGCCATCTTTTCCCCCCTCAAGCCGAAAGACCCAAGGCCAGGCGTTTGCGGCTAATGTGGCCGTCTAAAAGTTTCCCGGCTTTGACCGGATCGGGCTCAACAATAAAGGCCGCTCCGACCACATCGTTGAGACCGCTTACCGCCAGAGAAGTAATGGCCGGGCTGCCCAAGATCATGGGAGGCAGGCCCAAATGGGTGGTGATGCCGCTGGCCACAGCATAGAGCCCGATGGCGGCGGCTTTTTCTGAATACCATTCTGGGGCCGAGGCGGCGACCGGCAAGGCACTGATATCCACTCCGATGGCATCGGCCAGAACTGCACACAGTTGGAGGATCCGGGAATTATCCACGCAGCTACCAACGTGGAGGACTGGGGGAATGCCCAGGGTCCGGCAAAGGCCGGCCAGGTTGCTGCCGGCTTGGGAGGCACCTTCTGGCACCAAAAGCCCGGCTTTGCCCATCGCTGAGGTTGCGCAGCCAGTGACTAGGACCAAGATATCCTTTTTAATGAGTTCTCTTGTTAGCGTGACGTGTTGCTCATCTTGCTTGAGTTTAGGGTTGTTGCAACCGACTACGCCCACAGCTCCACGGACGGTTCCGGCTTTGATGGCCTCAATTAGCGGAGTGGGGGTACCACCCAGAGCCCCCAAGATGGCTTCGTTGGAAAAGCCGCTCATGACTTCAACTGGTTCCACCGGGATATTGACTCGGGAAGGATCACGCTTTTTAAAGGCTTCGATCGCTTTGAGGACCACCTGTTTGGCTAATTCGCCGGCATTGTGGGGGGTGAAGTGGTAGGTGTCAGCTCCTGGAAAATGGGCTTTATCGGATGTAGTGACAAATTTAGTATGGTAACACTGGCTGATGTTGACTAAAGACGGCATGATACATTGATAATCGGCTACGATGGTCTCCACCGCCCCGGTAACAATGGTAAGTTCAGTCATCATGTGATTGCCGGCCAGAGGAATGGACCTTCTCATTAAAAGCTCATTTCCGGTACAACAAAGACCGGCTATGTTGACACCGCTGGCTCCGGCTTTGGTCGCTTCGGCTAAAATGGCCGGATCGGAGGCGGCGGCCAGGATCATCTCGGAGACTACCGGGCTATGTCCGTGGACCAGGATGTTGACCATATCTTTTTTGAGGACCCCAAGGTTGACTTTGGTTTTACCGGGAGTGGGGGTCCCAAAAATGACGTCGGAGATTTCCGTTCCAGCCATGGAGCCGCCCCAACCATCGGAAAGGGAGGTGCGAGCGGCATGAAGGCACAGTGATACCGGATCGCAGTCAACTCCCATATGGGTGCGATGAAGCATTTCCACCGGTTCGCGGTCAATGCCCCGGGGCGTTAAACTCAGTTTATCCCAAAGTTCCCGCCGGGCTTTGGGTACTCGTCCAAGAAAGGCCAGACCTGGTCCGTGGGTAGAGTAGTCGGCAAAGAGTCTTTCGGCAACCGTCTTAGCGACTTGTTTTATGTCTCCGTCCTTTTTGAGCCCAAATTCTTCAGCTAGCCGCCTGAGTTTGGCTTCGTCGCGGATGCTATAGGCGGAAGTTGAGCCGCACCCTATCTCGTAGAGTACCTCCACCAGGTCGCGACCGTGGTCGGAGTGAGCGGCTGATCCTCCGGCCACAAATCGACCGAAGTTTCTGGCTACCGTTAGATCGGCATCGGCCCCGCAAACGCCCTGGTTGCGATCGAGTCCGGGTATGATGCGGCAGGGTCCCATGACGCATTTGGCACAGCTGAGGCCCATTTCGCAGAAATTGCACTGGGGGGTTTGTTTAGCTAGTCTGTCCCAAGCCAAAGCCAGCCCTTCACTCCTGGCTTTATCAATCAGGCAACCGGTCTCCTCGGGCCACATGGAACAATCCAACGCCGGTTTGAAAAATTCATCCATCCGAAGGTCTCCTTTCTCAGGGGAAGTCAAATCACCCCGTGGTGCCCAATTGGGGCCCAGGATGAAAGAGGTTTTTAAAATTAAAATTTAATTTTTAGAACGATATCTCTTTGGGTCGGGCAAAGTTTGTGACCGACGGCTTCTTTGGTTGAAGCTGGTGTTTGGGGTCATTTCCAAGCTAAAGCAGTAAAAATTAGCTCAATATCAACGCTCTAGCCAATATCCTGGCAGCCAGTTGACGAGAACCGCCCCAGTTTGATGACCAAAACAGTGGTCTGGATGCTGGCTAAGGTCAATTTGAGCAAAAAATTTTAGTTCTCAGTTGGACAGCTGCTGATGGCCTCTGCCATAGCCCGGCGGCGGCAGGCCGGGCATAATCGGTCCGCATTGAGCCTGGCCAGTTCTTCCTCCGTGGCCCAGGGGCGACCACAAGTGGGGCAGGGAACAAGTTGGAAGTTGCGACCCCAGATTTGCCGACGGTCAAAAAGTTCGGTGAAACCAATTATGCCGGTGGGACACATGCGGGCACAGCTCAGGCAACCTACGCAGTCCGGCGGTGGTTCGAAAAAAGGTCCGGTGACAATCCGAGCTGTGCCCCGGCCCACCAAGCTCACGGCCTCGGCCCCTCCGGTCAGGCAGGCCCTGACGCAGCGACCGCAGCGCAGGCAACCGTCAGCCGTAACCCGCCGGAGTCTGGGTTGCTCTGTCACACCGTATTCCCTGGCCAGGGCTACAACTACCGGAGCTTCGGGGGCCCGGATTAGCATCAGGGCAATGACCAACGAACGGGCGTACCTAATACGCTCGTTGTCTGTTTGGGCTTGGAAACCGTCGGCGGTGAGGGGATAGATGCAGGAAGCCACCAGACGACCTCCGACCTGCGACACACACAATCGGCAGTTGCCGTCTGGGGGGAGTCCTTCGTGGTGACAGAGGGTGGGGATATGAATCCCCAGAGTACGGGCGGCATTTAAAAGAACAGTTCCGGGCCTAACTGTTATTGATAAACCGTCGATAGTTCCCTTAATCATGGGGCCCAGGTATTGGGAAGGCTCATTCATGGTTGGCCCTCCTGGCTGTTTTAAGCGCCCCAAAGTGGCAGGTTGCCAAGCAGGCTCCACAGGATATACACTTCGAAGTGTTGACCTGGCGCACTTTTCGCTCACGTCCAATGATGGCCCCGCTCGGGCAGGCAGTCTGACAGGCCCCGCAGCCGGAGCATAGGTCGCTGTCAATGTTAACGATAAACATCCCCTGGCAGCGGCCAGAGCGGCAGTAACCCTGCTCGTGTTCAATATACTCGTGATGAAAATATCTGATAGTCGAAATTACTGGGTTGGCGGCGCTTTGGCCGAGGCCGCACAGGGCAGTTTCCGAAAGGGTTAGGGCGAGCTCTTTTAGTTTGTCGGTATCGCCGATTTGAGCTTTGGATTGGCAAAGATCGTTTAATAAGCCGTCGATAACGGCCAGACCTTCCCGGCAGGGCAGGCATTTGCCGCAACTTTCGGTCATCAGAAACTTGGTAAAATAGCGAGCCACATCCACCATGCAACTTAGATCGTCGATAACGATCAAACCACCTGAACCCATTATGGTTCCAGCGGCTGGGAGTCGATCAAAATCCAGAGGCAAATCCAGCTCACTGACCGGCAGACAACCCCCAGATGGGCCGCCAGTCTGAACAGCCTTGATAAACCGGCCGGGGAGGTGCCCGCCGCCAACTTCCTCAACTACGGTTCTGATTTTTGTACCTAGCGGTAGCTCAGCCAGTCCCGAGCGCCGGACCTGTCCGACCAAAGAGAAAATCTTGGTGCCAGGATTCGATTCAGAGCCCAGGCTCTTAAACCACTGAGGTCCGTTTTCGACGATGAGCGGGACGTTGGCCCAGGTCTCAACGTTTTGAAGTAGCGTTGGCTTATCCCATAGGCCGCGTTCGGTTGAGCGGACGTATTTGACTCTTGGCTGGCCTTCCCGCCCCTCAATGGAGGCCATCAAGGCCGTCGATTCTCCGCAAACGAAGGCTCCGCCACCTTCGACAACCGAAAGCTTAAAACTAAAGCCCGAACCCAGGATATTATCCCCCAATAGACCGCATTGTTCAGCGTTACTAATTGAAAGTCTCAGGCGGGCAACCGACAGAGGGTATTCGTGACGGACGTAAATATAGCCTTGGTTGGCTCCCACGGCATAAGCTCCCAGGGTCAGACCTTCAATTATGGCCAGAGGGTCGCCTTCCATAAGGCTCCGGTTCATGAAGGCCCCGGGGTCGCCTTCATCGCCGTTAGCCAGGACGTATTTTTGGTCGCCTTCAGCCGTCCGGCAAGCTTTCCATTTGCGGCCGGCGGGAAATCCGCTGCCGCCACGGCCCCTGAGACCGCTGGCTTCGATCCTGAAAGCCACTTCCTCTGGTCCTAGTCTGACAGCTAAGGCCAAGGCTTGGTATCCTCCGGTCCTGAGGTAATCGTCAAATCTTTCCGGGTTTATTCGTCCAAAACGCCGCATAATCAGTCGTTTTTGAGGAAGGTAAAAGGGATGATTTTTGGCTTTGGGGTCGCTCGGATCCTGACAGAGCCTGGACACCGGGAGCCCGGCCAGGAGAGTTTGGTCGACAATTTCGTAAGCATCCTCAACCGAGACTTTCTCGTAAACATATCCGTCGGGCTCGGTTGTAACCAGCTGCCCTCTTTGGCACAGGCCCAGGCACCCGGTCGGTTCGCACGAAAGCTCGGCCGTATCTTTCAGTCCAGATTTGGTGGCCTCCATGCGGAGGGCCGCCAAAAGATCCTCGGCTCCAGAAGCCAGGCAACCCGGTCCGCCGCAAACCCACAGTCGTCTTGGTGGCACTGGCGGGAGATTCAGACAGTAATCCTGCAGTTGATCAGGGTCGGCAAAACGCATAACTTATCCGTAGACTATGGTTTCTTGTCACAAATGGCCAATATTTGGTCTGGCTTAAAGGTAGGCAAGCGGACCGGGTTGTAAGTTTAGAGTTATTAAGTTACAAGCTATTATGGTTGACAAACTCCCGTCATCGAATCCGGTCTGAAATACGATTTGACTAGAAGCGGCCAGCTTAGACCAATTTGGCCGCCTTTTTTGCGGTCATGGCACCGTGGAGCACGCCATCAACGGTAACCACCGGGGCCAGGGCGCAGGCACCTAGGCAGTTTACAGATTCCAAGCCGTAACGTCCGTCGGGTGACGTTTGACCCAAATTAAGTCCCAGGGCCTTTTCCAGCGCCCCGATTACGACCGGAGCGCCCCGAAGGTGGCAAGCCGTACCCTGGCAGACTGTAAATACCTTTTCCCCCTTAGGAGTAAGCGATAAGGCCCGGTAAAAGTTGGCCACCGCAAAAACCCTGGACTTTGGGAGAGATAGTTTTTCGGCCACCAGGATTATTGCTTCCCGGGGCAGATATCTGAACTTGGTCTGGACAGCTTGGAGCATGGGCAGGAGATTGACCGGCTCGCCTGGGTAGCCATCCAAGATAGAGTTTAAAGTTTTCTGGTCGGGATTAGTCATGGGCAGTTCCGATGATTTTCTGGTACTTACAAAGGAGCCTTTTAGTGGCCTAAAGGAGCGGCGGTGCGTTTTAAAAGGTCCGGTCGCTGGAAGTCAGCTTAATTTGTAAAATAATAAAAAATAACGCTTTTAAGCCGCCCGGCTGCTCGTATTTTTAGCAGGGCGGCAGAAAATGAATTTAGTTTATGATTTGACAGCATTATATCTCTAGGCCAAAAAAATATCAATTTATTTTTTTGACAAAAAAATAATAGATAGACCTTAAACCTTGACTTTAATCGGCGGAGGTCTAAAAATGAGACTTTGGGACTTTAGTCATGCCTATAAAGGTGGGGCGGAGGCAGAAAAATAGGCCAATTGAAAAGATGAAATCAGTTACGGGAGGAAGAGGAGATGATTTTTATCTTGACTGGGGCCGGCATCAGCCGGGAAAGTGGGCTGGAGACCTTCAGGGACGCCGCAGGACTCTGGAACAAGGTTCGAATTGAGGACGTGGCCACCATTGAGGCTTTTCGGCGAAATCCTCAAAAGGTGTACGAGTTTTATAATCAAAGAAGGCGGCAGTTGTTGTCGATTGAGCCTAATGCTGCCCATCGGGCTCTGGCGGAATTGGAAAAATCGGGCCAAAAAATATTTTTGGTGACCCAAAACGTAGACAATCTTCACGAGCGTTCTGGCAGTACCGTGGTTCTTCATATGCACGGACGGCTGCTGGCTGCCGCCTGCCAAGAGTGCGGCCTAAGCTTAGAGTGGCCAGGCGATCTGGGGGGCGATGACAAATGCCCTGGATGCGGGGGGACCCTGCGGCCAGACGTGGTCTGGTTTGGGGAGAAGCCTTATTATCTCGACGAGATCGAGCGGGCCATCAATCAATGCCGGGTTTTTGTTTCCATCGGGACCTCAGGTACCGTTTATCCGGCGGCTGGTCTAGTCACCCGGGCCAAGGCCAATGGCACCCGGACGGTGGAGCTGAACCTGGAGCCCTCTCGAAACCGGTCGTCTTTTGACCAAGGTTTCTACGGACCTGCTACTGAGGTTGTGCCTGTTTGGGTCGAATCAGTTCTGGCCCAAGGTAATAAATGTTGATATTATCTTTTGAATTAAACATCCACCCTATATTGCGAAGTTTAACTTTAGCTCTTTACTTTCTTCTGTAGAAACTTAAATGTACAAATAAAATAACATGGCCATGATTCAAATAGAGTTCTAGAGCTGTCAGTGCTTTTGAAAAACTTACCGGTTTCGTTTTACCCAATACGCACCAACGAAGTTATGATTGGATTTAAGACCGATGCCGGCATCGTAGAAAAGCTCGCAGAAAGGATCGTAGATAGCTTCGTAGAAAAAAAGAATTGTCTGATATCCAAGTTCAGATTAATCCGATTAATGCACGGCAATCCCAAAATCAACGCACAAAATCAGCGCATCGGCCATCTCAAAGCAGATAGGCATGATCTCATACAATGTGCAAGATCAGATCAAGACACTGAAAACGCTGGGCTTAATCAAACGCATCGGCCAGGCAAAGGGCGGCCGCTGGACAGTGAATTTGCCTCAGCGAAGCTCATAACCCGATCGGCCACCGAAAGGAACTCAAACCCGGACCCATACTCAACAGGTTTATTTAAGACCAGGCGAGCAACCACCATTGGCCGGTGCCTTACTGCGTCCTTGAGCCGCAATACGTTTGCGGGCAGCCCGACAGCTGGAATATGCTCCTCTGCGGCGACAACCTTTCCCTCAACAGCCAAAACTCTTTGCCGCCAGCGCTTTGGCCGCCCCTTAACAAATGATAGTTGAAAAACTGCCATTTCAGTATAGAACAAACGAATCAATTGTTGGTTACTGCTGACTTGCGCTGCGTTTCCTTCAGTCCAATAGTTAGTGGTTGCTGTTTTATCGGAAACAGAGTTCGGCTGGGTTGATATCCTCCAATATAATTAAAAAAATCGTAACTATTCAGGGGGAGGCCGGGGCGCTGTCGACCCGCCTCCAGAATTATCCTTTGCCAACATAAAATTTGGCAAAATTCTAAGGTGCTTTCAAATAATTCATAAGTTGGCTGAAA
>JAISWF010000051.1 GCA_031271165.1 Deltaproteobacteria bacterium
TTTCAGCCAACTTATGAATTATTTGAAAGCACCTTAGAATTTTGCCAAATTTTATGTTGGCAAAGGATAATTCTGGAGGCGGGTCGACAGCGCCCCGGCCTCCCCCTGAATAGTTACGAATTAACATCAAAGGCGAGTTCAAAACAAGGCGTTTTAAGCTCGCCTTTGATTTGCCAGGAAACTGATTGGCCATTGAGTGGCAGGAACCAACGGCGACCGGCCAAGAACAATCAAAAAAAAAGCCAGTCCGACTGGGACCATCAGTTGCCGATTTCGGCTTTTTTGAAAGACTTGAGCTCAGGCCAAAGGCTAGAGACCTTGGTGCGGCTGCTTTAAGTTCCAATTTTTTTAAATAGGCAAAATATTATAACAAATTTAACAAAAGGCTCGTCGTTTCCGGCCTGTCTTGACCCGCAACCCCATTGCTCGTATTCCTGATAATAACCGGACAGGTCGGTCAGCCTCAGGCGGCTTTCTCGGGCCGCAGCCCTTGGCAAAGCGCCCTTTGGGCCCAGCAGAGGCCAGAGAGAACTCACCAGGAGAGTTTAAGCAAAGCTGTCAGTCCGTGACAGCAGATGCGGTCCCGGTAGCTTGACTGGCTGAGGCCATAATTCGGTCTTACCAGCGCAGTAACCACCGCTTTTTCTAGCGATTGCCAAATAGGTTATCCCCAAAGGTAATGCTCACCTGAGCGCCTCTCCTCAAATGTGGCAGACCGGCGGCATTGTAACATAAGGCCATACTGAGATGCCATTAGCTTGACGCCTGGAAAGGCGTTAACTTGGTTCTGGTCAGGAGCTGGGCAGAGGAGTGGCCAAGGGGAGAGCCAAGGTGGGTGCTGAAAACCTCTGGCCCGGTTGCCTTTGGCCTCCCTTATAGCCTAACGCTCTGCCGTGACAGTTAAGGCCGAAAAATTTTATAGAAATCAATGATTGATATGGTTTTTTTTATAGACATGATTTAGCTCTAAATTTTTCTTTTTGGCGCCTTAGTCGCTAAAAGTTAAATTGATTCGACCGGCGGTTTGAGGTAAAATCACTTAACTTCGAAAGAGGACTCGGTTCTCAAGCAGGTAAATTTACATGATTCTTCCTAAAGAAAACAGTCCCGCCCCCGTTTCTCTCTCCCAACCAGATATGGAAGTGGAGCGCTGCTTATTGGGGGCTATTTTGGCCAATTCATACGATGCCTTACCCCAAGCCATTGAGTCTAAACTTATCCAGGACGATTTCTTTCGTGAGGCCCACGGAGAGATATACAGTGTTATGCTCGAACTTTACAATGCTGGAAACCCCGTTGATCTGCTGGCGGTAACCGATGCTTTATCCACCCGAAAGAAGCTGACGTCGGTCGGTGGTAAAAGTTACCTGTCGGAACTCTATGATCTTTACGGGATACCGCAAAACGTCGGTTATTACGCCCGCCTGATTATTGACCGGGCTCTTTTAAGGCGGCTGGAAAAAGTATCACTGGATATTGCCGACCAGTGTCGTTCCAATCCCAGCACGGTCAATGATTTATTGGATGAGGCTGAAGCTTCAATTTTTAAAATTCGTGACGACCGCACCTCTAATCGCTTGCAAATTGTCTCGGAGCACATGGCCGACGTTTTTAACAAAATAGTCGATATGCGCGGTAAAAGTGATGCCATCAGTGGAATCCCGACTGGATTTACTTACCTCGACAGCTTGACCGGCGGTTTTCAGAAGACCGACCTGATCGTTTTGGGCGGCCGGCCAGGTATGGGGAAAACTTCTTTGGCTCTCAACTTTGCCGTAAACGTGGCCATCCCTTCTAAAAGGGAATCGAAAAGAGACATACCAGCCTCTTCGGTGGCCGTCTTCAGCTTGGAAATGGGTACCGAACAGCTTCTTCAGCGTCTTTTGTGCCAAATTGGCCACCACGATCTTTTGTCGCTCCGCAGCGGAAGAATTACCGATGAGGAGATCGAACGTTTGACCATGTCGTCGTCCCTTTTGCGGCAAGCCCCGATCTTTATCGACGATACCGCCTCCATCAGTCCGCTGGAGCTCAGGGCCAAAGCCCGTCGCCTGCAGAGCCAGCTTCGCAATCAGGGGCAAAGTCTGGGCCTGATTGTGGTCGATTATCTTCAGCTGATGCGTCCCAACTCTCGACACAACAACCGTGAGCAGGAAATCCGTGAGATAAGCGGTTCTCTGAAGGCCTTGGCCAAAGAACTTTCAGTAACGGTTTTAACCCTTTCCCAGCTCAAACGCTCAGATGAGCTTGAGCCGAGTTTGTCCGATCTCAGGGAGAGCGGGTCCATCGAACAGGACGCTGACATTGTCTTTTTTGTCCTGCGCAAAGAAATGGTAAAAGAGGATAAAAAAAATGAATTTCATGGCCAAGCGGAGCTGCGGTTGAAAAAACACCGCAACGGTCCGACCGGCTTAATTAAGATGCACTTTATCCATAAGAGTTCGTGTTTTGAGCCGGCTTCTAATTTTCATGTTATTGAAGGTGAGTAATAATAATTATTATTTAAATACTTATGTATTTATTCAAGGACAGCGTCCTCGGCCAAAGTCAGCAAGACGGACTCAGCAGGATGGATACAGAAGGACTCCGAAAGGGTCAGGAGCCTTTCCCAGCGCTGGCAGCTAGTACTTGTCCGGCTCCCAATAAAGCCTGGAAACAGAAAAACGACCGGGCTTAAAAACAACTAAATCACCGAAGATGGCCCCTTACGCTTGGGGCGAGATAAGGCCGCAAGGCCGCCCCGGGCTGGCTGAAAACATTGTTTCCCAAGCCAAATCTGACTTACGGCCGGCCCGCCACCCCTTTGCGCCAGTCATTGGGTAAGTTTTTTGAGGATTTCTTCGGCCGGCTCATAGCCTTGGGCGGAGGCTTTAAGTAAAAGCTCCCTGGCTCTGCTCGGGTCTTGGGGTACTCCTTGGCCCTTTAAATACAAAATCGCCAATTTGTACTGGGCCTCGGCCAGGTCCTGCTCGGAAGCCAACTCAAAAAGTTTGGCCGCCTGGGCCAGGTCGACGTTCACACCGTAACCATTTTGGTACATTGTGGCCAGGTAATACTGGCCGCCTGAATTTCCGGCCTCGACCGCCTTTTGGAAGCATTGGAGGGCTTGGTCTACATCTTTGGTCACTCCCCGGCCGGTAAGATACAAAAGACCCAAGTTGGTCAAAGCGTCGGTATCGCCTTGTTGAGCCGCCTTTTGAAATAATTCAGCTGCCTTGGCTTGATCTTCGGCAATCCCATGGCCTTGGGAGTACATAAGGCCTAAATTTAACTGGGCGATGGGATTGCCTTGATCGGCTGCCAATTGGAACATCTTGGCCGCTTCATTGAGGTCTTTTTTGAGACCTACGCCGCTGAGGTACAAAAAACCCAATTGAAGCTGAGCAACCGCTTGTCCATGCTGGACGGCCTTGAGCAGCAACTGGGCTCCTTTTTTAAAGTCCTGCGCAACACCGCTCCCTTCAAGGTACATGAGGGCCAAATTAAACTGGCCGACAAATTGTCCTTGCTCGGCTACCTTTTCGTATAGTTCAGCGGCTTTTTTTAGATCCTGCTCAACTCCGTCACCGTTGACGTACATCAGGGCCATGTTAACCAAGGCCAAGCAGTTGACGTCCTGGTCGGCCACCTTTTGGTATAACTCAAAGGCTTTTTTAAAGTCCTGCGGCAGCCCGATGCCCTGGTAGTACATGGAGGCCAGATTGACTTGGGCGCTGATATGTCCATTTTGGGCGGCTTTTTCAAACAGCTCAGCCGCCTTCAAGAAGTCCTGCGGGGCTCCTTCTCCGGTCAGAAATTCGGTGGCCTCTTTAAATAGGGCCTCACCGAGGTCTGCGCTGGTTATTGACTTAGATTCTGGGGACTGGGAACTATTATCCATGGTTGATCTCTTTTAAGGCTCTGGTGAGAGCTGAAGGAAAAAAGGGAAAAATAATTATCAGTCCGCCTGGATCCAGTGAGCTGAAAATTAACTTAGTGACATCAAAGCTATTATTTAGTCAGAAGCTTAATTGGCCGCATTAGTGTCACTGAATAGCTGCCAAGGTACTGACAGGGTCCGGTCTGCTGGCGCTAAAAGCGGCCGGCGGTTTTTGACAGTAAATTTGCTCCAGAGTTTGGTTACGCTTCAGCCGGCCAGTGAAGAACGCCAAGCATTGACCAGAAGTTTGGCCTCCTCCCGCCCCCGGCCGGTTTTTAACCTTATACTGTTCCAGCCCGGAGCAGTCCTGATCTGGCCATTATACACCTAACTGACCATCTTGGGGCGGCGGCCAGGGTCAAATAATAGTTTTTTCGATTCAGCCTGGATTTGATCGTCTTTTGGGGTATCTTTAAGGTGGAACTGGTTTTGGTCACTAACTCCAGCCCCTTGTAATCTGAACTGGGCGGGCCAGTTTAGACTTAATAATTTACTGAGTTAAGACTTGGCTGAAACGATACCTCGCAGTTCAATGTCCGCTGGCCAAGCCGTCAAGCCAGACAAAAAATCACAGGAATATAGCTAACATGATTGTTGAAGTTAAGTCAATGATCAAATTTAGGATCTAAATTTGCAGTGTTTTGGTGAAAGCCCGGTCAAGACACCACCCTTGGAGGACCGGCCGCAGCTGGCGGCGATGGTTGGCCTGGCCGGTTTTTTTGATGTCGTTTCCCAATATCTTGCCATTCGGGCCAAAAACTGGTATTAATTAGCCGCAAGCGGCTCTGCTCAGGGCGGCCTTCCATGGCCTAAGGGACTCCGATCCAGGCCTGATGGGGCCCCGGACGGTAAGGGCTTATTTTTTCGTCCGGGTCTAGTGGCCATTGAGTGCCAGCCGGTTTAGAATTTTGATCGACTTGGTCTTGGTTCAATTTTTTTTGACCGAAGGCCCCGACGGGGGTTAGGCAGGAGGAAGGCGTGAAAAAATACGATCCCTCAGCGGTGGAGGCCAAATGGCGGGACCGTTGGGAGAAACAGCAAACCGATCAGGTTGATCTGGCTGGGGCAAAAAAACCCTTTTATAACCTGATGATGTTTCCCTACCCTTCAGCCGAGGGGCTTCACGTGGGTAATCTTTTTGCCTTTGTTGGCTCCGACATCCAAGGCCGCTTTCATCGGCTGCAAGGCTACGACGTCTTTGAGCCCATGGGTTTTGACGCCTTTGGTATGCACTCCGAAAATTTCGCCCTCAAACACGGTCGGCATCCGGCTGAATTGGTCCCTAAAAACATTGAAAGGTTCCGGGAGACCCAGCTCAAAAAAGTTGGGCTGATGCTCGACTGGAGCCATCAGGTCGATACGACGGTCCCGGAGTACTACCGCTGGACCCAGTGGATGTTTGTTACTTTATACAAAAACGGATTGGCCTACCGTAAAACCGGTCCCGTCAACTGGTGTCCCAGCTGTAAGACAGTTTTGGCCGCAGAGCAGGTCATTGATGGGGAGTGTGAGCGCTGCCAGACCCTGGTGACCAAGAAAGAAATGGCCCAGTGGTATTTTCGGACCACTGCTTTTGCCAAAGAGCTTTTAGAGGAGCTTGATTGTCTTGATTGGTCCGAGCGCACCAAGGTAGCCCAGCGCAACTGGATTGGGCGCAGCCATGGGGCTGAGGTCATCTTTGAGGTCGAAGGCGGTCCCCAATTTGAGATTTTTACCACCCGGCCAGACACGCTTTTTGGCGCTACCTATATGGTTTTTTCCCCCGAACATCCCTTGGTTGACGCCATCGTCACCCCTGAGCAGGCGCCTTTGGTTAAGGCCTACCGCGAAGAGGTGGCCAGGCTCACCGAAATCGATCGGCAGGCCGAAAACCGCGACAAGACCGGAGTCTACACCGGGGCCCAAGCCATAAATCCAGTCAACGGCGCCTCCATCCCTATTTGGATAGCCGACTACGTCTTGATGGGTTATGGAACTGGGGCCATCATGGCCGTTCCAGCCCACGACACCAGGGACCACGAGTTTGCCGTTAAATTCGGGCTGCCAATAATCCAGGTGGTGGCTGGAGAGGGAGGGGAGCTGGACGTTTCAGCTCAAGCTTATGTCGGTGACGGAAAATTAATCAACTCCGCTCAATTTAACGGTCTTTGGGCCAAAACCGACGGCATCCAAGCCATTACTTCCTGGCTGGCCGAAAGCGGACGGGGACGGTTTACCACCAACTACCGCCTGCGCGACTGGTGCGTGAGCCGTCAGCGATACTGGGGCCCGCCGATACCTATAATTTACTGCGATAAATGCGGGATTGTCGCCGTGGCTGAAAAAGATTTGCCGGTCCGGCTCCCGACTTTGGACAACTATCAACCCGACGGGACCGGGCGTTCTCCTTTGGCCCGTAATGACAGTTTTCTCCATACTACTTGCCCGGAGTGCGGGGGGCCGGCCACCCGGGAAACTGATGTTTCAGACAACTTTCTGTGCTCGGCTTGGTATTTTTACCGCTACCCCTCGACTGGTTTCCATGATCGGCCCTTTGACCCCGAGTTAACCAAAAAATGGCTCCCGGTCGATCTTTACGTCGGCGGAAACGAGCATGCCGTTCTTCACCTTTTGTACAGCCGTTGGCTTTGCCGAGCCCTCCATCAGTGCGGTTACCTTGACTTTACCGAGCCCTATAAGAAGTTTGTGGCTCACGGCATGATCGTCAGTAACGGCGCTAAAATGAGTAAGTCCCGGGGCAACATCATCAATCCCGACGAGTACATTGCCGAGTTTGGGGCTGATAGCTTCCGGATGTACTTGATGTTTATGGGGGCTTATCTTGAGGGCGGAGATTTCCGCGACGGCGGGGTCAGGGCCATGAAGGGGTTTTTGGATCGTCTGACAGCGGCCGTGTCGCCGGCTGAAGGGGAGACCCTCGATCCGCAGCCGCCCCAAGATGCCGAGACCCGGTACGTTCTCCATTCGACTGTCCGGACGGTGGGCCAAGACATTGCCAGGTTTTCTTACAATACCGCCATCGCCAGGCTCATGGAGCTGATTAACCATCTAACGAAACATAAGATCCGAAATCGGCCCATCGCCGAGACCGTGGCCAAACTTTTGGCTCCCTTTGCCCCTCACCTGGCAGAAGAACTCTGGGAGGAACTCGGTCACCAAGGCGTCTTTTCCTCCGGCTGGCCTGAATATGACGAGGCGGCCTGCCGGCGTGAGGAAGTTGAGTACGTAATCCAGGTTAACGGAAAACTCAGAGGCAAGCTTAACTTGGCCGCCGGCCTGGCCCCTGAGCAAATAGAGCCTTTGGTTATGGACAATCCAGCTTTGGCTAAATGGATTGAGGGCAAGACAGTGGTCAAAAAGGTTTTCGTCCCCGACAAATTAGTCAACTTGGTCGTCAAATAATAACCTGCCCTTGGGTTAAGGCCACAATGGCCAATTAAGACCGAGGCGGAGTCAAACGGCTAAACCGTGAGATAAAATTAAATAAAAAAACCATATTGACAAAACCCCGGCCAGCGTTTATATTAATTATTTCAGCTCGCCCAGTGGAGGAGCGATTTATTATGTATGCCATTATAAAACAAGGGGGAAGACAGTATAAAGTAGCCCCCGGTACGACTATCAGGGTTGATCGGCTCCAAGCCGAAGTTGGCGGTGAGATCACCTTGAGTGAGGTTCTTTTTTGGTCCGACGGCGAGACTATTAAAGTCGGTGACCCGACGGTCAACGGGACGGCGGTTAAAGCCACGGTCCTTTTACACGACCGGGCCAAAAAAATTATGATTTTTAAGAAAAAACGCCGCAAGGGTTACCATAAAGCCCAGGGGCACCGTCAGGATTATACCGCCCTTAAGATTACTGTCATTGAGGCCTGACCGGCGGGCTGCCTGGCTTGGCCAGGCTGACAGACCTGCTTGTTAGATGGTTCGGGCCGTAGGCCCTTAAGGCGGTGGCTTAAAGCCACAGTTAATTACAGCTTATGCAGATAAAATAAGGAGTTTTCCGATGGCTCACAAAAAGGCCGGCGGTTCCAGCCGCAACGGACGCGACACCAGAGGTAAGAGGCGGGGAGTTAAACGCTACGCCGGTCAGATCGTCAGAGCCGGAAATATTCTGGTCCGCCAGCTGGGCACCAGAATCCATCCAGGTAATAACGTAGGCATGGGCCGCGATTACACTCTCTTCGCCTTGGTTGACGGAGAAGTCAAATACGAGCGTTTTGGAAGCGACCGCAAAAAGGTCAGTGTCTATCCAGCTGCCGCCGTCTGATTTTTGGTCTTAGTTTGTCAGTAAATTAAATTTAGATCTGGGCACCCTTTTTTTCTGAGGGGGCACAGATTTTTTTTCGATTTTTTTTCGGTCAGACCCAAAGCTGCTTCTCAAATTTTGATTTTTAATGGTTATTTTCTCCTTTTCAGTTCTTTTGGCACCTTTTAAAGGCAGGGGACGGCGGTTGACGGCTGTTGGAATATGTCAAAAAAACTTGCTTTCCCTAAAGTTTTGCGTTATAAGAGTCCTACCGACCCTATTCAAGTTGCCCGTAAACTCGGCCTTGGAGTTTTGGGTCAAGGTGGGAGGCTTCTTTTTAAGAGGCCCTTTTGAACTCTTTTTCCAAGAAAGGTCGTTAAAATGGGCTGGGTAATCAAAATTGACACCGGTAAATGTACCGGCGATGGTAATTGTAAAGACGCCTGTCCTTCGGACGTCTATGAAATCAAAGACAAAGTGGCCGTTGTTGTCAACGGTGATGAATGTCTTGGCTGTGAATCATGTGTCTCGGCCTGTGAGGTCGGAGCCATTGAGGTTAACGAGGAATAACTCATAGCCGTTGGCGGTTTTGGGGAAACGTCAGGTCCGGTCGGATTCCGGCTCCAAAATTAGCCTTTGACTTATTTGACGTCCGTTCGGGGTCAGGTTCGAACCGGACGTGAGCCTCGTCCTCTGGGCAGGTTTTTTCTCTGACCTTACAATAAAACAAAAGGCCCACCCCTCTTGGGGAGGGCCTTTTGTTTTTCGGGCCGTGATAAATTTTTAGGGTCGGTTCGAAAATGAATTAATTTAGTTAGGAGCTAAGGAAGATTCTGGCGGCAAGCCAACACTGAAAGCGGTAAAAAACTCTTTGGGATTGGTTACGGCAATTTCGTTTATGCAGTCTCCAGAAAGTCAGCTCGGAGTTGAAAATCATTTGTTTAAGTTATAACCCAAAAAAAGCCTTTTTTTCGAAAGCAACATTAACCCGACCGAGAGTTTTTTTTGGATACTCCAAAGGGAAAAAGGCCAAAGTTGTCAGCGATTAAACTCGTCTATGGGACATGCAGGCCGTCTGAGGGGATGATTGATGACTGACTTAAGAAGCTAGATATTGTTTAATGGCCGGCTAGGTCGCTCCTGGAAAGGAGGGACCCCTTATGGGCAGGTTCATGATTGAGGTTTTAGTCTCCGTTATCGGTGGCATTAGCTCCGGTATTTTGTTGCAGTTGTTGTTTTAAGCACGTGTAAATAAACGTTCACCTTAATGAGAAAAAAACACAACGGCAAGGCTCGAACTGGATTTTCCAAATATACGCATCATGTTATTATTTATAGAATTCTAGCAGCGCACCTAACTTAATTTGTAACTATTCAGGGGGAGGTCGGGGCGCTGTCGACCCGCCTCCAGAATTATCCTTTGCCAACATGAAATTTGGCAAAATTCTAAGGTGCTTTCAAATAATTCATGAGTTGGCTGAAAAAATTTCGCCTGAAAGGGTTGACAAACT
>JAISWF010000001.1 GCA_031271165.1 Deltaproteobacteria bacterium
GGAAGCGTTTTCTTGTTTCGACTCATTTGACTTCTCCTAAGGTGGTGATTTGTGTCGGTTCAACTGTTCTGCCACCGAAGGAGATTATAGCATATATTTTGTTAAGTGAACAGTATTGGGCCTAGGCTACGTTTTTCAGCAGCCACGCCTTTTTTCCCACCTATCGGTTGTGTCCAACCTCACCTTCGCCCCCAAATTTGGGAACCGCCGTCCCCAACCGGGACCTTCGAGGCCGTAATTGAGCTTTTGGGCCTCCAATCATTACTAGATCGCCGGCCTAACACCCTCTCAGGCGGTGAACGCCAGAGGGTTGCCATCGGACGAGCCCTTTTGGCCGGGGCCCATATGATGCTGATGGATGAGCCCCTGTCTTTTCTCGATCGAGCCAGGAAAAACGAAATTATTCACTATATCAGACAAATCCCGTCCCGCTTCGGTCTTGAGATTTTATACGTCACCCACCTCGAAGACGAGCTTAAGGCCTTGGCCGACGCCGTCGTATGGCTCTCCAGCGGCCGGGGCCATTTGACCAGCTCCAAGACGGCCGATTAAATCCCTACGGAGTCCTAATTTTATGTTCAAACGCACCATGATTAATACCCTGTTGACTATCTCTTTTGGTCTAATTCTGTTTATGGGGACTCCTGTCCTGGCCCAGCATACCTCTGGCCATGGTGGCGGCCACCAAGCTGCCACCACCGTCGCTCCCCCGGCGCCTGGTCCCAACCCGTCGGTCACCACCGGGGCGGGCTACAAAACCATGCTTGAGGAGCTGACCAGAGCCTTCCGCGATCAGTGAGGCAAAATCGATGAAATGTACGGCGGACATATCGGCCAAATGGTGGCCCAGATTGCCCAGGGGAGCGGTGCGGCCATAGTGGTTTCCGACCGGGCCACCTTGGACACCGTCTCCCAGGGAGTGGAATTCGAAAGTTACGTCCCCTTGGGGGACACCGTCCTGGTCTTGGCCTGGAGGAAAGGACTTAGTTTCACCACCCCTGAGGAGCTGGCCAGTGATGCGGTTAAAACGGTGGCCCATCCCGACCCCAAGGGGGCCATATACGGCCGGGCTGCGGATGCCTATCTGACCTCCACCGGTTTGGGGGCTCGACTGGGAGATAAACTCCAGGTTGTGTCATCAGTGCCCCAGGTTTTTGCTTACGTCGTTAACGGGGAAATCGACGCCGGTTTCGTCAACCGGGTCATGGTCCTAAACTCCCCCGACTCCATCGGCGGCTCTCTTGAGATTGCCCAAGGCTACCCCCCCATCAGCATGGTGGCGGCGGTGGTTAAAGATCAAGGCTCAAGCCCCCAGGTCCAGGCATTTTGCGAATTTCTGAAATCCGACCGGGCCAAAGAAATTTTAAAGAAAAATGGTTTATGGTGATCTCATTGTCTGGCCGCATAGTCCTTTAAGGACGGGCCAATGGAAAACGGACTATATCAAGCCGTAATATCCGAGCTGACCTCCTTTCCCGCTCTTTTAACGCTCAAGGTTTGTGCGGCCTGCCTGGCCGCACACCTTTTATTTTCCATTCCATTGGCTTGGTACCTGGGAAGCAGCCGAAAGCTTACCAGAAAGCTCGTATCCTTTCTCGTTACCATCCCACTGGTTTTCCCACCCATTGCCTTAGGCTTCATCCTCCTGACCATCTTGGGCCGCCGGAGTCCCATCGGCCAGGTCATGGAGTCTTTTTTTGGCTTCAGGCTGGTTTTTTCCTATCCAGGCTTGGTACTGGCCGCCTTCGTGGCTGGACTGCCCCTTTTGGTCCGACCTTTGGAAGCCGCCTTAAGACGCGATGAGATCCGGGGCCTGACCCAAGCCGCCCGGACTTTGGGCTGCGGACCATTTAAAGCCTTTATCCTGGTTACCCTTCCCCAGGTTGGCCCCACCGCCGCCTCCGGACTCATCTTGGCCCTGGCCCGTGCCTCTGGGGAAGTAGGCATCTCGCTAATGCTCGGCGGCAACATAATCGGCCGTTCCAACACTTTGTCGTTGGAGATTTACAACTCCGTGGCCTACGGCGACTTCGACCGAGCCATGATTTTGTGCGCCATCTTGGCCGCCTCCGGTCTGATCATGTATCTGGCGCTAGAAATAATTACCCCGTCAGAACCCTAATCCTCCGGCCTGCAGCCGCTCCAAGCCAATGGAAGCTTCACACCCTTAAAACAAACTCACAATCCTATGTGTAAACACTCCGCCTTTGGCCTTTTGGCCAATGTGGGAGTCCAATTGCTGATAAACATTTTTACCGGCCAGCCCACCAAGCAGCTTTGGAGCGCATCTTGACATGGCCAGCCCAGACGCATTTCCGAGATAATTTTGGTTTGACCAACAAGCCAACCCCCTCTGACCATGGGTATTGCTCCCCAAGACTTGGGCAGTCAGCTTTGACTGTGCGCCTTAGTCCTCATGGTCTGCTTTTTCAACCCATGGAGGCTGGCCGAGCAGGATTTATTTTTTTGATTGAATGATTAGGTCATTATCAATAAAAAATCTAAACCTAAAGCAGCAGTTGAGGATGATGAGGCCAAAAAATTAATCTCATAGCCATCGGCATAGGGGGCTTGCAGGGAGCCTATTTACGCTGCACCATCACTGAGCTGGTCAACGCCCTGGCACCGTAATTTCCGTGGAGGACTCTGCTATCCAGCCTAATAGCCGGTTTCCTTATTGGTCTTCTGGCCGCAATTGGCCGGCACGTATCACCCCAGCCGAATCTGTTTCTTGAAGTTGGCTTTTTGGGCGGTCTTAGTACTTTCAGCGCTTTCAGTCTAGAAACTGTCAAATGCCTAGAGACCAGCCAAATTTTTAAAGCCGGAGCTAATGCGGGCCTGAACCTTGGTCTTTGCTTATAGGCCACTTTTGGCGGCCTGGCCCTAAATGGGAAGTTTCAGATTTAGCCAGCTGGAATGCTCCAAAATTTTTCTGTCAGTGGCAGGGCTTGGACTGCCAGGCAGCTCACACCACCAGAACCAATGGGCATTTTCAATTTTTCCAGCATTTGGAAGTGACGCCCATCACCTTTATTCGGTGATGCGGTTTTCTTGCACTCCAACGAATAAAACAGTGCCTTCGCTGATGATAAGTTGGTCATTTCTATTGTGGGCCGACAATCCCGCCTCCATCCCTGCATTTGGGTAGAGTTACGGGTTGGTTAAGATTTTTTAAAAATGCGTCTGTAAGAGACATTAGGGGACAGCCTTTCTCCATCGTTTTCGTGCCTCAAATGTACCGCCGAATTGGATTGGATTGGCTGGAAGTCAAGCAATTTTGGCGGCTCTTCTCGGACAAATGCGGGTAGGGGGAGGCTTTCCCACACCCCTCCCATACCACCGTACGTGCCGTTCGGCATACGGCGGTTCATCGGATCAAACAGGTTACCCTGTTCTTCTGTCCATGTTCAATCTTCCCGAGACTCTTACATGCTCAACGCTACCTAGTTACTCTCAGTTTCCAACCTACCCGCCCTAGTCCAGCCCGCCTAAGCGGTATTCTGTTTCTACACATGGTTTACCTCGTTCATAATGCACGATCCTCCGTTCCGCCCTTCCCAATACTTTCATATTGGTACTATGGCATCTGCTGACTTCTCAAGTTGGAGCCTCCCGTTTCCGAAAGGCTTGCCTGCGTTTGACCGCATGCTTGCTTGAGATCTCCCCGGGTAAGAGCGTTATCCTTCCCCTCATCCACCCGCCGCATTTACCTCTTAAA
>JAISWF010000070.1 GCA_031271165.1 Deltaproteobacteria bacterium
GAACCTTCCCCAATCAATGTGGATACGTCAACATCTAACCGAGGAGCCCTGTGCGCTAAAGTGTGCCCGCAGGGATCTGTGCGGGGGGACGCCCGAAAGGGCGTTCCCTACCGCGACGATTAAAGCTTAACCAGGCTCTCGGCCGTCATGTCGGAGGGGACGCTGAGGCCCATCAAGTCCAACACGGTCGGGGCCAGATCCGAGAGTTTGCTGTGACGGCCAATGAGTGAGGCGACCGGCTCTTTGGCCGTATAGATGCACTCAACCGGGAACATGGTATGGCTGGTTTTGACCAGACCGGTTTCATGGTCGACCATTTCCTCAGCGTTGCCGTGGTCGGCGGTGATGAGGATTTGGTATCCGGCTTCTTTTAAAGCCGGGACGATTTGGGCTAAGCAATCATCAACTACTTCGACCGCCTTGACCGCCGATTCCATAACTCCAGTATGTCCCACCATGTCGCAGTTGGCGTAGTTAATGACGATTAGGGGGTAGTGCTGGGGAAGGTATTTTTCCAAAAATTCTTTGGTCAAAATGAAAGCTTCCATTTCTGGGTGACTGGCGAAAGTGGCCGGGTCGAAACGGCCCTTGATCTCAATTTGGTCTTCCAGGGGGAAGGGCTTGGTGGATTTACCGTTAAAAAAGCTGGTCACGTGCCGAAATTTCTGAGTTTCGGCCAGCCGCAATTGCCGGAGGCTGGCTCGGCTGACAATTTCACCCAGAAGGTTGGGCATCCCTTCGTCACCTCCCATGGGGCCCAGAAGGTAGGAAGGAAATTCGTCGTAATAGCGGGTCAAGCCCAGGTATGTAACTTTGGGTCTGACCGGTCTGGTGCCAGGGTAGTAGTCCTCCACAAAGGCTTGGGTTAGTTCGATGGCCCGGTCTTGCCGGAAGTTGGTGTGGAGCAGGCAATCGCCGTCGTTGATTCCCTGGTAGCCTTCGGCAATTAACGGCGGGATATACTCATCGACCATGTCAAAACCGTCGGGGGTTTTTTCCTGGTTCCAGCAGGCTTCGACTGCGGCGATGGGAGATCCGGAAAAAGGCTGCCCCTCGCCCAAGACCAGAGCCCGAAAGGCCCGATCGACCAGTTTCCAGTCCCGGCTCCGGTCCATCGCATAGTAACGACCCATCATGACTCCTAACCGGACTGGTGGGACGGATTCCATGACCTTTTCCAGTTTGGCCAGAAACTGCGGGCAGCTTCTCGGCGGAGTGTCACGTCCGTCCAAAAACGGATGGATGACGATTTCTCCTTGGGGGAACTCTTGTCGGCAGCGCCGCATAATTTTAAAAAGGTGCTCCTGGTGGGCGTGGACGCCTTCGTCCTGGAGCAATCCCATCAGGTGGAGCTTACCGCCGGAGGCCTTCCAAGAGGTTATTAAATCCCGGAAGGCCTGGAGAGTAAAAAATGAGCCGTCTTTAAGACCGTCGTCAATACGTTTAAGTTCCTGGATAACGATCCGGCCGGCTCCCATATTGAGGTGGCCTACCTCGCTGGAACCCTGGTAACCATCGGGGAGACCCACCGGTTCACCGGAGGCGTCCAATAGAGTCCAATTGTTGGGATTTTCCAAAAGAGCGTCGACAAAAGGCGTTCGGGCGGCGGCTACGGCATTGCCGTTTTTTTCATCGCGATGTCCCCAACCATCTCTAATAATTAGACAAACAGGTTTGATCATAAAGCCCCCTTTTTGGCTTATTATAACGTTAATGAAAATCTTAACAAAAATCCGCCCAATTCGCTACTGTCGGATCAGGTCGTTTTTTTTGAGTGGGCCTCTGATTTTCAAGGGTCGACCGGTTACCGGACCTAAGGACTTAGTAGGATAAAAAGTTATTATATTTTTGATGACATAAGCGGGCGTTAATTAACAAAGGAATTTAGGTCTAGACGCTGGCCGAGCCGACCCAGAGAATCTTTAAGGGATAAGGGGACGAAAATATGAATAATTATTTTGAGAGATGGTCAAGAAAAGAGGGTCATAAAAAAATTTTTTGCTGTCACCCAAAAAGTCCCTTGACATCGCCTGACAAATGTTTATATTTGTAACGGCCTGGCAGACCAGGTCAACGAGTGCTAGCCAAGTCCGGTTGAGCCGGTCTTGGCCAAAGCCCTTTCAAACGTCGTCGTTTAACCTTAAATTTGCATAAACTAATAAATATGTTTGAAAGGCTTTTGTTATAGTCAAAAAACCATTGCAAAAACATTTTTTTGTGATAGAGTTTTCTACTTCACAGCCGAAAAAGGCTGTAATTTCAAAAAAGAAAAAAGGAGCGAAACATGAGCGTACGTCCTTTGTCGGATCGCATTTTGGTTAAACGCCTTGATGAGGAAGAAAAAACCAAAGGCGGTATAATCATTCCCGACACAGCCAAAGAAAAACCCCAGCAGGGCAAAGTCGTGAGCGTTGGCGACGGCAAACTTCTTGACAACGGGACCAGAATTAAGCCCGGAGTCACGCCTGGCGAGACCATTTTGTTCGGTAAATATGCTGGAACCGAGATCAAGCTCGACGGCGAAGAGTACTTGATTTTGCGCGAAGACGACATTTTCGGAGTCATCGGCTGAGCAGTCAAAAACCCTGTTTTAACAATCGGGTTGGTCGTCAATAGCCTTAATGGTTCTGGACCAAGCCCGATACGGGAAACCATTTAAACAAAAAACTACCAATGTTTTAGGAGGATATCCGTTTATGTCCGCAAAAGAGATTAAATACAGCGTTAAAGCCCGGGAATCGATTATGCACGGGGTGGACATTTTGGCCGATGCGGTCAAAGTGACCCTCGGTCCCAAGGGCCGCAACGTAATTTTAGAGAAAACCTTCGGTGCCCCGACCATTACAAAAGATGGTGTGACTGTGGCCAAAGAGGTCGAGCTCGAAGATAAATTTGAAAACATGGGCGCCCAGATGGTTAAAGAGGTCGCCTCCAAGACTTCCGACTTAGCCGGTGATGGTACCACCACGGCTACGGTCCTGGCCCAGTCTATTTACCGCGAAGGCCAGAAATTGGTTGCCGCCGGCGTCAACCCAATGAGCCTTAAGAGGGGAATTGATCTGGCGGTGGAAGCGGCGACCGAAGAACTGCGCAAGATGAGCAAGGCCACCAAGAACCAAAAAGAGATCGCTCAAGTCGGAACCATCAGCGCTAATAACGATCCCACCATCGGCAACATCATTGCTGAGGCCATGGATAAAGTCGGCAAAGAAGGCGTTATCACCGTTGAGGAAGCCAAGAGCATGGAAACCACTCTGGAAGTGGTCGAGGGTATGCAGTTTGATCGCGGCTATCTGAGCCCTTATTTTGTGACCGATGCCGAAAAGATGACCGTCCACCTTGAAGACGCTTACTTGTTATTGGTGGAAAAGAAGATTAGCAATATGAAGGATCTTCTGCCCATCTTGGAGCAGATCGCCAAGCAGGGCCGTCCGCTGATGATCGTCGCCGAAGATGTTGACGGTGAGGCTCTGGCTACTTTGGTTGTCAACAAACTCCGCGGCACCCTCCATACCTGCGCTGTCAAGGCCCCGGGTTTCGGTGACCGCCGTAAGGCCATGTTGGAAGATATCGCCATCTTGACCGGTGGCCGGGTTATCAGTGATGATTTGGGTATCAAACTCGAAAGCATCACTTTGAACGACTTGGGCAAGGCCAAAAAGATCAACGTCGATAAAGACAATACCACCATCGTCGATGGTAACGGTTCCAAAAACGCTCTGGAAGGTCGCGTCAAGCAGATTCGGGCCCAGATTGAAGACACCACCTCCGATTACGACCGCGAAAAGCTCCAGGAGCGCTTGGCCAAGTTGATCGGCGGCGTGGCCGTCATTAACGTTGGGGCCGCCACCGAGGTTGAGATGAAGGAGAAGAAAGCCCGCGTTGAGGACGCCCTTCATGCCACCCGGGCGGCGGTCGAGGAAGGCATTGTACCTGGCGGCGGTGTGGCCTTGGTTCGCTGCGTTGGCGCTTTGAACAATGTTTCGGCCCAAGGTGAGGCCCTCCAAGGGGTCAGCATTATCCGCCGGGCCCTCGAAGAGCCCCTCCGTCAGATCGCCATCAACGCCGGCCACGAGGGCAGCGTGGTGGTCGAAAAGGTCCGCAATGAAACTGGCAACGTTAACTTTGGTTTCAACGCCGAAACCGGGACCTACGAGGATCTGATGGCTGCTGGCGTCATTGACCCAGCCAAAGTTACTCGCTTTGCTCTCCAGCACGCCGCTTCGGTCTCTTCGCTTCTTTTGACCACCGAGTGCATGATCGCCGAAAAGAAGGAAGATAAGCCGGCTGGTCCTCCCATAGGCGCCGGTGCCGGCGGCATGGGTGGAATGGGCGGAATGTATTGATATAACGCTACGTTCATTGAATCGGGCTTTGGCCCGACGTTTTTCCGGCCGGTCCCTTATTTATCAAAGAGGCCGGCCGGCCTTTTTGGTCAGACGAAAAATTTAAAAAATCCCTTGTTTAAGCTTGGGGGGCTCTCCGAGGCTCCAAAATAGCCCCTAGTCATCCTTGACAACCTCTATTGCTTGTGTTATTGTTTTCGCATGGTTATGTCAATGTTGGATTTTAGGTCCAACTTTAACCCTTGAATTAGCCGATGGCCAGAGTTTTTTTACTTGTTTCGGTTCGATTCCGGGGAGTCAATAGTCAGCCTAGGTTGTCACAAGTTGTCACAGTTAAAAACTAAGCATTGGAAAGATCGAAAAAAAATTTAGCTTGCAGAAAGTTTTGTTTTTACTGATAATTTTCGATCTGGCTTTTGCTGTGAATTTTTTGTAAATTCAAATAGTTGAATTGTCTCAGTCCGGTCTTGAGAGAGTGAACTAGCGCCGCTCGAAAGGGTAACGGCTTGAAAAAAGACAGGATAGCTCACTTGATTAAGCATTTTGGAAACCAGGCTCCGTTGGAACTGGGGCGATCAGCTCGCCAATCTTAAGAGCAGTCCTTATGACCTCAACTCTTTCCAACATTGTCGAGCGAAAGTTGCCAACCGACTCGTGATAACATCGTTTCAGCCGGCATTACCCGGTTAATACCGCAGAATTGCCTCTTTAAGATGGGTGTGAGTTAGCGAAATTTTTGATTTTTTGGAATTCATATCTAGAGACACAAAACAAGCGCATTGAGTCACTAAACTAAGTTAAACCGATGTTTTGTGGCGTTCAGCAATATGAGTTATAAATTACTTGCCTTAACCGGTGGCTGGCCAGGCCGGGTCTGGCGGACCGGTCCGAGAAGAAAAAACGGGCCAGTTTGTGGAGAACCAAATTTATGAGTGACAGAAAATTATGGGTCATCAGGCCCGAACCGAATTTTCAGAATCGGCTTCACGCTTTTATTGACAATGGCATGGTGGCCATTGGTTGGCCATCGGTTGGCGACCTGGGAGGCGGTCTTGACCGCAACGCCTTAAGCGATCGTCTAAAAGTTACCTACCAGCATTATCAAGCCGAGCAAAAGAGCGAGCTGGCAGTCGCCGCCGGGGTCCTGGACCGTTTTGTTAATCATATCAATGAGGGCGACATCGTTTTGGTTCCCAATGGCTCCATCGTTTATTTGGCCAAGGTCATTGGTCCTTACGAGTTTCACACCGAACTCAGCCAAGATGGACCCGAAACTGGCTACCCCCATTGGCATCGGGTTGTTTATCTCAATGGCGGCAAGCCTTTCTGCCAGGTCAAGGATCTGCCCTTGGGCGTTAGAAGGAGTATTGATTGCCGGTTAGCCGTTTTTTCCATTCATTCGGCGGCTAAAGCCATGTGGTCTTTCTTAGGCGATTTGGTCAAGTAAAACTGTTTTTTTCTTGAGCAAATTCAGTCTTCGGCTGGTTTGGTCATTGTTGGTAATCGTTGGTCATTAACAGCTGACTCCTAAATCCATTGGCCGAGGTCTTTTGGAGTAATTTGGCCGCCGGAATGGTATTTTAGCCAAGTCTGCAGTTGAAATCAAAAAAGAAACAGTTGTAATCGCCAGTTAGCCTAAAAGGCTGGCCCTGAAGATTCAACCACCGGGATTTTTCCGGTGGTTTTTTTTTGCCTGACGGCCAAATTTAAGTTAGATGTCCCCGGCCGAGCTTTTTTGGATGACCAGGAGATTTGTGGCTTCTTGACTAGGTGTCTAGCCATTGGTAAAATCTTAGCAGTTGTCCAGCTAGATTTGGTTCGTAGCCGCAGGTTAAGTCGGGCTTTGGTTTTTGTCGTTTAATTCAGTAGTTTTATAGACAAAAAATTAATTATTGTTTTAGAAGCCCGAAAATAGTCTGCCTCATAGGCCTCTTTTCGGTAGCCGGCTGTCAGGTCCGACTTTTTCCCCTTAAACCTCAAAAAATGGATTAAGCCAGTTGTAAGAAGCTAAAAATTGACTGAAACTTACGCCTATAAAAAATTTTGGATCGCTGTAGGTCTGGTCTGGCTCTGGCTGGCGGTGTGCCCGGGCTGGCCAGCGGCGGCCCAACCGGCCAATCCGCTAGGCGATCTCAATGTCAAGCGACGGGAAGTTGCCGCCAGAATGGAAGCGGCCACAGTTTGGGTGGTGGGACATAATGGCTATTTATCCAGCACCGGCTCCGGTTTCGTGGTGGCCCCTGGTGTCGTCTTGACTAACGCCCACGTTGTAAGTGGCTTAGGAAAGAAGGCCGAATTTTTTGTTGTCAATCAGCAACTGCCGGTGACCTCGGCCAAAGTTACGGCGGTCGACATGGACCCCAGGAGTGACGATTCGGCCTTGGGCGGAAGGGATTTTGCTCTTTTGGAATTTAAAATGCCCAAAGGTGTAATTCTTCCGGTCCTTAGTTTTAACCTTGATGCCCGAAAAATGGATTGGGTCGGCGCCTGGGGCTTTCCGGCGGTTGTGGTTCAGTTTAACAAATCCATCATTGAAATGGAAAAAGGAAACGATATTGAGGATTTTGTTGCTCCGCCGGTGGTTTTCACCGACGGCTCGGTCAATACCTTGGTCGAGGCTGAGCTGGGAAAAGTGATCATCCATTCAGCCAACATCTCCAGCGGCAACAGTGGAGGCCCTCTGGTTAATTTTGCCGGTGAGGTAATCGGAATCAATACTTGGCGGTTTTCTCAGGAAAAGGATTTGACGGTTTTAAATTTTGCTCTGAGCGCCGAGGATATTTTGGAATTTTTGACTGAAAAAGGCATTGAGCCCAATTTGGCTGAGGGGCAAGTCTTTATCCCTTCCGGTACCAAGACCGCAAGTTTGAGCAATAATAAATCCGGCTCAAAGGCCGACCGGGCTACCGGGCGGCTCAGGGTTTTGGAAAGTTTTTCGGTGGAGGTTCCCCAAGGCTGGGGGGTCTTAGAGGAGGATGACGACAGCATTGTTTTGATGACTGACGATCTTCAAACATTTTTGGGGGTCATGGTCACCTTAAGCGATGGGGAGAAGGCTGAATTCTGGGCTGAACAATACTCTTTGGACTTTGGAGGGAGCCGGCCCATTGAAACAGATGGCGTCTATGTCTTCCAGGTTATTGAAGATTTTGATGATGTCACTATTGTGGCTGTCACTGATATCAGTGACGAAAAGCATACGGTTTTGTATATCAATGGGAATATTGATGCCCCAGGGTTGGATGACATATTGGAAAGTCTTCAAAATCAATAAAACAAGACATTGTCATCCACGAGGCTGCCGTCCTTACTAATAAAGACCTAGTGTTGGACGCATTAGTTTGAGATATGAGGTAATATCGCGAAAGTGAGCGTCTGGGGGGAGTCAATTTTGACTGGTAACCCCAAAAAAAGTGACTGTTAAGAGTAAATGAGGCGGCCGAGTGCTTTTAACTAAATTTTTTTGTCTATCAACTCTTTAAGATCCCTTTGCCGGCGTTCGCAAACGGAAGTATAGCGTGAGCCTTTGGGGTCTTTAACTGCGGCCTCGCAGTGGAAAATGGAATCTTTAAGATTGCCGGTCAGCTCATAAAACTCGCTCATCAGGAAGTGGCCCTTGGCCGTTTGCCCGTTTTGGGAAAAAAAACGGCCGGCCAGTTCCTTGGCCGGGGGGTAATCCAACTTGGCGGCGGCCAAGGCTCGGTCGTACATGGTGGCGGCCTCGTTGTTTCGCCCGGTTAGTTCGTAGCATCTGGCCAGTCCCAGGATGGCCAAAAGATGGTTGCTGTCTTTTTTTAGAGCCGCTTCAAAGTGGGTTATCGCTTCCTGAGGCTGCCGAACCTGAAGGGCCAGTTCCCCAAGATCAGCGAGGTACTGGGCCGAGTCAGGAGCCAGTTCCGAGGCCCGGGCAAGATTTTTTTTAGCTGGCGCAAAACTCATTTCCCGAGCCGCAACCAGGCCCAATCCGTTTAAGGCGGCGTGGTCCTCAGGGTTGGCCGCTAGCCTTCGGGCAAAGAAGTCTCGGGTCCGGTTGGGGCTGCCGGTTAAAGCCATGACCCGGTCACGGATGGCCAGATAAGTTGGATCGAGGGGTGAGTCGGGTACCCCGGCTTGATCGGAAAAAGTGGAGGCCAACCGCGAGCTCAGACCCGGGTGGGTGCTCAGGTAGCTGGGAATGTTAGCTGAAAGCTGGTAGCTCTTTTCGTTCATAATTTTAAAAGCCCCGTACATGTCCTTGGGATGATACCCGGCTTTGAGCATGTAATTGCGGCCTTTGGAATCGGCTTCAGTTTCGTCGGTTCTGGAATTGGCCAGCATGGCCTGGATAGTAGCCCCAGTGGTGCCAATCATCATGGCTTGGCCGAGGGCGGCCGTGTTTTGTCCGCCCCCGCCGCTGGCGGCCAGGGCTATGCCAGCGATAAGACCGGCTAAGTTCAGGAGGCTGGCCGTGCGAGCCGCCTCTGAGCGGCGGTAAAAATGCCGGCTGGTGATGTGAGCTATCTCATGGGCCAAAATGGCCGCCATTTGTCCTTCGTTAACCAGGCTTTCGATGGTCCCGGTGTGGAGGTAAATGTACCCGCCCGGAACGGCAAAGGCGTTTAGATAGGGACTTTTGATTATGCTAAAATGGTAGGGGAAAGGCTGCTGGCCGGCGGCCTTGAGAACTCTTTGGCAGACCTTTTGGAAGTAAGCGTTGACAAGCGGATCGTCAAAGATAATGTCTTCGGAAGAGATTTCACTGTGGACCTTACGGCCTAAGATAATTTCCTCCTGCTGGCCGATAGCCATGGCCTCAGGGGCCGTCAGAAGGATGATGATACTCAAGGCGGCGGCGAGAAAGCTGGTCCCTGAGCGGTGGCCGACGGCGGACCGGGTCGGGGCGTGGTTAAAAAAGGGCATTTTGGCCTGCCTTGTTCGTTTTTTTGGTTTGGAGGGCTCTTTCGAACGTGACGCTGCCTCAGGCGGCCTTAATAGCATTTAGCGGCGGCCCAGCCTCCGAAAAGTCCAAGCCAGGCCGGCTACGGCCATGACTATAAGGGCCGCCCCCAGCCAAGCCATTGCCGAGCCGGCCTTCACTGAAACCCGGAAATCAAGTGCGGTTTGGGTCTTTTCACCTTGGACGCTCAGGCCCAAGGCATAGTCTCCGACCAAGGAGTTGGGGGCTGGGGTAACGGTCATGGCGACTTCGACCGGGTTGGCGCGGGGCGGAAGATTGCGGACGGTTTCCGGTTCGAACGTTACCTGCCAATTGTCGGGTTTGACCGCCAGAAAACTGACCTGCTGCTGGGGAGCAGAGCCTTCGTTGATGACAAAGATGGTAACCGTGACGGGGCGCCCCACTTCGGCGGCAAATGAAAGCAGTTCGTTGGCAGTCAGAGCCCGGATTTTGTAGGTGCCGGTCAGGTTTACGGTCAGTTCGGTAACAGCTGACCCCGCCGGCTGTTCGGCCTTAACTTTGATCTGGTAGGAACCGGCCTCGGCTTGGAAGACCGGAGTCAAATCTAAAGTTACAGTGCGGTTTTGGCCTTTGGGAACGTGGATGGATGAAATCTGTTTGTCCTCATAGCCAGGCTTAAAGGTTGCGCCCCAACCGTTAGGGGCCTCGGCCAGCAGGTTAACCAAGGCGTCGTCGTGGCCGCCATTGTGGATTTCCAAAGAAAAAGAAAAGCGTCCGTCGCTGGGCCCGGCAATTTCGGGGTACGAGGTGCTCAGGGTTAGGGCCTGCTGGTTGGCTTGGGAATCGGCCACCGAAAGAGTGGTCCGGCTCTCAATGGTCTTTTGGCCCAAAAGGCCGGTAATTTTGAGCCCAAAGTTGTGCTCGCCTAAGGGCAGCAGGTCGGCGCTATCTGGGGCAGAGGCGGCCAAAGTCAGGGTGGCGGTCTCCTCGGGAGCCAGATAAATACCGGTCAGAACAGTGTTAAACCGTCTGATTTGAGTTGTCCAGCCCGGTGGGGCAGTGGTTACTTCAATGGTAAAAGTATCGCCTTTATAGCCCCGGTTGGCCAGGACAATCTCCAATTCGGCTGAAGAGTCAGGAGAGATTATCTGGCCCTGATAGACAAAAGCGGCCTCAAGGTCATATGGGGCAGCCAAAAAAGGAGTAGGTCCATGGTTATCCTGGGCCAGGGCGGGAAAAGAGAAGGCCATAACTAAGGCGACCATAATCGCCGCTAAGGTCTTAACCTGGAACATGTGGAACAATAAAACCTCGCTGCCGTCGGAATAATGATCGGTCGGTTCGGCCGGTCGTTGAATGGTCAAATTATAGCACAGTTTTTTGGGTATAGTGTGCCCCGGGAATTAACAATCAGGGCTGATTGGTTGGAGTTTGATTTTCCAAAGGCGGGTTGGTCAAAAAACAATTAACAATAATAGATATGTTTAAAGTGGACCAAGGGCTAGGTCATCGACAATATCGAAAACCAACAATGAAACTATAAAGACATAAGATTTTAGAAAAATATCTCGATAGTTTGAAATAAAAATAACAAAATATAGTTTAAGGGAAAGTTTAGTGATTTTGTCTCTTGTTTTTAGCTGCTTTTGGTTCGAAATTCGATCAGATTTCTGTCCAAAACGCATGACGACACAAAAGATCATGGATTAGCTTAACGGGTCACCAAGTGAGCCAGGAGGCCAATGCTGAGGAGTCCAGTGAGAGCTGAGCCCATGAAACTTGATATTTTAAGCTAGCTCCGATGTTTTTTCTGCCTTAGGCCCAGTATTAAACTCAATAGAAGCTAAATATATAATTAAAAAAGGTCAAGTCGGTAATCAAAGTTTGGCGATAAATTATTTCATTAATCACGTTGGCGGGCGCTATTAAGTTAAAGCCAGACATCATGATGAGTGCGTGTAGTATTGGAGGAAATTCCTCTGCCTAGTTCCCAGACTCTTAAAATCGAGTGATAGCGGAAAATATATCATTCAAAAATGATCAACCGGTAAAAACCCTCAAAAATCTGAATCCTTAATTTTTTATGTAAGTAATTTCAAGATGTTAAAAATGATAAAAACGAATAAATAGACTTTTTACTGGTCGATCAAAAATGCAATAGTTTAAAAACGATCGTTTTGGTTATCGACCCATAACTGATCAACCGGTAAAAACAATCAAAAACCTGACTGTTAAATTTTTTTGTCAGTAATCTAAGGGTGTTAAAAATGACAAAACGAAAAAATAGACTCTTTACTGGTCGATCATAAATAGAGCGACGGGTCAAAAGTCCATTTTTTCGATTTTGCTATTTACGATATGTAAAAACTTAATGTTTTTAATTATAATAAATAAATTTAGTGCATATTAAGGATATTATGAAACAGCTTCCAATTAGTATACAGTCGTTTGGTAATTTTTATAAATATAAGGTTAAATATGTTTATGTTGATAAAACAGACATGATATATAATTTAATTTCAAACAAAGCAGTATTTCTCTCGCGTCCAAGGCGATTCGGGAAATCTCTTCTTTTAAGTACGGTAAAAGAACTATTTAATGGAAACAAAAAATCATTTAAAGACTTAAAGATTAAAGCTAAAAAGTATAATTTTGAAAAATTTCCTATTATTCATTTAGATATGTCGACTATCAGTGGCAATCCCCAGCTAGTTGAAAAAGGAATCATTCTAAAACTTAATCGAATTGCCTCAGCAGAAAATCTGAACTTAAAGGCCGACATCCCCGGCCAAGCTCTTGAGGAATTAATTGAAGGCTTGCACGACAAATACAAAAAAGATGTTGTGATCTTGATCGATGAATACGACGCCCCGGTTAGTTCCAATATTGGCCAATCGACGTTGGCTGAAGAAAACAGCCAGGTTCTCCGCATCTTCTACTCATCTTTGAAGTCCTGCAACGAATATCTTCGCTTTGTTTTTGTTACCGGGGTAACCCGTTATGGGCTGATGGGCTTATCAGCCGGACTGAACCACCTCTATGATATTAGTTTTGACCCGCAATATGCAGCTATCTGTGGATTTACTCTAGAGGAGATGGATCAATTTTTTGGTGACCGTTACCCGGTCGTTTTGGAAGCTCTTAAATCGACGGGCTATCTGCCGGCCACCAGTACCGAGAAGAATTTACGAAAAAAAATAGAGTTTTGGTATGATGGCTATACTTGGGATGGCAATAGAAGAGTTTTAAATCCAGTTTCTATCCTTAATTTTTTTAAAAAGCATAAATTTTCTCAATATTGGCAAGAAACTTATCCTTCAGTTAGTTTTATAACAAATATTATGAAACATCAGCCATTAGAGTTTACTAAAGATAAGCTAAAAGATATTTCAAAATTGGATTTGACTATGGCCACTGTGGATGGACTTAAACCGGTACCTCTATTGTTCCAAACAGGCTACCTAACCATTGATAAAATCAGTATCAAAAAAGGAAAAGAATTTTACTCTCTGAAGGTTCCAAATTTTGAAATAAAAGATGAATATTACAATATTTTAAACAAAATACTGTCTAATGCTTTAGTTAAAAATAATGAATTAGAGTCCGACAATCTTTTTGAAGCCCTAAAATCAAGGGACGGTGAAAAGCTCACCAACATTATTGGTTCTCTTTATGCGGGGCTACCAGCTGAACATCATCAAAGTTCCGAATCCTTCTATCACAGCTTGTTGTGGGCCTATTGTTCGGCCTTGGTTGACCAAACCAGGGCCGAAGAGCCTGGAGCCATAGGTGACCTTGATTTGATTTTGGTGCTTAAAAATGGCACTCATGTGGTCATGGAGTTAAAGTACGCCAAAGATGAAGGCCAAAACAATGTTGGGGCTATATTAAAACAACAAGCCCAAAAAGCTCTGGCCGCTATCAGGAAAAAACAATATGGCCAACGTTATCGGCTTGAGGGGAAAGAGTTTCTTACCGTTGGGGTGGCCGTTTTTGGCCGCAGTCAAGTGCTGGCAGTGTTCGGAGAAGACTGAGGCGGTATTTAAAGTGCCGAAACCATATCTTTTGACCAAGATTCGTTAGATTCCATGGCCGGGTGGCCATGGATTGTTAAATGGTTTATGATTATTGTAATAGGTGATTTGTTTAACATTATTCAATAAATATTATCGCAGTTTTTAACAATTCAGGGACTTGGTCCGTCCTCGCAGATCGGTGACGATTTTCGGCATCAAGTTTCAGGCCATTTTCATAGCAAATATCCACATAGCGTAACCGTAAATGAACACGAATGCCCAAACATTCATGGATCTTAGGCCCAAAGGCGGGGTGCAAATATTGGGGTTTTTAAAATAGATAAAAATTAACCGAAAACCGGCGCCAATCCACAATAAAAACCCCAAGACCGCCAAAAAATACCAGCGTTGGTTGCTGGAGGGGTCTTGGTCGTAAAGATTGAGGTAAACGGCGGCCTCTGAGGTAATAGCTTGGTGGTCGGCCTTTGGTCCCAGTTTGTTTTCGGCCAAGAAGAGGGCTAAAAAAGGGTTAATGGCTTCAATGAGGTCAGGGCGCGGCAGGTAAAAGCTCCGGGCGGCTATTAAGGCGCTGCGAAGCCGAAGAAAACTATGGAAAGACTCCTGTTTGCGGCCTTCCCGCAGATGGGCAAGTCCCATCTGGTAAAGCTCCTCAGCCGCTGTCTGGCTGGAACCCCAAGGGGCGTACCAGTTAATGGCCTGAAAATAATGGCGGTCGGCAGCCTCAAAATTTCCAGCGGCTACTGCGGTGCGGGCTTGTTTGAGTTCAGAAAAGGCCCTTGTTTCAAATAAAATTGCCAAAAATACAAGGAGAATCAGGGCCGATAGGGCTAAGACAAAGGCTTTTGGATTAATTTTGGCGTTCATAAGTCTAAAAAACCTGATTTGTCTCGGAAAGAGCTGGTGCTGGGAACTGGCTAGGCTCTTCCGGGGGCACCAGAAGGCAGACCTGGAAGAGTTCGGTCGTCAGAGCGGCGTTAGTTAAACCATGCCGTTTAAAATAGTTAATTTTTTCATTGAGAAAGTCGACGGCGATTTGGATAGAGTGGTATTTGGCCAAATAGTTGGCGTATTTGATGGTTATTTGGGGATTGTTCGGATCTTTTTTTGAAGCCGTCAAAAGAGCGTCCAGAGCCGATTGGTGATCGCCTTGCGAAGCCAGGCTGATGCCCAAAAGAAGATAACTATAAGCATTGCTGGGGTCCAGCTCAATTAGTTTTTTAAGTTCCAAAGTTGCTTCGTCAAAGCGGTGTTGCCTAAACAACAACTCGCTGATAAAGGCCTGGGCATTAAGTGCGGCATCGTAGGGGAGCATAAGTCGTCCGGTTGAGGGGTCGGTGAACCGCTCGAAAAAACGGCGTATTATTTTTTCGGCCAGTTGGTAATTCCCTTGTCCGTTGACAAATTCTAAAACCGGGCGGACGATGTAAAAAAGATAAGCCGGGGCCTTTTGAGCCAGCGGGGGATCGTTTCCCAGGGCCAAATCATCAAAATAGGTCGCCGTCTGATTAAGGTAAGCCTCAAAATCGCCAGTCTGGTAAGCGTCTTGTGAGGTCAACTCGTTGGGAAGAATTTGGCCTAGCCATCTAAAGTTCAGTTCAGGTTTGATATAAGGTGACAAAAAGAAAGCTTCATTGGAAAATTGAATATAAATAGGTTTATTGGCATCCAAATTGGCCTTTAAAAAAAGCGAGGAATACCCAGGGGTGCTATGGGATAGAGGCTGGCCGTCGGCCGCCAAAGGGAGAGCAATCATGGGAAATTTTTGCTTGGAAAATGTGGGCGAGTTTCTGGTGTCGTCTAGCCAGGGCCAGTTGATTAGACTTACGTCCGGCCGGACTGAGTAGATGGTCTGAAGGGCAACGGCCGAAAACCAGTTACTACTGTGCAACAACACCGTTTCCGGAGGAAGGGAGGCAAAATCTGACCAGAAAAGCTCGGTGGCCATGAAACCGGCCTTAATCTCCCGTTCGTAAAAGCGGCTGGGACCTAAAGAAATAAGTCCAACTAAAATTAGGGCCCCAGCGGCAGTTATGGACCGGCGAGCCGAAAAGAAGCGGCCTAGCCAGCGGCCAAATTGCCCCAAGCCTAAGGATAAAAAGATAAACCAGGCTAGAAAAGAGGGCAGGAAGGCTGAGACTCCATCAATCCAATAGAAAAAGAACCCCATATTGATCATAATCAGGGTGATTAGGGCCACCGAGAGGATCTGATAGCGCCGCCAAAGATAGATAAGTCCTGCCAAAACAAAAGGGGTCGCTGGCCAGAACAGCCACGAGGTAAGATTGCGGAAATGAAATCCCAGATAGAAAAAAAGTTTACCAAAGGCTAATATGCCGCTGGCATGGACATTTCTGTCCTTAGCGTCCGAGACGTGGTAAAAAAAACTCTCCCAATTATTGGGTTGACCGAAATTAATCGGCAGATAATCAAGATTGGACCGTACTATTAGGAGTAAATAGACCGATACACCTACCAAAAATAAGCCGGCCAAGATCAGAATTCGCATCCAAATTGTATAGTTACTTTTGTTCCGAAGCCCGAGCTTGGAAAAAGACGGCCCCCCCCAAACGGTCAGAAGAATCAGGACCGGCAGATACAGGGCCAAGGCGGCGTGGTTGCCGCATGAAATTCCGTAGAGAAAACCTCCGGCCATGAGCCAGCCGATAGATTGGCCTACAAACCAGCAGGTAGCGCAGTAAAGCAGGGCCACGATAAAAAAAAGGTTGAGCGAATAGACCTCTACTTCCACCGAGGCCGCCCAAAATGGGCGGGCCAGAGCCAAAAAGGGGAGAGCTGCCCAAAGCCAGGGTAGACTGGGTGGCGTATGGCTGTCCAAAAGATGGATTTTTTTGAGCCAAAGGCCCAACACAAAGATAGTCGCTCCTCCGGCTAAGGCGCTAAACATGCTCAACCGAAAGCCTAGCGAACCTAAAGGGAGCCAGGTAATGATTTTGGTCAAAAGGTTGTAGGTGGGAAAGCCCGCCGGGTGGGCAATGTCAAGATAAGTAGCGGTGACCACTAGCTCCGGGCCGTCCCGCCAGCCCACAGCTGGGGTGGCGCAGATGACATAAAACATTGAGACGGCCAAAGAGAAAAGAAACAATAGATAATTGGGTTCTTTCAAGGTGGCCAGTCGGAACTGATTTTTTGGGGCCAGGGCCATTTTTCTCCGCAGTGGGCCAAGAAGGCCTGTTTAGGTCATCTTTTGGGGACAGATTTGAGCCTTATATTGAGGAGATTTAAAAAAACCAAGCCCTGCCGCAGGCAGGGCTTGGTTTTTTTTTTCTTTGAAGTCAAACTAGACAGTTTAGCTTACCAAGAAGTAACAGGACTGCCCACTGTTGAAGTACCGCCAGAATAGGTTACAACCGTAACACTGCTGGAGCTGTCGTACTTGTAAATGGTACTACCGGGAGCCTTATGGCCAACGACGAAGGCGAATCCGGGGACGCCCTGGGAGTTGGAGACCGTGGTGATTGGGCCGTAAACGACGTTTTGGTCTCTAACTAGGCCAGCCTTATTTCTGAGGCTAGTGTAAGCGGTAGTATACACGCTTTCAG
>JAISWF010000071.1 GCA_031271165.1 Deltaproteobacteria bacterium
TGGACAATTAAACGGAACGCGTCCGTCAAAAAAGTAATCTGGCAGTTCACAGTGGAAGAAGCCCGAATTATCCTGGTTCGCCTTTACCCACAATTAACCTGTTGACTATGTACTAGTAATTTTTTTAGCGCTCCAGAAATTTCAGAGTCCCCACCCCGTCTTTAACCATCAGCTCCGCTTCCTCACCAACCCACCAGGGCCGATTGGTACTCCGGTGACCAAAGGGGGCTCCTTTAACCGCAGGGCATCCGGGCCTCAGGCGGCTGGCGGCTTCCCGCTGCATATAGGCGACGGCCTGAAAATTGCCGCAGTTCATAAAGCTGCCAAAGACCAAACCGGCAGCCCGATTTAAAACTCCCGATAAATACAGGGAGGTCAGCAGGCGGTCTAACCGGTAGCCGACTTCGTCTTTTTCCTCAAGTAACAATATGGCGCCTTCGAAAGACGGCCAATAGGGGGTAGCCGCCAAAGACCATAGCACCGACAAGTTTCCGCCCAGGACCGGACCCCGGACAACACCATCTTTGAGGATGTCAGCCCCTGAAAATTCCCATTGGTTCGGCCCTTTTCCAGCTAAAACACTAAAATAAGCATCTTGATCATCTTCGAGGCTGTCGTAGAGCGTCCCTAACAGGGGGGCGTGCCAGCCTCCAACCCCGGTCAGAAAATACCGGGCCAAATGGAGGGCGGTTATGTCGGAAAACCCAATTATTGGCTTGGCGGGGTCAATCTTAGACCAGTCTCCCAAATCAGGCAGCAGTCTGGCGCTCCCAAATCCCCCGCGCCTGGCCAGATAGGCATCAATTTCAGGATGCTCAAGCAAAGACGTTAATGATTCCAGCCTCCGTTCGTCAGTTCCGGCCAGATAGATGCGCCGGACCATCTGGCTGGGGCCGTAAGTGACCACTTCATAGCCACGACAATTATAAAGCACCGTGGCATGGCGAACCTTGTTGACATCACTTGGGCCAGCCGGGGAGAACAAGCCCAGGGTCTTACCAGGAGGAAGAAAGATAGGATGGCTCACCAGGCACCTCTATCGTAGACGATTTTTAATCCTTCCATAGTCAAGTCTGGAAGGATTTCTTCAATAACCGGGGCTTCCCCGGCGATTAAAGCGGCCAGACCACCAGTGGCCACAACCTTAATTGAACCCATTTCCAACTTAATCCTGGCAATCATGCCTTCAACCAGGCCAGCGTAACCCATGACCAGCCCGGAATTGAGGCTGTCTAAGGTGTTGACGCCGATGGCCTTGACCGGTCTGGAAAACTGCTCCATTCTGGGCAGTCGGCGGGCCCGGTCAAACAAAGCCTCCGCCGACAGTCTAAAGCCAGGGGCGATGGCCCCGCCAAGGTACTCGCCGGCTTGAGAAATACAGTCAAACGTGGTCGCAGTCCCGAAGTCGACCACCACCAGGCTGGTCTGGAAACGATCATAAGCGGCGATGGCCCCGATGACCCGATCGGCTCCGACCTGCCGCGGGTCATCGTATTTGACTGGCATGATTTTTTGGTTAAAAGCCTCAACAATGACGGGAGCCTTTCCCAGGTAACGCGTCCCCAGCCTTTCAATGGGCGGGCGCATGGGCAAGACCACGTTGGACACCACGAGATCGGCGACTTCGCTGATTTTAATACTCTGAAGTCTTAAAAACCCTTCCATCATCAGTCCCAATTCGTCACCGGAGGGATTCTGCCGGGTGTTGACCCGCCAAGTATGTTCCATCCGATGGCCGATCCACAGGCCAAATTTCATGTTGGTATTGCCCACATCCATGGTGAGCACGATCTTGTCCATAGGCTCCTTAACTTTTTTGGGGACCTTCTTCAAAGCCTGGCCTTTCTTCTTTGGGGCTAAGTCGAGTGCCCCTTTTTCAGAGGCTATTGATTGAGCTCTTCGGCTAGGCGGTCGGAAAGATTTTTGATTACCTTGGCCGCCTCATCAGTGGGATCGGGCTGAGGTCCACGATTCATCGCTTGGCGGAAACTGATGATTTGGTAATCGGTCACCTGCCCTTGGCGATCGAGATC
The DNA here is from genome assembly GCA_031271165.1 of Deltaproteobacteria bacterium. Taxonomy (GTDB): domain Bacteria; phylum Desulfobacterota; class Desulfarculia; order Adiutricales; family Adiutricaceae; genus JAISWF01. Next base: position 2,034 of record JAISWF010000071.1, read on the forward strand.
AAACAAAAGAAGCGGGGCCAGCCCAGAGGGGCCGCTAACATTTATACCGGCAGCGGTGGCAAAATTACCCAGAGAATAGGCGATCAGGTGCCCACGATAGACTTCCACCGCCCGAGGGACGTGAGGCCCGTGGCCGATAACCGCCGCAGCGCCAGCGTCAATCAGAGCGTGGGCCAACCGGATTAAATCGCCTCGGTTTTCGTTCAAGAAAACTTCCGGTCCATGGGGCAGGACCATCTTGGCGGCTCCCTCAGCCCCGCCGTGAAAGGAGACGAAGACCAGCCGGCCGGGCTCTTGGCTTTTGGCCTTGGTTACCAAGGCCACCACCCCATCGATGTCGTTAATATTCTGGGCGCCATGGTTAGGGGCCAGACCAATAAAGGCTACCTCAACGCCGCTAGGCGTTTTAAAAGTGGTAATCTGCTCTGGAGCCCCAGTGTGGCTAATGTCGAGAGACTCTAAGACCTTTACGGTTTGAGCCCGGCCTTCGGGGCCGTAATCGTAAGCGTGGTTGTTAGCTAAGGAAACGACGCTAAAACCGGCCTCTTTGAGGTTTTGGCCATAAGACGGCGGGGAGCGAAAACAATAAGACCGACCGGTCGATGTATCCTTGGTCGGCGCCCCTCGATCGGTCAGCGGACCCTCAAGGTTCCCAAAAAAGATGTCATATCCCTGTACGTAAGGAGTGACGAATTTAAAAAACCCGGTTGCCCCGTCGGAGGGCAGAAGATTTTCGGTCCCCATCATTATGTCACCGACTGCGGCGACCTTCAAATACGGACCCTGGACAGAATCAGCGGCCGAATTATTCGGGGCCGTCAGCTCGAAGCTGCCCTCCGACTCAGGCTTGCTTGAGGCCGTCGCCCGAACACCACAGCCCAGAGTGGGGGCTAAAACCAGAGCTCCAACTATAATGATTACGAGGCGTTTTAGCATTCACAACCTTTCAAAATTTGATCGACCTAATCCATATTATTAACATTTAGACCTAACAAAAAGCACTCAGATAGAATTTTTTTCATTTAGCCTTACTTATTAATTTAAGTCGTCGCGGTAGGGAACGCCCTTTCGGGCGTCCCCCCGCACAGATCCCTGCGGGCACACTTTAGCGCACAGGGCTCCTCGGTTAGATGTTGACGTATCCACATTGATTGGGGAAAGTTC
>JAISWF010000126.1 GCA_031271165.1 Deltaproteobacteria bacterium
GAGTATTGATGCCGTTAATAATGTCCATGTCAGATATAATAGCAAAATCGCTCAGGTGGCGTCAACTCCAAAAGTTGTCTGCAAATCCTGATTGTTGGCGTCAACCCGATATCTAGAAACTGTTAATCTTCTAAGTGAGTATTTGAGTAACAATGCCTCGATATTGCTTATTTTAAGACAACAAATAAAGGCATTTGTATTGTGGCCTTAAAGGATCTTACAGCTTGGGATGATTATTGCATAACTACAGAGATAAAATTTCCTTGACAAGACCAGGATGTCAAACACCCCGCTCCTGAGATTTGAGAAAAATCAAGAGTCCGGTTGTTGCGTAAATGAGTAAATATATATTGCATCAATGCTCAGATTTTAAAAAAAAGCCTGTAAACAAAGCATGTTCAAAGAATCACAACCGATGATTTTCTTACTGCATCTAATTTTTTACTCACTAACAAAACACAAAAGGAGTCATTTCTATTGTGGCCTTATTCAAAAAAGAGACATTTGTATTGTGCTGAATAGGAGACATTTCTATTGTGGCGTGACAGCTTTCAATTTGGGTTTTGGGCTCGCGGAAAATCATTAAATCGCATTAAAGACATCTATTCGTCCAAATCTCGCTACCGATATTATATTAATAAAAGAGTTGATGAGTTTTGGCCCACCAAATCCAAATAATCAGTCCAGGCGGCTCAGCTCATTTACTGGTAGCTAGCCAATTTTTCATTCTGATAGACCCATTGTTCCGGGTGGGATCTTTTGGTCAGGCCAAAACTGAGGGACCTAAAATAATCATCGGTGTTGTCAAGAAGCAGTTGACAGCAGTCCAATTTATCGTGATTAGAGTATGAGAGGGTGTAGATCAAATACTTTTTTGAATGTTAAAAAGCGTTTAAATTTTTACTCACCAAAAAATTAGCCAAGCCGCCTAAAAAAGCCACTTGGCTTAAATATCAAGAAGTAATTTAACAGCGCCTGAACTCAGGCCGGAATTTCAAATAGCTCCTCTCCGGCCCTGGCGCTGCAGCGGCCTGTCTTTTCAGTAACTGTAACAGCCAGCATGGGTGAGCGCTCGGGAGTGAGCTTAAACTTTTCAGCGGCTTTGGAATAATCAGCACCCATGACTTGGCCTAAGAGAGCCCAGCCTTGGTCGATGGGGCCGCTTTCGTGGATGAATTTGCCGGTCCCTTGGCAGGAGACTCCCAGCCAGTGTTCCAGATCCTTGGTCGCAGCGGTAAATTTTATAAGTACCTTGTCGCTGTGATCAAGGTTTTTTTTGGTGGTGCCGTTGGGGTTAATCATGAAACAGATCTGCTCATTCATCAAAAAGGGCGTGGCCTCAATGGCATAAGGCCGCCCATCCTCCCGAACCGTAACAATGGAAGCCCACTTGATGGTTCCAATAGCTCGGTTGATTTCGCTTTCGGTCATGGAGCGCATAGTTTCTCCCTAAAGTCAGGTCAAGGTCAATGGTTTAAACAGGAAATCCGGAGATAATTATCCCACCTCATGGTGGGCAGCATATTCACAGCTTGGAGACAATGTCTTTGGCAAAATCAGCCGCCTTTCGCAGGTCCTCTTCGTCGGGGTGTTTGGCCGCCTCCTCAAGTCTGGCTTTGCGTTCATCGGTCATCTGAGCGTGAGGATGGTCGGGTGGCAGCATCTTTTTCATTTTTTCCAAGAGGTTGGGATCGACTTTTCCCTGACACCGAAAGTGTCCCAGAATCCGGTTGGAGCCTTCGGCTAACAGTTTTTCGGTCGCTTTGGCCACATCGTCGGCATGTTCCGAATTGGGATAGGCGCCCAAGGTGAAGAAAAAGGCGGTGGTTTGGTTTTTGAGTTTTTCGATAAAACTCAAGGTCGCCGGATCAGGGCGGCCTTTATCTACCCAAAAGCCGATGAAAACCAGAGCGTACGATGCCGGGTTGACCTCCCCAACCTTCCCGAATTCGGTTCCGGCTGGCAAGGCCCCCAAAATAGATTCAGCCACCTTTTTGGTGTTATCGGTCAAACTAGAATAAGCCACCAGGATTTTAGTCACGGTATTCCTCTCTGAAGTGCTTGGCGCACGTTTTGATTTAAAAGACCGGAAAAAAAACCGGCCCCTGGCAAAAGCCTCCGCCCATGGGGAGGCGGCGGTGAAAACTCAGCCGATAAAACTCTGGCCCATAATCGGTCGAAAGGAGCTGCTAAAAAAGCTGCCAAAAAGTTCCCTTCTTTTTGGAGATGCCGTAAGACGATATGCGGGCCGCAAAAAGAGACTTAAACCCGGCGGCCGTCAAGATTGCCAGTTGACCGGGTTCTCTTTTTTTTTCATTTCACCAAATGATACAGCTGCCGGAATTGCCAGCCCGTAACTAAGGCGAAAGGGGCAGGCCACAGGGCTTCCAAGCTTGCGGGTCGGGTAATAGTTACAGCAATACTTAGGGGCCTACGGTAAAATTCCGGTCCTCCGACTTACTGCTGGAAAGCATATTGACTGGCCCATTATAGGCTTCAATGGATTGTTCCTCAACGGCTTTGAGTTCAAAAATACTGTCGGCAGCCAAGCTGACTAATTCAGGATCGTGAGTTATAACCATAACCGCCGTTTGGTTTTCGGCCGCCCGGGTGATTTGTTGGCTCATGAGTTTTAAATTAAGACCGTCCAAGCCTGAGGTCGGCTCATCTAAGACTAAGAGTTTCCCCGGGCGAGCCAGCCCAACCGCCACGGCCAGGCGCTGCTTTTCTCCTCCCGAAAGAGACTGCGGATGGCGGTCAGCTAGGCTTTCCAGGCCGTAGGAACGAAGAATTTCCAGAGCCGATTCGGGCGACTTAATTTTTCTTTGGCCTGGATTTAAGGCTAAGGCAACCTCGGCTAGAGCCGAGGGCATGTAAAGCTGGTGGTCGGTATTTTGCAAAACCACTGTACCGTAAGCCTGGTGCGGGTCAGCCTTGTCAAAATATATCGCACCTTGTTGGGGTTTTTCCAGCCCGCACAGGAGTCTGGCTAAAGTGGTTTTGCCACGGCCGCTGGGCCCGACTACGGCCGTAACCTGGCCATAATCAACCCTTACTGACAGGTCTTTTAGGACCGGAGGCTGTTTATGATACCCGAAAGTGAGATTATCGGCCCAGACTCCGGGACCGGCCCCTGATGGGGCCGGCGGAAGGGTGACTTGATTAGGGATAGTGACGGCCCTTAAACCCAAAGAATCCCGAAAACGGTTGTCTTCCAGCGGTTCCCAGCTGCCTTGATAAACCGTACGGCCGCTGTTTAAAACCAGGACCTGGCCGCAGACTTTTCTAAGCCAAGCCAGCCGGTGGTCGGCTATGACCAGGCTCAGGCCTTCGGCCAGGAGTAGGGTCAAAATGTCGGCCAAAGAAACCAAAGCCTGGGGGTCAAGATTGGCACTTGGTTCGTCCAAAAGGAGAACCTTTGGTTTCAGTGCCGTTAAGGCCGCTAAAACCACTTTTTGCTTTTGACCTTCGGAGAGTTTAAAAACGCTTTGGTCAGCGATGGATTCGAGCTTAAAAGTGGCCAGTCTTTCTTTAACCCGCTCGGAAGCCTCAGGTCCTGTTCGGCCCCGACAGCGAAGGGTCAGGTAGAGTTCATCCGAAACGCTGCCGGCCAAAAATTGGCTCTCGGGGTTTTGGGTCATTAGTCCGACCGAGGCGGCCCAGTCGGCTGGGTTTTGAGGCGCCCGGCCCTCTAAAAGGATCTGGCCGGTCATAGTCCCTTTTAAAAAACCAGGAGCCAGACCGGCTAGAAGCGACAAAAGGGTACTTTTTCCGCCTCCGCTGGGACCGGTAACCATCAGGGCCTGTCCGGGCTGAAGTTCAAAGTTTGCCTCTGTTAAGGCCGGGAGCTGGGAGGAGGCGTGGGTGAAACTCAGGGACTGAACTTTAAGCATAAAGGTTTCCAAAAATTGAGGCTAATGAGATGCCAATGGTGGCCAGGCTCAGGGCTACCCGGTCGGCTTGTTTTAACATTAATCTTCCGTCTCCGAAATCAGTCGAAGCGCTGAGCCCTTTGAGTTCGGCGGCAATGGCCAATTCATCGGCTGAACGGATGAGGCGGACCACCAGGGGCATAAAAAAGACCCTCCAGGCGATCACTGGATTGTTTAGCCAGAAAAAAAATCCGCCGCGTCTTCGGAACCTGATGGCTACCGCTTCACGCAGTTGAGTGAGATCGTTAAAAAAGGTCGGGATAAATCTGACCGTGATGATTAAAGGCAGCCTGATCAGGCCCGGAATTTTTAGCCGGCCCATGGTGGACGCTAAATCTGAGAGACGGGCGTTGAAGGCCAAAGGCAAAATGGTGTTTAAGGTAATCGACATTCTGATAAAGGGAAATAGGGCCGCATAGAGTGGCTGACCTTTCATGGCGGCCATGAAAAGCCCCAGGAGCTTGAGCGAAATCATGGCTACGGTGGCCATGACGGTAAAAGCTATATAGACGATGATGGTCGCCTTGGGTCTAACTTCCAAAACCAGATACACTGCTGAAGCGGCCGCTAAAATCCCTAAAGAGATGCCGTCGGAAAATATCAGCGAAAAGATGGAAGCCATCAAAGTCAGCGCCAGCCTGGTTTCTGGGGCCAGATTAAGACGACCGGTAGCTGCGTTTTTAAATTTATCCGATAAGCCCGGCATGCCTGAGTTCCCTAACCATTTTGACACCACCGATGAGACCTAGGAGTATTCCCAGGTAACTGAAGGCCGAGATAACCACGACCATGATAACCATAGCCGGTTGTTCTCGGAAAGCGAGATAACTGAATCCGACGTTAAAAATCCTGGTAAAAAGTTCGCTTAAAATGACCGCTAATAGTCCCAGGGAGCGGCGGCGCTCAAGTCCGCCCAAGGCTTTGACCAAAAGCTCAACCAATATGGTCGCAATCACCACCGCCGGCAGGGTCACCATCCCCTGACCCATGAGAAAGAAAGCCAAAAGCCCGCCCACCAAAGCGGCCATGGTCATGACCCCGGTTTTCGGAACTTTGGCCAAAAGCACTAAAAGCAGGGCCGAGTGGACGGCACTGCGGATGATCATGGTCAATGGGTTCATGCCGCCGCCCAAGAGGGCCAGCGTTAAGGTGGCCGCTCTTGAGCCTGCGGCAAAAAGCCCGATGGTAACCAGTTCGTGGGTTTTGAAAAACCCACGTCCGTCAAGCAGAGCTGACAGGCGGCTCTTTATGGAGCGCTCAGAACTCAAAACCTACTCCGGCGACAATGTGGAAACCGGGTTCTTCGATCACGTTGGTGGCGATTTTGTAATCCCGGTCAAAGATGTTTTTGAGAGCCAAGGTGGCGTTCCACCGATGGTCGGTTCCCCATTCCAGACCTAAAGCCAAATTAAAGGTGGTCCAGGCGGGGGACTCATCGGTAACAAAGCCGTAGTCAAGGTCGGCTGGAAGTCCGGTTCCAGCAAAATCATGCAAGTTATCGGAATCATAGTAATACTGCTGAGATTTAATGGCCCAATCCAGATAAACATCCGATAGAAAGAGAAAATTATTGTCAAACTCATGTTGGAATTTGACCCCGACCCGGCCAAAAAGGTTGGGCTGACCGACATCGTAGGTTGAGTATCTGACACGTTCTGTGGCTCTATATCTGGGTTGGGTGGTGATGGTGTTGGTGAATTTGCGGCGCAGGAATGTGGTCGAGGTGTAGGGGGTAAATCCAGTTTCGGGGATGTTGTAGGAAAGGGCTAATTCCAGACCGATGGTTTGAGCCTGATCGGTGTTGGTGTATCGGTTGATGCTACCCTCCGGCAGGACGGTGATGTAATTTTTGCTCATGTTAACGAAGGCCCCAATGTCAAAATTGAGGTTGCCTTCCCCGAAACGCATGCCTAGCTCGAAATTGTTGGAAGTTTCTGGCTTAAGGTTGGGATTGGGGTAGGTGGCGTTGGCTGAACCGTGAATTGTGCCAAAGTAAAGGGCATTTAAGGGAGGAAAGCGGTAGCCCTGACTCCAAACGGCCCGCAAGGCTACGTCGTTAAAGCCAGAGTAAACCAGCCCGATGTTGCCGACGGGTTTTGAGTCGGAGATTTTACTTTTCCTCAGGAGTGGGTTGTTGCCGTCGTCTTGGAGGTCTGAAGTGACCCAAGTTTCCCTGATTCCCAAAGTGGCCGTAAAATCTGGGGTTATTTTCCACTCGTCTTGGAGGAAGAGCCCGAGGTGGCTCTGGACGGCTCGGTAAGTGAAGCTTGAGTAAGGTGTTCTTATAGTTGTAGTCGTAAAAGGAGGCGGGGGCGCTGTGTTGGGCATTTGGGTAAAAATAATGTTGCCTGGACGTTCGTCAAGGGCCGTAATTTCGTCGCGGTTATAGTCAGCTCCAAAGATCAGTTGGTGGTCACCAAAGGTCCAGTCGGTCTGTAAAAGTCCCCCGTAACTGTCTTGATCATTAAAAGTATGCATATTAATGGTGTTTCTAATTATAATAGGCCCAGTCCAACTGTTGACAAAGACAGTGTTGTAAAAATCTTTTTTTAGGTTCTGAAAGTAAGCCTCAAATTTAATTTTGGTCAAATACGGGGTCAGGTTTCTCAACTCAAATCCCCCCGCCAGGCCCCAGCGGTCCCACTGCGGGAGATCAAGGGTAACAACGCTCCTGGAGTTGAGTACCGTCTTTGGTGCGGTCGGAGTTCTTTGGTAGAGAATTTGCCCCTGGGGGGGTTCACTGGAGGGTATATGGATCCTGCCGAGGAAAGCGTCGGCTTTGAGCCAAGCTTCGCCGTCACCCCAATCATAGCCGATTCGGCCGGCAAAAGAACGATTCTGGAATTCGGAATGACTGATAGAACCGTTCGGGGTCCGGCGCTCGCCAGCATCAAGACCGCTGGCTGAAAAGCGATAATTAAAGCCGTTATATTCTCCGAAGATGGCCGAACGCACTTCCAGACCATGGACCGAGGAATCGCCGGTGGCACTGAGACTGAATCCGATGGGCTTATCGCCGCCTTTTTTGGTAATGATGTTGATGACTCCGCCAATGGCTTCTGAGCCATAAAGAACTGAGGCTGGTCCTTTGATAACCTCAATGCGTTCAATTTGGCTCGCATCCATCAAAATTGCAGCCCCGTTCATGCTCTTTTGCTCGGAGATTTTGACGCCGTCGATGAGAATCAAACTCCGCTGCGGGCTTTCCCCGCGGATCATAATCCTTTTTCCGCCGGGCATGGAGCCGTCATCGATCTGAACGCCTGGGATGTCGGAAAGATAATCGGCCAGATTCAGTCCGGGGTTACGCCGGATGTCTTCATCGGACTTAACTCCGACGCTGATGGGGATTTCCGATAGATCGCGCTGCTGACGGGTGGAAGTGACGATCACTTCCCTGGTTTCTACAGTCTGGGCGGGGACAGGGGAGGCGAATCCAAGCACCAGAATAAGGCTCAGGGCTGCAATGGCCGTCCCTGAGGTAAATTTAAAACCAGACAAACTCATTTGTTTTCTCCAATAAAGTTGTTGGCCGTAGTATCAATGACGGCTTGGGTAAGGTTGACGCCCCAAAAGAGGCCTTCAGTGGTCATGGTCATCGTCTCGCCTCCCAGTTCCACCAGTCTAGCCTGATGCCAATCGCTTAAAAGACGCTCCAGGGGCCCGGGATTGACCCCAAAGCGGCGGCTAAGCTCTTGAAAATCGAGGTGCCCTTCCTCCATTTGCCCGACGATAAAAGATATCATCGGGCCGGCTTTCGAGGGTGGAGTCACAAAATCAGTTGAAAAATTGCCTTCCGTTATTTGGCGGATATACCTGTCAATATCCGGCAGACGGTAAGTGGCATGTCCATCAAAAAATCCCCCGGCCCCAGCTCCGGCGGCTAGGCACCGCAATCGGCGCTTGGCCCAGGCGTTGTAAATATTGCGTTCTCTGGTTGAGCGGCCGTAATGGCTGAGACTGAGCCGGTGCCAGTGTTTTCCGAGGAGATATTCGGCGGCGGCGACATAGTAGCGGCCCTGGGATGAAAGAGAGGCTGGCACCGGGACCCGGCCCAGTTCGACGGCTCGGTTAAGTTCTTCGAAAACGTTGAGTTGGTAAGTGTCCAGACCATCAACCCCGGCCTGATCGGCAGCGATCACGTCATTGACAAAAGTTTCGACACTTTGGCCCGGGAGCCCGTAAATGAGATCGATTATGACTGCGGCCCGCTGGAGAGAAGTTAAATTCTCTAACAGCTTTTTGGCGGTTGCCCCGTCACTGACCCGGCCCAAACTCTTACGGACGGAGGTGTCAAAACTTTGAATACCAATTGAAAAACGGTTGAACCCAGCGGCCAAAAATCCTTCGGTTTTTTCCGAGGTAAAGTCGTGGATGCGGCCTTCCAAAGTTATTTCGCAGTCATTGGCCAGGGTGAAGTTTTTCCGGATAACTTGGCAAATCAGCTCCAACTCTTGGGGAACCAAAGAGCTGGGTGTGCCGCCTCCGAAATAAATGGTCCGGATGGGTCCTAAGGCTGCTTGATGCCGAGCCAAAAATTCCAGTTCGGTCTTGATGGCTTGGACGTAGCGGGCTGTTAAATCGCGGAGGGGCAGGCTTCCGGCAAACCCGCAGTAAAGGCATTTACCCTGACAGAAAGGCATGTGGACATAAATGGCCGACGGGGCTGGAGGCCGAGTAAGCAGGTCCTGGTAAATACTGCTGGCTTTGGCCCCGGAATATGGGGTGGCGGCTTGACCGGCGTGGACGGTAAATTTGGAGGTAAAAGCCAAACTCAAAGGGTCGTCGGTCTTAGCGGAAAGATATTTTTCCACGCTGTATATATCGTGGGCGGGCAGGGGCATGCCGGCTTGATTAGCTGTACTTGTCTCGGTCATTTCATCTTTCTCCGAACGGCTGAGCTGCGGACATACAGTTCAGCACCATGGTCAACTAAAGCTTTGGACGGTAAAAAAAAGAAAAGGAAAAAATTATCTGAGCTTAAAACCAATGGGGACCACCAGAACTTCCGGCCCTCCCTGACGGGGACGCCAGCGGCCGGCCGCCCGGCGGATAGTTTCCAAAGCTCCCTGGCCCAGTTCTGGATCATAGTCGCCGGCCACCAGGGTTATCTGACCTACCCGCCCTTGGCGATCAAAGGTCACCCGGACTTTGACTGTTCCGGTCAGCCCGACGCGCTTAGCTTTGGGCGGGTAAAATTTGTTTTTTTCGACCACCCTTAAAAAATCGGCGATAAATCGGTCAATTAAAGCTGGGTCTGGGGCCGCAGCTTCGACCGGAAGTCCCGGTTGGACTGGAGGGGCCTGGACGTTAGTTGTCGGGGCCGGAGGTGATACTTTGGGCGGGGCAGCCTTGGTAATGGGCTCGGGTTTGATTTCGGGTTTTTGTTCGTCTTTTTCGGCCTGAACCTCTATAATTTCCGGCTCAAATTCGATGGGCTGCGGCAGCGGCGGAGGCGTAAGGTCAATTTCCGGCTCGGGCATAGGCGTGGGGGGCTCAATTACCGCTACCGGCTCTGGCGGCTCATAAACTTCCAGGGCTAAGGGGGCTGGAGAAGTGAAAGTTTCGACCGGCCGTTCTGACCAAACTGGGAGCCCGAAAATTAGCCAGGAGCCCAGACCGGCGAAAAACCATAAGCTCAGGATTGAACTCAGGCGCGAGGCTTGCCCGTAGCGATCTAATCGGTTTAACCGGCAATCAAGCGCTTGAGTTGTCACTGCCTGCCCCATTGACTGCCGCTTCTGGGCCGCTGGGATTTAGAATTTCTCCTGGGGCTAAGCCAGTGGGCTGAGCGTTAATCATAAATCTATGGCGATCGAGGCTCCGGGCCTCGTCTAAGAGGGTTAAAAAAGATTCAAAGGGAGCCGCCTGATCGACGTTAAAAATGATGGGAGTTTCTTCAAGGGTTTCTTTAATTAAATTTCGGTAAACTTCCAAATCGATCAGGTTTTTTTCATGGAATAGGTCCCCTTCGCTGTTCAAACTAAAAGTCAGCTCCCTTTCCGGGAGCCTGGTTGACTGAACCGTTTTGGCTGTTGGAAGATCGACTTCCAAGGAAGGCGGGACAAAGGTCGCCGCTAGGATAAAAAAGGTTAAGAGCAAAAAAAGGACGTCAATTAGAGAGGTCAGATCCAGGCTCTCGTCGTCCAAGTCATCGTCCGTAAAGGAATTGAGATTCATGCCGCCACCTTTTTGGGGCCGGGATGGTTGGTTTTGGCGGCTAAAGACGGGACGCTGCGGTTGTCTAGAAATCGGTAGCTGTATTCGATGGCTGTAAGGTGGAACCCTTTGAGCTTAAGTCTGAGCAGGTAGCTGGCCATAATGGCCGGGATAGCCAAAGTCAGGCCCATAATAGTAGTTAAAATGGCTTCCCAAATACCGGCGGCCAAAACCATGCTGGTGGTGACCGCCTGGGTGGTAGCCAGGGTTTTAAAAACTCCAGAGAGTCCCAAAAGCGTTCCTAAAAGACCCAACATCGGCGCAATCAGGGCCACGACCCTGAGAATGGAGAGATCTCTCTGGGTTCTGGCAAAGTGACGATGAAAAAGGTAGGCCACTTCGGCCCTAAGGTCGTCTGAATGCCGGCCGTGGCTTTTTAAGACGTCACTGATGATGGCCACAATGGGATTGCGCTCGTAGCGCTCAAAGACGGCTGGGAGAGTGTCGGGGTTTTCCCGGATGCCCCTTGCCGCCCGGTAAAAATCACGTCCAGTTAGGTAGATAAAGATCCAGCTTTTAAAAGCCATATGCACGGCGACCACGGCCAAAACGATTAGGACCAGACCGGCCGGCCCGACCAGATGGTAAAAATTATAAAACGTTTCCATGGTCATGGGGAGGTAGTTCTCCGAATTTTTTGATAAAAATTAGGTCCGACCGGATCGGTCGGTGAGATTTTGGGGGAAATTTTAAATAGGTTTGCTGGCTCTTTTAAGTGACTGAAGTGGAAATAGAAATTGGGAAAAATTTTTGTTGCGATTAAGACTCAATATACTTAAGCGGATTGAACTTGTCAAGTATTTTTTTGGCGAATTTCGTGGGAAACCCCAAAAAAGATTTTAGGGCTTAATTTATATTTTAAGTTGATAGTTAGATATTAATTAGCAACTAAAATAATTAATTTATAAGAAAACCAAAGATCTAAATATTGGAATATAAGCCTAATGTACAGAATAAAAAATAACTATAAAAAATAAAAGATATAATTTATTTGGGCTAAAACAAAAAAATATTTTATTTAGAAAATTTTGAATTATAGAATCATCTATTATTTCTTAAAAAAAATATTTTAACTTAAATTTGGTCTTGATTTTGCTTGAAATATCTGGACCAAAATTAGTTCGGCAGTCCCTTCAGGGCAACGAAGGCCAAATTCCAGGTTGACTTTTTTTTGTAAAAATTGTCAGACAGGCGCAAACCTTTGTCAGATCAAGGTTTGCTGATTTGTATTATATAAACGATTATTTTTTGACAAAAACCATGTTCCTGGTGTAAGTCCCCTAGAGTAGGCACAAAATCGGTTTTGATTTAGTTGAGGAGCAATAAAAGGCAGACGTATCCGTCGAGATATGTTTTATGGCAGGGTTGTAGTCTAGTGGGCAGAGATTTTATTGTTCTTTTGCGAAGAAAAGTATGTATTTAAATGATTAAAGAGTTTATAAATTAAACTTTTAAGCATTAAAATATAAAAAAAGTTCTGTTTTTGGCTAGGGACTTAGAAAAAACTACTCCAGTTTTTTGATGGCTGGTCAGTTTTTTGGTTACCCAAATGAACTTTTGTCCCCAGCAGGGGGTCCGATTCCGTCAAGCCAGACTTAGCTATTGGAAAACGTTCCAGTAGGTTCTTACAAAGGCCGTCTTAAGAGCCGCCAGCCAGTTGTCTAACGCCGTCTTAAGAGCCTCGGGCCTGCGGAGGCAAAGAGAACTTCGGCGGTCCGTCTGATAAAGCAGCCAGTTGTGATTTGATTGATGCGGATTAAGAATTCTATATTGGTCAAAAATAAATCCCGAGCCTCCTTACGGAAAGCCGGGATTATTGTAAAAAAAATTTGTCGGTAACGTTTTGCCCTTTTACGAGCCTACCAATTCGTCCAAGAAGGGAAATCATTGGGCGAGACGGCCCATTTTTAAGACTGGGCATCCGTTCGACTACAGCGGCTTTTGGAGAAAATTAAAAAAGTCTTAAAATCTAATTTTATTTAAATTATTTAAAAGTTTATTGTTTGATAGCATTTCTTCTTCAAGCTGCAGTTCAAAATCTTTTTTTAGACAATTGAAGCGTTCCTTGAAATCAAAATCATCCTGGGCCTGAGTTGAACCAACGTACCGAACTGGATTTAAAACATAATCAAGGTCTTTAACCTCTTTAATGGGGACAGAGCGGCAAAAACCTTTGACGTCGAGGTATTGCTGGTCGGGGTTTCGCCAATTGTGATAGGCGCCGCTGATTTTGGTGATGTCAGAGGCGGTCAGAACCTTAGTTCGGCGGTTGATCATCTTGCCCATGTCTCGGGCATCAATAAAGAGTATTTCCTGGGAGCGATCGCGAAATTTTCCGTTTTTGCGATTTCGGGAAAGGATCCAAAGGGCGGCCGGAATCTGGGTGTTTAAGAAGAGTTTGGCCGGCAGATGGACGATGCAGTCAACGATATTGCCGTAAGCAATCATGTTACATCGGATGTTGCCCTCGTTGCAGGCTTTACTGCTTGAACCCAAGGCCAGAACCACTCCAGCCTGACCGGTCGGGGCCAGGTGGTAGGCAAAGTGCTGAAGCCAAGCGAAGTTGGCGTTTTTGACCGGCGGAATGCCATATTTCCACCGAACATCCCGGCGCAGCTTTTGGCCGCTCCAATCACTGTCGTTGAAGGGCGGGTTGGCAATGATGTAATCGGCTTTGAGAGCGGGATGGGCGTCGTTGAGAAAAGAGCCCTCACTGTTCCATAGGACTTGGGAACTGTCGAGGCCACAAATGGCAAGATTCATTTTGGCCAGCCGCCAAGTGGTCCGGTTGGACTCTTGACCGTAAATTTGGATATTGTGGACCTGACCGCGATGTTTTTGGATGAATTTTTCACTTTGGACAAACATCCCCCCTGAGCCGCAGCAGGGGTCAAAGACTTTCCCTTCAAAAGGCTCAAGCATTTCCACCAAAAGCTCGACAATGCTCCTGGGAGTATAAAATTGACCGCCTTTTTGTCCTTCCCCCATGGCAAATTGGCCAAGAAAATACTCGAAAACGTGGCCCAAAACATCTGAACTGCGGTCTTTGGCTTCATCTAAAGCGATATTGCCGACCAATTTAATCAGGCCGCCTAAAGAGGCAGGATCGAGGCTCTGTCGGTCATAACCTGTGGAAAGGACGCCTGAAAGGTCAGGATTGAATGTTTCGATGGAACTCATGGCCTCATCAAGGTATTGTCCGATATTATCTTTATTGTCGGCGGCTTCGATGAGGCCCTTCCATCGGGCTTGGGGAGGGACGAAGAAAATATGACTGGACTCGTACTCCCTGGGGTCATTGGGGTCTGCGCCTCGGGCCGTATTTTCCGGTGAGCACAGAAATCGGTAATGTCTTTCAAAAGAGTCGGAGACGTATTTTAGAAAAATCAGACCCAAGACGACATGTTTATACTCGGCGGCGTCGACATTTTTTCTTAACTTATCGGCGGCCTCCCACAGGTTTTTTTCCAAGGAGTTGGACAATTTGTTGTTATCAAACAAGGACGGTTTTTTCATTACTAATACCATAAAAATCATAAGTATAAAGCCACTCATCGGGATTGGCAGCATCGATGGGGACGAATGCCGAGCCTTGGAGCATAACTGGAAAGCCCGGTCAAGATGAAAAAAAATAACCGGGGAGAATTTTAGCTTATATAAGGGTTTAAAACAAACTTGGTTCTGGAACTATTAATTTTCGGCCATGGCAGGGGCTCTATCTCTTGGAGTACAAATGCCGAAAAAGGTTGTTTTGCCCTGGCCTAATAAATTAACTGTTGGATGGGACCAAACAGAACAGGAAACTCCTGGGGCAAAATAGAACTCATAAATTTAAAAGAATTTTTCCGATATCTGATTCTGGTTGCTCTGACCAGTTACCGGCCAAATTATTTGAGGAATGCTTGGTTAAGGCCTGAAGTGTAGCCGAGGCGTTTACCCAGCTTACTTAGTCTATCATGGAGCAGGTACCCTGAGTTTGTGAGGCCTAAACGGTAACATCCGTCATTGTAGTAACCCACAAAAATGCAGCTAACAAACCGGTGAGTGAGACGGCAGGGAGTTTGAGGGGAGAGCCAGTGGCGGCAAAAGAAAAAATCAAAACTTCAGCTTGCCAGCCTGGTTATCTTCAACGGGTGACCTCCTTCAGGTTGGGGTCTCTAAGGCAGCCAACTCGTTTGGCCAAAATGTCCAGAGAGAATTATTTTGAGAAATGATAATCTTTTTCCAGTTTGCTTCAGTGCAGCAACCAAACCTTAAAAAAACAGCGGCCGAGGCTTTTAAACCCCAGCCGCTGTCATGGTCGGCAGATCAGGATCCAGGCGTCGGTTTAGAAGTTGATGCCCAGTCCGGCGGAGGTCATGTGGCTGCGGTAACCCCTGGCCAGATCGAGATCGTAATTGACAAAAACATCGATCGAATTGTTGATGTCAATTTTGACCCCGGCTCCCACCTGAAAACTGCTGCGCTTGGGTTTGGTCCCATAGACCGTGGTTGACAGGCTAGAACCGACGAAACCGATGTTCAGTTCGTTATCAGGCCGCTGAGCCATATAGGTCCAACCAAGGCGCAGTTCGGGGATGATTTTGGCTTTACCGGCGTTGAATTCGCCGTTGATTTTAACCTGAACCGGGATTTCCAGAGCGTGAGTGGTTTTTTCGGCGAACCAGTTGGCCGCCCCGAGGCCGGTACCAGTGATCGACTCCCGTCAGCCGTCTTGTTTGAGGGTAAGATACCTCACAATCCAACGGTGGGCGTGATCCTGAAGGTGTCGATGGTCAAAAGCTTGCCCACCCTGGCACCGACCAAAAATGACGAGGTGTCGAAGTCGCCGGTTTTATGGCCGCCTCCAGGCATGATCACATGGGAATCATGGAGGTGACCCCGTAAGAGGCAGTGACGTCAACGAAGAAATCGCCGCTGAAGAGGTAACTTCCATAAAGACCCAAAGCCACGGTGTCAGAATCAATGGCGGCAAGGCCGTTATTGCTCTTGATTTTACCAAAGGAGAAGGACATGGGAGCGCCGAGACTTAGGCCTGGCTGAGAAGCCACATGTCGGTCGTAGCCCAATGACAGCCCTGAACCGTCAAAATCATAGCCGTCAATTGAGTCCTTGTTTTTCTGACAAGCCCAGGAACCGAAACCGTCAGCCCAGAGCCGATTGTTAACGTCTGCCTCCCCGGCGGCCGGAGGCAGAGCCAGACCGGACTCGAAGATGCGGTCAAGGCGGTTGAGGACCACGCCCTGGCTCTTGTAAGCTGAGTAAGTCAGGGCCTCGTTTAAGCCCAGAAGCGATTCCCCGGCCAATTGTTTTAGAACGGTCACGAAGGTGGCTTGGGCGTCATCGGGATCGGTCCCCAGAAGATCGGAGATGGTATAGAAAATGTCCTGAAGCTTTTTGGTCAAGGCCGGACTCTGACCTTCGGCCTTGATGTCCGACATGAGTCCCGAGAGATGTTTGGCGTTCCCGGTCAAACCGACGTTTGTCTGAGCGGCCAGGTTTTCCAGAGACTTGTCAAAGTTGAAGGTCTCGACCACGGTGACTTTGCCAGTGGCCAGATCGATGGCTAGATCGTGGAACAGGTCGTAAAAATCGTTCTCATGTGAAAGGGTCAGAGTTCTGCTGACGTCTATGATGGGTTGAGAGAAGAGGGAAAAATCATCGTTAGGGGCTTCTAGTCTAATTGAAACTCGGCCTGTGGTCGTCAAATCGCCGGTGACCTGGAGGCTCCCTTGACTGGAAGAGTCGGCGGCAAGCCGCAGTTTGGCTCCGTCGTTAAGAGTGACGTCTGAAGGCGGTGATGGCCAACTGGCTCTTGTCAATATCCAAAAGACCATCATGGTTGACGATCAAAGCGTTGCTTGCCAAATACACTGTGGCGTCGTTGAGAAGGAGCAAGGTCCCGGCGCTGTTGATTGTCAAATCTTGGTCAATGGCAAAATTTGCCCCTGCTCCCAAGGCCACTTCAGCCCCGGTAATTACAGTTGCGGCGGAGGTGGAAATGGTGCGACTTCCTTTAATCACGTTCTTGCCGCCGTTGAAAGACAGACCCCCGGCCGAGGAAGTGAAATCGCCGTCCAAAATGTTTTCACCGCCTGTGATGGGCATGCCGTTGAGGGCCGTTACAGCGGCCAAGTTGTTAGTGCCGGCGCTGATCAAAACATCATCAGCCGTGACTAAACTGGAAAAAGAGTTGTTGCCGTCGTTGATCAACACATCATCGGCCGTGACCGGGCCGGTGAAATTGTTAGTGCCGTCTGTCATGGTCACATTAGTGGCGGTAGTCACCGTGCCGATGTCGTTGTTGCCGCCGGCCATCGTTAAGTCAGTGGCATTAGACACTGTTGTGGCTTTTCGGATTTGTCGTATTTTTCGGCCCAGCGATTTTGTCGTATAGGTGGGCCGCTGCTTTGGGAGGTGAAGAGGGGTGCCAAGCCTGCCCGGGGGGTACCCCCCGGGCAGGCTTGGCACAAAATTTGCTAGTAAACAAAATCCCTCTTTGCCACAAAAACATGTACTTATGCTTAAATACTAGTATTTTTTTCTGCTTACGATTATGTATGCTCCTATTCCATAATCATATGCACCCTGTAGTAGTTGCCGCAATACCG
>JAISWF010000153.1 GCA_031271165.1 Deltaproteobacteria bacterium
GATTTGCCAGCCATGCGTAAACCTCCTGGGGATAAAATATGGCGATTATAGCCAGGAGGTATTATAGGTCATTTTAATTGATGGCTTAACCTTCGAGGTCATTTTTATTGTGGGCTTAGAGATTTTATATACATAATTACTTAATAAAAAAAGGAGTCGATATTGCAAGAGTATTTGAGTATTAAATGTTAGTCATGCTGATAATACATCAGATATCTATGGTCATTTCTAATGTGGGCTTAGTAAAATTTATGAGTTGGCATTATTATTGATCGTGAAAAAAAATATAATGTTGACAAGTTAAGCTTGGCGGCCATTTCGAAAACAATTTTAAGACAGGTCATTTCTATTGACACGTTATCATGAAAAGCGGTCATTTCTATTGTCAGCTGACAAATGACTTTTGCTCAGGCTTGACCGGCATCGACCTTTAAAGATATGTTTATTTAAATTTATCCCTTCTGTTTTATCATTTATGGGGCCCCAGTGAACGTTTACCCCAAAGATAATTATCAATTTTAGAAAAACTCGGCTATTATAATTTTTTTGCGAGCACAATACTCACAGACACCATAAAATATACAATTTATAGCATCTTGATATATGATAAATTTCTGGGCCAAGAAATTATAGCTAGTTAATAAGGTTATATTTTAGGCTAGGTTTGATTTTTTTTCATCATTGTTTTCCAGGCATATTTTACCAAGAAACTTTCTGGGGCATTAGCTTCTATTTCCTCGAACATGCTCAATGGCACAGTAAAAGATAGAATATCTTTGCCTAACGTTTTATGTAAATAATAACGCGCCGAGATGTCAGTCAGACCAATTATGGCGCCTGGATTTTCTTCCTCGGCTTGGACAAAGGCGTAAAATCCAAAACAATAACACCCCGCTCCAAAGGGGATACGCACATGGTCTGAACCTTTTCGGGCGTAATTAGCCAGTACCACCAGTGCCGACAACTGGTCAGCATTGACCAGCAAAGAAACTACCTTGGGCCGGTTACCCTCTTGAACATTTTCAAGAGGACTTATAATGACAAATGGTCCTTCCGATCTAATCTCTGGCAAACTGTCAACCCAGTCCTGGACTAGCTCTGGGGTTTTACAAAAGCCTTCACCATCGGAAAATTCTTCAATGAGGATTTTTGGAGCCCCAGCTTCTTTTAACTGTGCAATGACACCTTGACCATACTCCCACCCGCTATTGCCAATGGAAAGAAAACGCAAAAAGCACTCCGTTCCACCAGGAAAATTTTCCGGGTGCAGGGCGTCTAGACCAAAACCACTGGCCGCACCGTGACAGCGGCAGCTGTCTTTTGATAAAGCGACTGTTTGGCCTTTGGCTGCTTGGGCGATTAAAATCATGGAGCACATGGGAGAAGTGAGCCGGCAGCCATCGGGTAATTGCTGGGCATAATAAATGGCCAGCGGTGGGAAATGCAGCTCAAGTGCTTTTTCCAAGTATGTGGTCATAATTTTTACTCCTTAAAAAAATAAACGGCAATTAGTTTTCCCGCTCCTTTGGCGGTTCTTCTGGGCGGTTTTCGGTCCCGGACTAAATATGCACTAGCAACAGTTGACATATTCAACTGTATGGATAAAAAAATCTCTTCGAATCTACAGCCCGAAAGGGCTGTCCCGGTCCTAGCTTCTAAGGTTGTTTTTTATGGCCGCCAGCACTTTAATACATGTTTGAGCTTCTTGCTGGGAAATGCCGGTCAGGGCCAGCTGCATAACTCCAGAGGACATTTCAAACCCCATCTTACGCAATTGCAGCGACTTTTCGGCTGTCCGGATAATTTTTTTCCGTTCATTTGTAGGGTCAACTTCCCTGGTAATAAACCCCTTGTCCTCAGCAGACGAAAGAACTCGGCTCATGGTGGATTTGTCAACACATAGCGCAGCGGCCAGTTCGTCCTGGGTAGCGGCGCCTCTTTCCCAAAGAAGAACTAATACTCCCCACTGTTCTGGGGTTAAATCAATATTTAATTTTTTGAATTTACGGCGAAGAGTTGAGTTCAACGAACGGTAGGCCGTAACCGTCATAAACCCAAGAGATTCTTCAGAAAGATAAAATGGAATTTTCATAATAAAATTGTACCTGCAACAGTTGATGTTGTCAACATAATTTTCTTGGCCGCCCCATTTGTATCCCCAATAAGAACCCTGGTCTTCCTGTCAATTTAATTGTCAAACAAAAGCCCCGGCTGGGATTTCCCCCACCGTTTCTTTTGCCCCTTTTAAGCCTCCATTGTTTGGCGGTCTGGCACTGATGCCTGCTCCGGTGGCCATAACCATTCCGGTGGACCCAGCTCAGAGCAGTGTTATTTTACCGTTAAAGTATTTTTTTAATTTTTTTCGATCTTGCTTAGAACTAAAAATTCAGTTAATATAAACGATTCTGGTGGTCTTCAGCCTCCAGAGGTCGGAAGGAAACATAGATCAAATTGTAATGTTTTTGGCAAGTAATTTTAGTGATCTCCCAAATTTTACAGCGGCGGGATGGGGCTCAGCAAGTTAAGCCTAATTCTCGCCACCGGAAAGAAGGCGACCGATGGCCAACGCAGCGATTTTTTTTATCAACGGTTTTGAGGAAATTGAGGCCCTGACCAGCGTTGACGTCTTAAGGCGCGGCGGGGTCGACGTTGAAACTGTTTCTTTGGAAAGCACCCACCAAGTTACCGGCAAACACAGGGTAGAAATCAAAGCCGATCGCCTTTTGGCCGGCTTAGACGAGCCTAAATATGACATCTTGATCATACCCGGGGGCACCTTGGCTTACCTGGAGCATAGGCCTTTTATGGATCTCATTGCCGCCCGCGGCCAAGCTGGACGTAAATTGGCCGCTATCTGCGCCGCTCCAGCCGTCCTGGGCCGTTTGGGCCTTTTAAAAGGCAAAAAAGCGGTTTGCTATCCTGGGTTGGAAGGCGAGCTCACCTGGGCGAACGTACCCACCGATCCGCCAGCGGTTATCACCGATGGGACCATCACCACCTCCCGGGGCCCTTCGACGGCCCTTGTATTTGCCTTGGAAGTGCTTAAAATCATCACTTCACCTGAACAATCCCTGGCCGTGGCCAAGGACATGCTGGCGGCCTGAAAAATGACCGCCTCGAATTAGGGCCGCCAAACTCGGCTCAAGCCATGATTCAGAATTTAAGCGGCCCAAACCGCTCCCAAACCCAAGCCGCCTCCACAGGGCCGCTTTTTTCGAAGGAAAGCCCTTCAGAAATAATCACACAATGTCCGAGATCAAAAGGCGCCAACCTCCCCCGGCTGCGGCTGAAGGCGATGGTGCCAAAGAAGAAAAAAAAGTCCGCCGGAAAAAAACCGACGATTACCAATCCTCTGACGGTCCCAACGGTCCGGTAGTCTTCAAAAGAGGCGGCCCCACCAGCTCTGGAGGTTATAAAACCCCGTCCAAAGGCGGACCAAGCGGCTCAAAAGAGCGCCGTGGGTACCCCCGAACTCGGGAGACCGACGACCATCCCGATCAAGAGCGTCCCCTTCGAGAACGCAGCGACCGTGACGCCGGACTCAGCCGCCCCAAGCGGACCACCATTGGTGAACGCAGTTATCCAGCTCACTCTGACCGACCTGACAATTTTGAACGTTCCGAGCGCCCGGCCCGGCCGCCAAGGCGGAGCAAACCCGATGGTGACAAACGTCCCTCAAGGTGGAACAAAAACGAGGGTGACGGCGACAAACGTCCCTCAAGGTGGAACAAAAACGAGGGCGACGGCGATAATCGTTCCTCAAGGTGGAACAAAAACGAGACCGGCGGCGATAAACGTCCCTCAAGGTGGAACAAAACCGAGGGCGACCGAAGCCGTCCCCCAAGGTGGAACAAAACTGAGGGCGACCGAAGCCGCCCCGAACGTAGCGACCACGACGATCGTTTCCGCAAGTCGGCCGGAACCGGCGAGCGTAAATATGGCAGCCATTCCAAACCCGATTGGAAAAGCTCTGGCAGTCCGGCCAAGACCAGGTTTTCCAAACCCGGTTTTGACCGTGATAAATTCCAAAAACCGTCCCAATCAGCTCTCAAGGCCAGCCAGTCAGCAGCCTTAGTCGCCGCCGCCGATCGGGAGATCCCCACGGCCCTCAAACGGTTGTCTGAGGCCGAAAATCAGCTGCTCAAAAGCGCCGAACAGATTTTAAAATTGGGGTCTTCTTTCCAGGATGTTCTGGATAAACTGGCCACCTTTGATCAGCAGGCGGAGCCAGCCGCCGACGTTGTTAGAACCTTTAAAGAACTCTTGGACTCAGCCAGCAAAGTGGCCAACGAGCTTTCGCCCCTGGCCTCTTTTCACGATTTAGTGGGCCAAAGACTGATTAAGGTCAGCGACTTTCTTGAGGATCTGAAAGCCGTTTTGGAGGAAATTTTAGAAGAGCAGCCCCAAAGAAAAGTCCGCCGGGAGGAAGCTATTGCCCCTAAAAAGCCAAAAGCCAAATCGGCCCGGCCGACTATAACCTCCTCCCCCATTAAAGATGACGATGACGATAACGAAGGCGAGCCGGAAAAGTCAGATGGTACTCAGGACCACGATGACTTTGAGAGTATTGATAATTTTGAAGATGACGATGATACCTCAGAGCCTAAAGTCAGAAAAAAAGCCAATAAAGATGAAGAAAAAGCTTTAAAGAAGACTAAGATGGCCAATACATTTAAAACTGCTAAAAATATGGAAAAAAAATCTCTTTTTGGACCAGACGCCGCAGTAGATAATCAGACCGAAATCGACCAACTGGTTGACCGGCTCTTTGACTCACCCAAACTAAAAGTGGTCGACGACCAAACCGAAGAGTGAGGCTCACCATTGCCCTGTCCAACCCGGCCGATTTGGCCGGGTTGGATTTAACTACAACATCTGGCTTTGGCCATTGTTGGTCCTACCCCTAGTTTTCGGGCCTTCTTTCGCCCGCCCTTTGGGGTCGCCGCCAGGTCAAATCTTTGGCCTCAGCCGCCTAGGCTGGATGGGATACCGACTCTTGAGCGATTCTCTTAAGGTCGAGGTCTTGGCCCCTGCCCCCGCCTTCAATGGCGACCAAACCGGCCCGGGCCCCTTTTCCGATATCCTGGACCTAACCGGAACCGAAGATCTTTTTGAAACTTCACTCAAACAACGGCTCCTAAGTCCGGCAGGGCAAATCAGTCCGAGCGCCGCCGCCAACCTCGCCGCCTTCTGGGCCCTTAAAGCTGCCCAAAGTCCGCCCATTATTTTTTTAGTCTCCCTGTCGACTCTGTCCGCCTTGGGTTTCCCTCCAGAAAAACTGATCGCCGCCACCCTCAATTGGCTGCCGCCTTACCGGCAAGCTAAAATAACGGCCCTCCGCCAACTACCCGATCAAGCCCGCTCAGCGACGGCCGGTCTTTTGATGCTGACGGTCCTGGGAGTCACAAGCGATCGGCAGGTAGTCTTTGGACCACACGGAGCTCCAGCCCTGACCCGTGGGGAATGCCACTTTAGCCTAAGCCACTCCGGGGACTGGGTAGCTCTCTCGGTTTGGGGTTGCTTGTGCGGAGTGGACGTGGAAACAGTCCGTCAAAAACCGGTCTCCGAATCTTTGGCCGCCAGAGTCCTAACTGAAGAGGAAATGACCTATTTTAATCAATGGGGCTGTGATCCAATGCTTTTTTCAGCCCTTTGGACCCGTAAAGAAAGCTTGGTCAAAGCGATCGGCCGGGGAATCGATTTAATTGAGCGTTGCCCGGTTCTGCCGCTTGCTCCTTCCATACGCCGCCGTTGGGGGCGGCTCTGGCGCCTGTGGAGTCTCAGCCTGCCAGGAGCCGTCCTGAGTCTGGCTTCGGAAGCTTTCGAAACCGGCGAACTCAGTGATTATCAAAGCATTGCCGAGGCTAAGTCCTCACCAAACTCCTGCGCTTCCAGCCAATCTGGTCCGGGCTCATCTGGCTCCGGCCGGCGTAGTTCGCCCCTGTCCTTCGCTGCCATTTCGGCCCAACCTCAACTTAAACGGTTTGAACCGTTTTTAGCCGCCTTTCTCTCTGACCAAAAAAAGTAACTCTACCGCCATGGGGATGGCAGCCAAACGGTTAGCCAGCCCTAAACCACCAGTGACTCAACGAAATTTGGACATCATCTAAATACTGCTGGTGCTTGAGCCAGAAATGGTCAGCCAGTTGATCGCTTGAAAAATGAAGAATTTGGCAAACCTTGTCCCCGACCAGGATAGACCCCAACATATTAAGCTTAGTCCTTGGATTATTTCAGCTTTTTTCGCCTTAAATTTTTTCATTGACTAAAAAAAAAAAAAGAGTAGAATACCTTTGTCTGCCTTATATTAATTATTTCTCTATCTGGCGGACTAAAATATTAACCCGGCTATTGATTAATCCCACCGAGTCAACCTGTCCGTTATCCGAGCCGAAGTATTAAGGACCGGCCGTTAATCACGGTTAGGGGGTGTTATTTTTTGCTTTTTCAATACATCACCGGTTTTCTCCTAACTACCCTACCGGGTCGATGAGCTGGTTTTTCTCAAAAGCCTCGTTCTTATCGTCCTGGAAGGCTCGTAATTGGTGCCAGATTATGTCTTATTTCCGTCAGTTAACTTGGTCAATTACCGGTCGCTTGGCCGCTATCACCGCTTTCGCAACTTTTTTGGTAGCCTGCCAGTCACCGTTGGCCTTCCTGAAGCCCAATCCAGGGCCGTACCAACCTCCCCAACAAGCACTTAAACAAGAACCAAAATTAGCTGAAAATCAACAAATCAATATCGAAACACTGTCCTCCTCTTCCGCCAACATCTCAAATCCATCCAATACTGAAAATCAAAATCTCACTAACCAAATTCCGAGCGATCAGTTAACCCAGGACAGCCAAACCGTCGTTTTTACAGCCAGTGGTATGGCCGAGGTTAAAACTTTATCCGCTTCAGTTTCGGTGCCTCAAACCGAACTCATCAATCCCCGGCTCTGTGTCCAGGGCCTGAGCGGCAACCTCTCCACTGGTGCGGCCGGCCGCAACCTTCTGGCTACCTACGGGCTACTCCCCAAACGAGCTGGTGTGGCCACAGCTCTCGAAGATCGCCTCTCCATTGCGGCTTTAGACGACGATCGGGCGCCAAGTTCCAAAAAATCACTCAGGCTTCATAAAGGGATCACCAACCAGCTTTTGTTTGACGCCTACACCCAGTCGGGTCAGCCCTACCAGTCAGGGGGCCGCACCCCGGCGACCGGGTTTGACCCCGCTGGTTTTGTTAACTGGGTGTATGCCCAAGAGGGCATCAAGATTCCCCAGTCGGCCTCTGAGCAAGTGGCCAAAGGCTGGGCAGTTACCAGAGAAGAACTAAGACCCGGGGATATCTTGTTCTATAACACGCCTAAGACCGAAGGCTATTTGGTTGGCATTTTTACTGGCAACGGTAACTTTATCCTGGCTTCCTCCAATCTCAAGGTGGTCAGCGAGACTGCTGCCTTTGGAATTGATTACGGACCGTATTTTGTTGGAGGCCGCCGCTATGTCGACGACCCCATTGCCTCCCCACTCTCTGACTCTCTTAAAACCGCTGCTGCTAACGGTGCGGTCAAAGTGGCCCTGCTGTCCATGGGCAGCGATATCCCTAAGCCCACCAACATTTACGGTGGTTCAGCCAAGACCAAGACCTCTAAAAAAGCCCGCCCCAAAAAAAGCTCAACCAGGAAAAAGACCTCCTCGAAATCCAAATAAGGCTGAGCTTTTGAACTTGTACTGATAGTGTCATCTTTTTCCCAACCGGGGCCTTTGGCCCCGGTTTTTTTAAAAAAACGACTTGAGTTCCACCATGACAGCCTCGCCCAACTTTACAATCGGGCCCAGCTCCTCTGACAAGTCCTCTGATGTTTCTAGTAGGGGCGTCCCCGAGGCTTCGGCGGACCAATCAGAACCAGATACCACTCCAAACGGCGACCCCAAGAAATCCCGCCGGGCCAAGAAAAAAAAGGCCGAAAAACTCAAGTTACTGAAAATAAAAGAAGCCCGCCGGGCCAAGAAGGCTCTTAAAAAAAGCAAAAACTCTCAATTTAGTTCTCAAACCTCACCGCCCGCTCCTAAGGCCGAAGCCCAAGCCTACAGTTCTTCCAAACCTGCCAAAAACTACCCACCCCAGCCTTTGACCATTGAAAAGCCGGTCTGCGCCTATTTAGACAACATCGGCGTACCGGAATCAAAGCCTTTCAAGCCCGACTCCTTTCAGCTCAAGGCCGCAGCGTTAATTGAGCACAGCGATGTCATTGTTTCAGCCCCGACCGGAAGCGGCAAGACATGGATCGCCAAACAGGCCTTGTTAAGGGAACTGCAAGCTGGTCACAACTCTTGGTACGCCTCCCCCTTGAAGGCTCTTTCCAACTCCAAATATCTTGAGTTTGGCAGCGACTTTGGGGCCGGCAACGTCGGGCTTTTGACCGGGGAGCACAAATATAACAGCCATGCTCCCATCGTGGTGGGAACCACCGAAATCCTTCGCAACCACCTCTATGACTCAATGACTGGGTCCAGTGACCTTAATCTCGATCTGGTGGTTTTAGACGAAGCCCACTATCTGGGCGACAGTGAGCGCGGGGTGGTCTGGGAAGAAGTGCTGATCTATATGCCCTCCCGGGTTCGGTTTTTACTCCTTTCAGCGACCATCGAAAACGCCAGCGAACTGGCGGCCTGGCTTGAACACCATCGCCGTAACAAGGTCCGGGTGGTCAGAGGCGGGGACCGTCCCGTGCCTTTGGTACCTTTGTGTCTTCACTCATCCCAGCTTGACAGGCTGGAAACAGTAATCAGGAAAGATACTGAGAAAAAAAAATCAAAGCCCTACCGGCCATATGTTGCCTACAACAAACGCTTTCAGCCGGAAAAACCCCCGGCCACATATCTGCCGAGGTTAGTGGAACAAAACCTGCTGCCGGCCATATTTTTCCTGCCCTCAAGGAAAAACTGCGACAGCGCAGTTATGTCCGCCCCAAGAAATCACACCGAAACCCAGCAAAAGCTCTCCGAACGTACCAAAATAATTGACCGATATATTGAGCAGTACCCCTATTTGGCCAAATATCCGGCTACCAATACTCTGCGCTCCAAGGGCATGGCCGCCCACCATGCCGGGCACCTGCCCCAGTTTAAGCTTCTGGTCGAAGAGCTGATGAGTAAAAACCTGCTTTCAGCCATCTTTGCCACCAGTACCGTCGCCGCCGGAGTCAATTTTCCAGCCCGCACCGTGGTCATCCCTCAAAGCGACCGCTTCAACGGCACCAGATTTATGCCTCTAACCGCCACTGAACTGGCTCAAATGACTGGCCGGGCCGGCCGCCGTGGCTTGGATAACATCGGTTTCGCCATCCTGCTCAAAGGCCAGCACCAGGACCTCAAGCTAATGGGCGGCCTCTTTGACTCCCCGCCCGACCCGGTTAACAGCGCTTTAAACATTGATTTCTCCATGACCCTTAACCTTCTTAAGGTTTATGAGTTCGATCGGATCCACGATCTTTTGGCCCAGTCGTTTTCGGCCTGGCAATCGGTCAAAAGACACACTGCAGCCAACCTCAAGCGGGCCAGTGACTATAAATATAAATTATTTCAGTACCGGGTCAAATTCCTCATTGAGGTGGGACTGGTGACCTCTTCTGGCAGACTGACTTCCGAGGGTCTATTGGCCGCTAAACTCAGGGTTGACAACCCTCTGATCATGTACGCCGCCATTACTTCCGGGGCTATGCCCTTGAGTCTTCCCCATCTAGCCGGGCTGACTGCGGCATTAGCCGCCCCGATTAGTGGTGATGACAAATTCCATGAAGATCGCAACTTGAGTAACCGCCTAAAGTTCCCCCACAAACAGCATTCTTCTCTGGCCAGTGAGTTCACCAATTTACAGCGGGCCGTCAAACCCATGATCACTATGTTAAAAAAATGGGATTTCCCAGCCCCCATTGGATTTGACGACGTCAAGACCACGGCGGTCTTTGATTGGACATCACACCACAATTTCAACGAAGCCGTCAAAATTCTTAGAGGCTACCCTGGAGACTTGGTTCGGCTGGTGCTTCTGACTGCCGAAAACCTTAACCAGATTGCCGGGCTGGATGACTTCCCAGAACTGACCAATTTAGCGACCTCGGCCGAGAGTGCTCGCCAAGCGATAATGGTCTCTCCAGTTATTTGAACCAATTAAGCCGTTAGCCTTGACTACGCCCTTTTTATCATAACCAACCGTCTTAACAATAAATATTTTAAATACAATTAACGTTAATATCAATTTATTTTGTAATATTAGTCTATTTTTTAATACCAAAAAATGGCTATTTTAGCCACCTCCCATTTGATGACTGCCAAAAAAAACCGGCCGAAGAGAAATCATCTCCGGCCGGTTTTTTGGTGATGGGCTTTTTCAGTCTTAGCCGGTAATTAATTTGCTCAACAAAAAGATTTGCTCTGACAACCTTTTTGACTCAGTGGCCAAGAGACCAGCAGCTGAGGCAGTCTCATCGCTTATGGCGGCGTTGGACTGAGTAACATCGTCCATCTCTTTGATGGCATCTTTGATCTGACCGATTCCCACCAACTGTTCATTGGAGGAAACGGTAATCTCTCCGACAATGGTGGAAACCTTTTTGACGTCACCAACCAAAGCTTCAAAGTTTTCGGAAGTGTTTTTAACCGAGTTGGAGCCGCTATTGATGTTACTAATGGTGTCAGCGATGAGTTGGGCGGTGTTTTTAGCCGCATCAGCTGATCGAATGGCCAGATTTCTAACTTCGTCAGCTACCACCGCAAAACCCGCCCCGGCTTCACCGGCCCTGGCCGCCTCCACGGCAGCATTTAAGGCCAAAAGATTAGTCTGGAAAGCAATCTCGTCGATGGTCTTGATAATTTTCCCGATCTCATTTCCAGAGGCAGCAATTTGGCACATGCCTTCCAGGACTGTGTCCATGGAGTGTTCGGAGTTCTCGACATCGGTAGTGGCCGATTTAATTAAATTTTGAGCCTGGATGGAATTATCAGCATTACTTTTGGTCATTGCGCTGAATTCTTCAAGGCTGGCTCTAGTCTCTTCTAAGGCGGTGGCGTTGCGGGCATTACCGCTGGCAACTTCGGATGATGCCTGATATAACTCCTTAGCCGTCCGATCGACCTCCAGGGCCCCTTCGGAGAGTTCAGAGCAGATAGTCGCCAACGGACCGACAATACTCTTAACCAAGATAATCGATAAAATTAAAGCCAAGATAGTGGCAACCGACATGCCAATGGTGATGGCCGACCAACCATTGCTAACCGAGTTATCGGTGCGTTCGATAAAATCGTAAGTCATCTGACTGAAACTGTCCGAGAGCTTAGTCATTGATTCCATGGCTAAAGAGCTACTGCGGTCTCTTTCGTCGTAGTTTTTGAGATATACCGTAATTGAGTCTTTGAGGATGGCCATGTTCTCATGACAGGTTGCCAGTGAGGTCAACACAGAATTGAGCATCTCAATGTAAGCCGGAACTTTCGAATCGTCGCGTACTAATGTGGCCAAGGCAGTCAGGCTGTCAATGATTTTAAGAGTCTCTTCTAAAAATCCAACGTCTTCGGTGTAAAGACCTATGAGCATATCTATGAAAAACAGATTTCCTTGACTGGTAAGCTCATTAGCCTGTTGGACCCGCAGGTAGGCGTGCTCAATGTTCTGGTAGGAATCGCCAGTCTCAAGGGTTCTTTTTAAACGCTCCTCCATGGCCTGACTGTACTGGGATAAAACCTTCTGAAAATCAGAAAACCCTTGCCTGGCTTTTTCCCAGGTCTCCTCGTCGGCCTTCAGCAGAGTTGGCAATAAAGAGCTTAATTGTTCAAATTTTTTGTAATTATTACTAAATTCATCAAAATAATTTATTAAATTCTCATTATAACTTGATAAATTTTCAACTACAGGCGCTAGTTGGCTTAATAACTTATCATTACTTTTTCTAACTTCAAGCGCTTTATTCCAAACGGTATTATCTCCATTAGAATTAAAAATAGCTATTAACAATTCCTCATACGAAAGCAGATACCTTAATTCGCTAGCATGATCATTATTTGGCAATATTATATGATTTAAATTGTTAGTTCCTTTTTTTATTTCATTAAGTTCAAAAACAACTAAAGCACCAACCGCCATAAATAATACACATATAGATGCAAAACATAGAGCAATCTTAACTTTCAAAGCCATAATTAAAATCCTCGCAAACAATGTAAATTATCACTACTTTTTATATTAATATATTTCAATAGCGCCATATAATCTAATAAATCAAAAGCAACATGCTAACAACAAGTATGTCAATAAGCCCTCAGCAGAAATGACAAAGTTATTGTTTTTAACGTGGGAATAATGTAGTTTTTCACTTAAATATTCCATCAAGAAAGACCTCTATTTTTTTTTTGAGATTAAATCATGGCCAGTAAAACCAAGTCCGCCAATCAGGTCGAAAAAGAAGCCAGAACTCCTAAGCCGACAGCCAAAAAGTCAAGCTCGGTTGAGAAACTGCAACAATACCTTCCCCCGCCGTTAAAGGCGTTAAAGGGAGGCTGTCAGTGGCCAAAACATCAAGTGGCCAAAAGTTGCTATTTGCTTACATTAAAGCATCAAATATAATTCTAATAGTAAAAAAATAGTTCTTTTAATTATAAAAAATACTAATAAACAATATAAACTATGATAATTAAATCTATTTATATTTTAAATATCACAGCCGTCCAAGAAAATCGCCAGACTGGGGGTTGGGTAGGCTAAACCCTAGGAAATAAACCACCTTCATCGTCCAAAAAGGGAGATTTGAAATCCTAACCCCCCTTACATCAACTCTCCAGGGTGATGTCCAAGATAAAAGGCCCTGGGACGACCACCCAGGGAGGTTCCTGAATGGGTACTTAACCATATCAAGCCATTACGGGGCAACAGTTTCAGGTGGTCAT
>JAISWF010000211.1 GCA_031271165.1 Deltaproteobacteria bacterium
TTGTTTCTGATGCGAGTTCACGCCTGGATCACACGGGAGCCGCCTTGAATTGGTAAGTGGCCGTGTGAAAAAAAGCCGCCTTTCGTTGCCTTGGACAGGGGGGGCTGAATAGTTACAAAAAATCAAAATATAGCCTTAAATACTTATCAACTGAACATTGAAGTTAGGCCAGCAGTCCCGGGGTCGTATCCGAAAACCTCTCGCCAGACGCGTCCACTTTCCATACACAGATAAACTTTGGTTTGCGGCCCTATTTTGGGCCGCAAAAAATCCAAAACAGTCCGGTAGATGTGTTGTCTCAGGGGCCGGGGGTAACGCATCTTGCCGTCACCGCCCCGGATGAATTCGGCGTCGAAAAGGGAACTGGGCCGGCTACGGAGCATGATCGGTTTTAAGGCCGGAAGATACCGAAAGCAGCCTAAAGAGACCCAGGCGACGCTTTCGGGGGCCAGGTGCTCGGCAATTAAGTGGCAAGTCTGTTCATAGCCCTTTTCCCAGTTGGGGTGGTAAATCAGTGGATCAAAATGGAGACCCACCGGGTAGCCCTTGTTGGCGGCCCTGGCCGCAGCTGACAAGCGGTCAAGCAGGGAGGCCGCCAGCGGTTCTTCTTGGCAGCAGATTTGGGGTGCGTTGACCGAAAAGGATATAACCGTGCGTCCGGCGTGGTCTAGATCCAATAGATGATCGATGCGGGCGGTTTTGGTCTTCAGCTCCAGGAAAAACGGGGGCCGATCCCGGAAAAGGGCGATGAGTTTTTCCGAAAGTTTGGTTTCTTCGTCTAAAAGCAAGCTGTCGGTGAATTCGCCCGTACAGAAGCGGTTGGAGGGAACAGGTGAGCCGGGGGGAGGGGTAAAATTTGAAGAACTCATCAGAGCTAGCCGGCCCTCAAGTTCGGCTAAGCCGTCGGCGACGTTACCAAAGAGGATAACGGCTTCGGAACCCAGATAGGCCGACAAAATGCAGTACATGCAGCCCAGATCGCAGCCCTGACCGAAGTGGAAGATGTTCAGGCCGCAGCAGTTGTAGCGGGGAGTGGCCGGGCAGGGCCTAATAAAAGAGCCCCGATGCTGGGTTACCGCCAGATCCCCGGCTGACAGAGTCGGGTAATCGGCTGGCCCCATGGGGGGGATGGTAACGGTCGGCCAACTCAGAGTTGAAGCAAACTGTTCTTCGGAAACCAATCTTTTAAAGCGGCTAAGCGGCGGAAGGTTCATGAGGATTTGATAAAACCTGCTCCGTCGTTGGACCGGCTGCCGGTTTGGCCTCTGGAGCCGGAAGATTGCCAGCCAGCCAGGATTTTCCAAGTTCTGGGCGTTGGCTGAGGGCGGCGGCTTCCAAAGCCAGGCGTCTGAGTTCGTCTGGTTCGGAGAAAGAGAGTCTGACTTCTCCGGTGACGTCCTCAAGTTCGGGATCGAGTTCAAGCCGGAGGCCGGGGGAAAGACCCAGGGCGGCCACAAAGGCCCGGCGCTGGTCCCGGAGCTCGGCGATCAGGGGAAAGCGTAGTTTTTGAAGGTATTCGGTGGTGACTTTTTCTCCGTCTTGCCCGGTCAGGCTGGCTAAAATGGCGGGGGTGAAAAGCAGCTCAAGATTGCGGCCGGTGATTCTCTTAAGATCGGAAAGCCATTGGAGCCACCGGCGGCGGTTTTGTTTGGAAGGCCGGGCACCCAATATAAGCTTCAGGACCGCCTGGCGCTCTGTTTGATCCAAGCTCATGAGCTCGGGGGCGTTCTCCATGTCCAGGCGGCCCTCGGCCATGGTCTGCAGAGCCTCTTCGGGGAGGGCAGCTGCGGCTTCAAGCCAGGCCAAGCGCCGGTCACGTGGGGCAAGCCCCAAGAGCTGCCAGGCTTTTTGACGTTCGACTTTGTCTTGGGCCGCTTTTTCGGCCAAGGCCCAGGCCAAAACGGTTTCGGCTTGGTTAAAGCCCCGCTCCAAATTGGCGGTAATGGCCGCCAACAGGAGATTACTTTGGTTTGGGGCCAGACAGGGGGCTGATTGGAGGCCAAGGTTTTTTAAGGCCAGCAGCCGCCGGCCGCCGGAGATGACCACCGGTTGCAGACTGCCCTTGGGAGAATCAATGACCGCTACCCACAGGGGAGTTAGCAGACCCAAGTTATTGATGGATTCGGTCAGAGGCTCAATGGGGCGGCCCACCGAAAGCCGAAAAGCTAAAAGATCGTCCACCGGAAGGTAAAAAAGTTGTCCTCGCCAGTCACCGGTCTTCCCGGCTAAAGGCTTGATCGGTCCGCAGTAGCAGCCGTTTTGGAGCTGACCACCGATTGTAGCGGCGGTAGAAGAGCCTTCCAGGGTTGGTTGAGCGGCTCCAGGGGTTCGACAACCTTTGACTAAAGCTTGGGTCAAAGTTCAGCTACCGCCTCGATCTCAATTTTGGCCCCTTTGGGGAGAGCGGCCACCTGGACAGTGCTGCGGGCCGGGTAATTGCCGCTGAAGAACCCGGCATATATTTCGTTGACCGCTTGAAAATCAGCCAGATCGGTCATGAATATCCCCACCCTCAGGACTTTGTCCATTGAACTTCCGACCGACTCAAGGATATGGCGGATGTTGGTCAAAGACTGCCGGGCCTGGTCAGCGGCAGCCCCAGGCATTTGGTCGCTGGCCGGATCGATTGGCAGCTGGCCAGAAACGTAAACGGTCTGATTGTTGATTATGGCCTGGGAATAGGGCCCGATGGCTGCCGGGGCCGCATCAGTTGAAACAATTTCTTTCATCATGGCACCTCTGGACGTTGTTGGGCCGGTTTAACCGGCGGTGGTCAAAAGCGGTCGGAAATAATAGCCTGCACTGCCAAAAGAGACTCTCCCCTTTTGGCGGCCTGAACCCACTTAGCCAGTACAGGCCCTTGGTCCGGAAGGTCAAACTCAAAGGTCAGGCCGCAGCCGTCATTAACAGCAAATTGTTTTTGAGCAAAGCCTCATATAAATTAAAAGTTTTCGGCTTTAAGGGACAGGCACCAAAGCGGCGTTGAGAGGATTTTTTAGCCGGCCCGGCCGTACCGGCGTTTTCGGGTCCGGAATTCCTTAAGGGCGGCTATGAGGTCTGCCTCCCCAAAGTCGGGCCAGAGGGTGTCGGTAAAGTACAGTTCGGCGTAGGCCAGCTGCCACAAAAGAAAATTGGAGACCCTGATTTCGCCGCCGGTGCGAATTAAAAGGTCCACGTCTGGAAGCTCACAAGTCCACAGTTCGGCGGCTAAAGTGTTCTCGGAGACCGAAGCGGGGTCTAGCTGTCGGTCGGCAACTTTTAGGGCAATATGGCGGGCCGCCTGGCCCAGTTCAGCCCGGCTGCCGTAGGAAAGAGCCAGGGTTAGGACCAGGTCGGTGTTGGCGGAGGTGATTTGTTCGGCTTGTCTCAGCGCCGTTAGAGCCTCAGCCGGGAGTCGTTCCAGATCGCCCGTTCCCTGTAACCGGACCCCGGAGGTGAGCAGTTCCATGGTTTCCTGATCGATATACTTGGCTAAAAGGGTAAAAAGGTTATCAACTTCTTCCTTGGAGCGGTTCCAGTTCTCGGTGGAAAAGGTATAGAGCGTTAGGTACCTGATTTTCTCGCGGTGGGCGGCTTTAAGGATGGTCCGGACCGGCTCGGCCCCGGCTTTGTGCCCTTCCGAGCGGCTGAGCCCTCGGGATTCGGCCCAGCGTCCGTTACCGTCCATGATGATGGCCACGTGGTTGGGAATATTGGGATCCATTAGCCTTCCGTTATACTTGAGGCCGAAAGCTGGTCGTCCAGATTTAGGCGTTTGAA
Source organism: Deltaproteobacteria bacterium (assembly GCA_031271165.1). GTDB lineage: Bacteria > Desulfobacterota > Desulfarculia > Adiutricales > Adiutricaceae > JAISWF01. The sequence goes on from JAISWF010000211.1 coordinate 3,760, forward strand.
AATATCCATCGTCCAGCGGGAGAAACGGTGGCCGCTAAAAATCGCCTCCAGCTGGGCCTTAGTCAATCTTTTGGAGATGATCGGATCGCTTTCGATGAGCTGGCGGAAGTCTACGCCTCCGTCGGCGGCTTCCAGGGCGCGTTTTTGAACGGCGGCGTAGGCCTCCAGGCGGCTTAAGCCGCTTTGGCAAAGCGATAGCATGATTTCCTGGGAGTGGTAAAGCCCGCCGGTCAGATTAATATTTTCCAACATTCGATCGGGCCTGACGACCAAGCCGGAAATAAGTGAGGTCAGCCGGGCCAGGATAAAATCAATCAAAACCGTTGCATCTGGAGCAATAATTCTTTCCACCGATGAGTGGCTGATGTCCCGCTCGTGCCACAAGACTACGTCGTCCATGGCTGTCTGGGCCAGCGACCTGATGATCCGGGCCAGACCGGTGATGTTTTCTGAAAGAATTGGGTTTCTTTTGTGGGGCATGGCCGAAGAACCTTTTTGGCCACGCCCGAAGGCTTCCTGGACCTCAGCGACCTCGGTTCTGGCTAAATGGCGGATTTCCACCGTCAGGCGTTCGCAGGTGGTGGCGATCATGGCCAGGGCCTGAAAAAACCAGGCGTGGACATCGCGGGCGATGACTTGGGTGCTGACCGGAGTCGGCCTTAAGCCCAGTTTTTTTAGGATTGCCTCTTCCAAAGCCGGACTCAGGGAGCTGGCGCTGTAGTTGCCTACTGGACCGGAGATTTGGCCGACAGCTAGGTCCTCGGTGGCTTGGTCGAAGCGCACTAGGTCCCTTTGAAACTCGGCGGCAAAAGAGGCCAGTTTGAGCCCGAAAGTAGTGGGCTCAGCGTGGATACCGTGGCTGCGGCCGATAATCGGGGTGTCGCGGTGCTCCCGGGCCCGTTTGGCAACTGCTTCAATCAGGTCCCTGAGATCTCCGCGAATGATTTTAGCTGCTTCCAGAAGCCTCAGGGCCAGTGAAGTATCTAAAACATCCGAAGAGGTCAGGCCAAAGTGAAAAAAACGAGCCGACGGTCCGACATTTTCCTCGATGTTGGTAACAAAGGCAATGACGTCGTGGCGGACCTCGGCTTCAATTTCGGCTATGCGTTCGGAATTGAAAGTTGCTTGCGCTGCAATTTCTTCAGCCGCTTCCTTTGGGATTAGTCCGGCTTCGGCCTGTGAGGCTACTACGGCCAGTTCGACTTTGAGCCAGGAGGCGTACTGGTTTTCCAGCGTCCAAATAGCGGCTATAGCCGGCCGTTGGTATCTATCTATCATAATGGACCTTAAAATTTGTATTGAGAGCTAAAAAACAAAAAAAGAAATATCTAGAAAAAATACTTACACTTAGATGCACAATCAGGTCCAGCCAGCCAGACCTCTTGAGGTAGACCAAGACTTGGTCGAATCGGATTATACCAAAGTGATGGACTGACAACCATACAACCGACATTTTTATAATGGAGTTCGTAAGTCTTTGTTCCCTGGCCAACGGACTGCTCTGTCAACTCTTAAAGAAAGACCATTGAACTTGAGAAGACATGGATGCGTTTCCAACCGGCTATGATGAGTTGGGGTAAGTTCAGACGCCTGAGTCAACTATGGTCAATGGAAAGAAAGCAGGTCGATAGTCAGGCAATCAGGGGGATTCCCTTTATTGGCGTTCAATTTTGGATCTAACCAAGCAGCCCGACGATCGACCATCTTGTGGTGGATTAAAGCCACCACCTTCAGCACACCCGTTCACTCCTGCACAATTTACCAACCCTCCATTTTTTTTGCCGCCTTTTCGGTGCAAACAGCTTGTCCGTCACAGAAGCAACCCTTTACAGGGCGCAATCCGCATAATGGGCGTAACGCTGTGTCATTTGTGGTGAATTATGCGTCAAAAGGCGCTTCAATGTATAGAGGTCACCTTTGCCGGAGGAAGTCAGCCAGTTTGCGAAGGTATGCCGCAGTCCGTGCAGGGACGAAAATCCTTCGGCCAACACGCTTTTTCCTCAAAGCGTTTGGCTACTTTTTTGAACTCATGGCCCAGTCCCCGTCATTGTCGGAAAAGACATATTCGTCGGTCGTCCTGGGGATTTCCTTCAAAACGGCATACGCCGCTGCTTAAAGCGCAATGTGTTCCGTTACCAGTTTCTTGGCAACTTAACTGCACATGGTGATAAAGCCGAAGTCAAAACCAATGTCTTCCCAGCGCAGAAAGAGCAAGGCGTTTTTTTTTTTTTTTACACAGTAGGGACAAATTTAAAGTGATATGTCTTAAAGGCCGATGACGGTGACGCCTGAGCATAATCATTCGACGGCACAAACTTAACCATATTAACATGGCTTAATCGAAGGGGGAACCCTTCCCCATCGGGTAGGACAAATCCCTGGCCGCATTGACGTTACATTATGAGTGAAAAATAGACGAGGAGGTATTACTTAAGAATAAAGGGTGCGAGCTCATTTTTGAGCCAAGCAAAGTATAACTCTTTGCTGAGTTCAAGATCATGATTATTTTTCAGAATCAGCTGAATCATGCGAATGGAAACGTTCCTGTCGAACCTCAGAGAGATGATGTAATTGAGTAGGCGAGGACCGATCAGGCTCTGTTTTTAGGCATTAGTGGGCGCAATGTTCGATTATCTCAGGAGGGATAACAGGAAGTTCAATTTGTTGATTTGTTGTATCATCTTTTTTCCAACGGTTTATCTTACAACCACATTCACAGGTTGAGGATCAAAAACATTGGTTTTAGTGATTGGTTCTTTGGTGAATTTCTTGCGGTTTTGAGGCATGTGGTTAGGCTGGCTTCCACTTTTCTGTTTCTAGCCATTATTTCTTGAGATCTTGATTTCTTACCTATGTCTGTTGAGCCTGGCTTGGAGCTGTTGTTTTAATCCGTAGTCGACTCACCGGATTTGAGAGTCCTGGTCCGCAATAGTTTTTTTGTTTTTTTGGCGCTCTCCAACTCTCTCTCAAGCGTAGTTATTTTATCTGTTAATCCTGAATTCCCGGGGTTTTTGTCACTACAAAAAAAGGGGTGAATTTGGGCTTTAAGATTTGGACTTTAGGGTTGAAAATTAACAGGCCTCAATGCTCCTGAATTTGATGGCAATTTAATATTTAAGTATTTAATGACGTCATTTACAGTTTTTGTTGGTTCTCGAATT
>JAISWF010000091.1 GCA_031271165.1 Deltaproteobacteria bacterium
CGATCGGACGACTTGACGATGCAAGTCTGGGGCCAATCTTGCCCCTTTGACTGCTTTTTTTTTGAGAGGTTTGATGATTTCGCCCTGTCTTGGGGGCTTGGGGCTCTGGACATTCAGGCAGTTGTAGAGTAAGATTAGCGCAAAAATCGGCTATAAAACTTGGTTCCATCATCGGGCCGAGGCAATAATATAAGGCCGAGGTGTCCCTTGGCCCGTGGGATTTTTTTTGGTCAGCAATCGGCCGTATCTTTTGCGGCCCAGTTTCGCAACGGTCGTCAGGCGAATGGACGTCGGCTGAAGGCTAGATTTTTAGCACTTTTTGGCGTTACTACGGAGGTTTGGTATGGGAAAACGCTTGTTTTTAGCTTCCACAGACGCAGCCGCTCAGCGGCCAGCGGCAGTTGAAGCCTTTCTCAGTTTCTGCGGTGGCGGTTGTAGCTGCGGCGGTCAGGTCGGTTTTTTTAAGACCGTGGTTAAAGACCCTGAAAACAACACTCGGCTTAAGGATTTGGCGGCCAAAAAGGGGCTCAATCCCCGGGATATTTACGGCGTCTCACTTCAGGAGGCCGTCACTTACCTTAATTCCGGCCGGGAGGCGGCTTTGATTGAGGAAGTTCTCAGACGCTTCAGCCAGCTTAGCGCCAAGTTCGACCCGGTTTTGATCGAGGGAGCCGACCTTGAAGATGTGGCCGCCTATGTGCTCCAGGGGATCGACGCAGCTCTGGCCGCCAACCTGGCCGCACCCGTGGTTATTTTGAGCGGCAGCGGCGCTTGTCTGGCTGCTTCTGGGGTCAGGTATCATCGCTCCCAGAGTGCGGAAGTCATCGCTGTGGTTTTGACCGGTGCGGCCACCGCCGCCGAGGCTAAGGCCATCGACATTTTAAAAGATGTTGAGGTTATTGAAGCCAAAGGCGGAGATTTTTCGGGTGTTCCACCCCAAATCGCTCCCAAGGTTCAGTCTTTTGTTTCAACCGTGGTTACCCCGAAAAGGTTCGAGTACGATTTGATTGAGCGGGCTCGTTCATCGAAAATGCGCATCGTTCTACCCGAGGGCGACGACGACCGGATTTTAACGGCCGCCGACGACATCTTGCGTCGTGATTTTGCCGATCTGAGCATTTTGGGCGATGTAGAGGCCATCAAGAAAAAAGGGGCCGAGCTTGGGCTCACCAATTTAGGTAAGGCCCAGCTGATCGAAGTCAAGACCGCTCCATTCCGGAAAGACTTGGTTGATAAATTTTTTGAGCTCCGCAAAGCCAAGGGCATCACTCCAGAGCAGGCCGACGCTCAGTTAAACGATCGCAACTGGTTTGGGACCATGATGGTCAAGGCCGGCCTGGCTGACGGTATGGTTTCCGGTGCGGCCGGTACCACGGCCGATACCATCAGGCCCGCTCTTTCGATTATTAAAACCAAGCCTGGGTGCTCGATCGCTAGTTCTGTCTTTCTGATGTGCATGAAAGACCGGGTTCTAGTTTTCGGCGACTGCGCCATCAACACCAATCCTAAGCCCGATAAGCTGGCCGAAATCGCCATTATTTCTGCTCAGACCGCCAAGGCCTTTGGGGTTGAACCTCGGGTGGCCATGTTGAGCTATTCCACCGGTACCTCCGGGACTGGTCAGGACGTGGACGACATTCACGAGGCTACCAAGATCGCTTGGGAGTCCTTGGAAAAACTCTATCCTGGCCTGGCTCTTGACGGCCCCATGCAGTTTGATGCGGCCCTCGATCCCCGGACGGCCAAGGGCAAGATGCCCAATTCCAAGGTTGCCGGTCAGGCGACCGTTCTGATCTTTCCGACTCTTAACGCCGGCAACATTGGCTACAAAGCTGTCCAACGGACCAGTGGAGCGGTGGCGGTTGGGCCCATTATTCAAGGCCTCAACGCTCCAGTCAACGATCTGAGCCGTGGCTGCACGGTGCCGGACATCATCAATACCGTGGCCATTACGGCCGTCCAGGCCCAGGCCGAAAAAGGCAAATAAACTGACAGGGGGAGATTAATGGCTGACGTAGCTTTTTTGGGATATGGGCGGATGGCCCAGGCTATCAGTGCGGGGCTTAATCGTGCCAATCTTGCGCCTTATGCCAAGCAGGCGGCGGCCGACATCGCTTCCGGTCCTCTGACTGAACTTGGCGCTCGCCTTGGTTTAACGGTTTCCAAGTCCAACTCCGGGCTCTTTGACCTGTCCGATACAGTTATCATAGCGGTCAAACCCCACCAAGTTCGCGACGTCCTGTCGGAAGTCTCCCCTTGCGTTAAAAATCATCTGGTCATATCCATTGCCGCCGGGGTTAAGCTTAGCACCTTGCAGTCTCTGCTCCCCCCAAGTACTTCGATTATCAGGGTCATTCCCAACCTTCCGGCATTGGTGGGAAAGGGGGTGACCTTGATGTGCGCCGGAACCTCGATCGACCGTCAACTGCTTGAACGGGCCAAAAAGATTTTCGAGTCGGTCGGCTCGGTCTTCGAGCTCGACGAGCGGCTCTTTGACACAGGAACCGCCGTTAGCGGCTCCGGCCCGGCCTTCTTGTTCCTGGTCATGGAGGCCATGATCCGCGGTGCGGTGAGACTGGGACTGCCCTGGGATTTGGCTCGGGAGATGGTGCTTAAGACCGCCCAAGGCTCAGCGGCGACCGCTTTGGAGCATTTTGAGCTGAGCTTGGCCTCTCTTCGTGACCAAGTCACATCACCGGGTGGAACCACGGCCGAGGGCTTGCTGGAATTGGAGGAGGGCTCGTTAACTGCCCTTTTTCACCGGGCCCTGGAAGCGGCCGCTGAAAAAGGCCGCCAGCTGGCCTGAGTTGATGGCTCGGATTGGGCGCCAGCTGGTTTATCCCACCGACTTTTTTCCTCAATGTTTCACCCAGCGCTCCTAAGTTGCAGCGCTTAATCTGACTTACCACTGGTTAAATATTAATGCCTTACAACTGTCACACACCAAGCTGGCCAGACTGCCCACGTCTGGCCAGCATCCTTTCGCTCTTACGGGTAGCCTCATGAAATTACGCAAGCCTGGGGAGCAAAGTGCCGTTTCTTTTTTAGGAGCGCTTTTGGTTTTATCAAGCCTAATGCCGCTTTTCCTGGTTGCCTGCGCTCTTGACAGCCGGTCCTTGTGGGAGCGGGAGGTTCGTCGGGGCTGGAACCGTGGGTTTGAACCAGCTGATCTTCCGGCTCCGCCTTTCCGGCTGGCCGCCCTTCTTAAAGGGCAGAGCGGCACCGATCTGGTGGTTTACATTGAAGGCGACGGCCGGGCGGTAATACGTGGGCGCCCCTCTAACGATCCTACGCCTAGTATGGCCCAGTCGTTGGAGTTGGCCCTTTTGGATCCCTCACCTTTGGTCTTGTATTTGGCCCGGGTCGGGCAGTTTATGCCTGCCTACTCAGGGGCCAGGTACCAGGCGTTTTGGACTAATAACCGCCTGGCTCCTGAGGTGGTCGAGAGCGCCAATTATGCCATCGACGAGGTCAAACGGCAGACTGGAGCCGTTAGAGTTCACCTGGTGGGCTTTTCTGGAGGCGGCGGACTGGCCGTGCTCCTGGCGGCAAAGCGTGACGACGTGGGGAGTCTGGTTACGTTAGCTGGGCTTTTGGATATTGATTGGTGGGTTAACAGCAACGGCTGGCTGCCACTGACCGGCTCGCTCAATCCAGCCTCGGTGGTCTCTCGGCTGGTCGATATCCCCCAAATTCATTTTTATGGTTTCAAGGACCAGGTCATTGCCCCGGCCATGTCCCAAAGGTTTGCCGACTCGGCCCCATTTCAGAACCTCAGCCGGATAGGGCTGGATCTGGATCACTACAGCGGCTGGACTTCCCAGTGGCCGATTTTGCTGAAAGAAAGAGTCCTGCTCCTCAGGCAGGCGCCCTTGAATACAACTTTAACCCATTGAGATAATTGCTGGCCCCAGTAAATCGCTGCTTTCAAAGTACTTTCTGAGTCACCCTAAATACTGCCCCATCTAGACAGCCCCAAAATCCTTCCTTTAACCTGTCTGGCCGTTGTAATTGAGCCAGTATCCTCCCATAAATCTTTGGATTTTGGAGGCTGCTGGCCTATGGCCTCCTTCCCCTTCAAAATCTGTAGCTTCACTCACTCCATTAGTGCTTCCGATATTTTTTTGGTTTAAAGCAATTTAAACTCCTTTAGCCTGGTACCATCCATGGACTTTAGGCTCAGGACATAACCGGACTAAAGCTGCCTAAATTATCAGAGTTATATAATAGTAATTTTTAAATGTTTTTTGTTGAAAATAATAAATTATCAATATAGTGACTCGCCAAATATGACTTATAAATCGAAATGTTATTTCGGTCTTTAAACTCACCGAACTTAGCGATGCCAGAGCGGGTAAAATGGGTTGGAGTTTGTCCTTTAATTTCTGATATTGGTGATATCTTTTGAGTCAGCTAATTAAATCAACTCGAAGGATCATTTGGTTTCAGCGTTGAAAAACATGAAAAATTACTCTTTACCAGTAATAGCAGTGGTTGGGAAGGCTGGAATGAAATAGCTGATTAGACAAAAAAAAGAAGAGTTTGGTTCCATACTTTAGTATAACTTTAGGATATAAAAAAGACGATCGTTTTATTGTTTTTCAGGTTCTAGTCCTATAAATCAGATCGCCAAGCCTAAGCTGTCGAGGCTAAATATCTATATTTTCATGGTATAATTGAGATTGGGAGTTATTTAAGCAATTCCTAAATTATGTTTTGCCTCAAACAACGTGAGGATTTTATTAAGGTTTTTTTAGGTATATGTCACAACTCGGCGATTTTACCACGGAAAAAAAATCCAGAATTTTGGTATTTTCCCCTTGTCAAGTCTTTACCTTGAGCAAGCATATATGGTAAAATCCTGGTAGGTAAATCTTCAAACCTACAACCAAAATGGCCTGTTGTTCTGAGAAGCCTGGCTTTCAAACCCAATATTATTTTTTTAATGCTGTCTTTTTGTATAAGAGCGGCATCCCGACCCTGTCCCGTCCTGTTAAGACTGATGACCGGTCCGCATTTTTTAGTAAATCACTGTACCTATTATTTTATAGCATAAGCGCTTTATTTTTTATCTTGTTTGTTTTGCAAGGTCCATAAAAGCGCCTTTAATTTTTTAAATTAATATATATAAAATTTAAATTGTCAATAATAATTAGCTTTAAGAATTATTGCCTATGTTTAATGTCTAATATTAGTTTTAATTTTGACAATTTTATAATTTAATAAATTTTTTCCTAGTTTTTTTCTGGCCTTGTAAATTCTAATATTAAATTGTTAGTCTGGTTATAATTAACGCAGACTATTTTGGTTGTCCAACTGAGATGATAATTGCTTCAAGCTAAAACGGCTTAGAAGCTGAAGATCATCTTGGGAATACTCCTTTTTTGATTTGGTTGCTTTTTGGTGGCCATCAAAGCGGAGGTGGAGACCAGGGTTTTTTTTGTCTTTGTAGGGAAATTAGTTAAATTTTTGTTAAATGTTTTCTAGTTAGTCAAGTTAATTTGTTTCTGCTTGTTGTTTAGGTATTTTATCGATATCATATTTTGGGCTAGAAGACAGTTATGTGATTCATCAAAAAGTAAATTAATTTGCTCTATGGAAATAAATTGATATTGCTTTACTGGCACCAATGTTATTATTGAGTAATGATATTTTTTTTATCTTTTTGTTTGGCCGAAAATCTGGAGTAAAAAAAGCGAAGTGATTTTGGTCGATTTTTCGTTTTGGTGCAGTTTTTTTGGAGATGACGATATTTTTGGTTGAAATAATACGACTTGAAGCTCACTGAATAGGCGTTTTTAATAGGTTCGGCACCATTAGGCCGGTACCGTTACAGTCAACCGTTATAATGGCGGGAATGTTGGAGTGTTATATGTTAGTCGATGCCAAAGCTATCAGGCGAGCCCGCGAGGAACGCCTCTTAAGCATTACCGCTCTGGCCAAATTGGCAGGAGTATCGGCCAAGTCCATTTATCGAATGGAAAATGGCGGTGAAATCAAACTGTTGACCTTCAGGAAACTGCTATTGGCCCTCGGTTACTCCGTCACCGATAAGGATCGGTTCGTCCTGGCCGAATAAGCTCGCTATAGGCTAAAATGGTTGGTCAGCCTTATCGTGCCTTTCAGAGGGAGTTCTGTGCCCATGTTGGTGATTGATGGCTCAATGGCCTAAAAAAGTCTGGCCAAGGGCTAGAATGTGGTAGCGGGGCGACTTAAGGGTAAGGAACAGCTCTCTTGATATTTGTCCATACCTATGCAATAATATCCATTATGGATACTATTGCATAGGTAAATCTGCAAAAGCATTGGGTGTTTCTATTACTACGCTTCGGCGCTGTGAGGCGGCGGGAAAGCGGACGCCTGTTCGAACGACTTTCGGACATAGGCGTTATGACCTTTCTAAACTTATTGCCGAGCAGTATCATCTTTCTGGTGTAGAGCGGCGCACTATCGCCTATGCCAGTGTTTCCAGTCATGATCAAAACAATGATTTGGAACGACACAAGCAGGTTCTCGAATTGTATTGCGCCCGCCAAGGTTGGACATTCGAAGTTGACTCCGAGCTTGGTTCCGGGATGAATTACCACCAAAAAGGACTCAAACGACTGCTCAACGATATTATTGAAGGACATATTGGGCGCTTGGTAATCACGCATCGCGACCGGTTGTTGCGATTTGGAGCGGAGCTCGTGTTCGTTATCTGTGCTGCGAAAGGTGTTGAAGTCGTCATTCTCAATCAGGGTGAAGACATCACGTTTGAGGAAGCTCTGGCGAAGGATGTTTTGGAAATCATCACCGTGTTTTCCGCCAGGCTTTATGGCTCCCGGTCGCAGAAGAATCAAAAGTTGCTTGATGGAATAAAGAAAGCTGTGGAGTCCTTGCGTGGAGTCCTTGCAATGATGATTGCCCATAAAATTGGGCTTGACCCGACCAATAAGCAGGCCACCTATTTTGCCCGCGCCTCGGGCGTGGCTCGGTTTGCCGACAATTGGGGGCTTGTCGAATGGAAGCGGCAATATCAAGAGTGCAAGCTTGGCCCTGACAAGTCAAAACCATCGCAAATGTCCCTTCGCCGCCAATTGAGCGCCATCAAACGGGAACAATTGCCTTAGATGTTGGAAGTCACCAAAAACGCTCCACAAATAGCGATTATGCAATTGGGCGCTGCGTTCAATAATTTCTTTGCTGGACGCGCCCGTTTTCCCCGATTCCGTAAGATAAGGAGTTCATGACCGATTCAGCATCACCAACGATCAGTTTACCGTGAATGACAATCGCATTCGCATTGCTGGGTTTGGGTGCGTATGCGGGAACAAGTCAGATTAGCGGGTAAAATCATGTCGGGCACAGTCTCCCGTGTCGCTGACAGCATAAAGTCAGCGCCAAATCTGATGGTTAGATTTGGGTATGTCTGACAGAACGGAGCAGAGAGAAAGCTTTAACAGCATGCATGAGGCGCTCTGGCTAAGATATTGGCAGGTGTGGTGTTCTGGGAATTTGTCTAATTTTATCAGAAATTAAATTTCGTTATCTTTCATCGGGCAGTTCATACTCTGCTAGTCGATGCCGGCTAGGACATAGTCAGGCGGTTAACTGTGAGCCGAAAAAAATGGGCCAGGCCAACCCAAGTAACTAAAAACCCAGCTTAACCGATTTTAATAAATCCTGATAAATAGATCGAATTTTATATATTTTGTATATTCGCTCTATATTATTCATAGGTTTGTTTAATTCCTGACGAAAGGGCCACGCTAGATTGCTTCACCAAGTGTGACAACTCACCAAAGACCGGCGGCCATTGCCTGATATTTCTTCTTTAATTTCTGGATATCATAAACAAAGTCAATTCAGAGTATCATCAACAATTACTGTCGACAGTATCAAAAAATAGTGAGCAAATTGAAAAACGCTCTGCCAACAAAATTACATTGAGCGCTGGAACAATATACAAGCAGAGTGCCGACGCTATTATAATAAAGTTGGCCCAATAGCCTTGATTAAGGAGCTGGATTGATTTTTGAACCGGCCTTTGGTGGGATGGGATTTAGCACATGGCTGCCGGCGGTTTAACGACCGCTGGCAGCCATTACTTTTTGGAGAGCCGCAAATAAAACGTCCAGCTCATGGGGGGTGCCGGCGTTGATACGAACGTGGTGGGGCAGGCCAAAGGATTTAAGCGAGCGGATGATGACCCCCTCTTTGAGGAGGGCGGCCACCAAGGCGTCGGCAGTCAGGGAGCTGGGCAGACCGACCATGATGAAGTTGGCTTCGGTGGGGTAGACGGTTAAGCCCAGAGCCGGCAGCTGTTGTCCGAAGCGATTCATGGAGTCCGCATTCATAGCTAGGGTGGCCAAGAGATGCTCTTGGTCGTTTAGGGCTGCGGTTATGGCTATCTGGGCCAGATTGTTGAGGTTGAAAGGCTGGCGGACCTTGTTGAGCTCGGCGGCCAGTTTGGGGTCCAAAAGGGCGTAGGCGGCCCTGAGCCCGGCTAAACCGAATATCTTGGAAAATGTCCTTAAAATAACCACCCGTCCGGTGGCCAATAGGGAGGCATAGTCGGGCCGGGGTGCCCGGCAAAAGTCAATATAGGCTTCATCAAGTACCAGCAGAGTCGTCTGGGGCAGCTGCTCTAAGAGAGCCAGAACTTTTTCCGGGCCCAAATAAGCCCCGGTGGGATTGAGGGGATTGTCGACAAAGACAAGCCGGGTGTTTAGATCGACGTTTTGGACAATCTTATTGAGATCGTGGCCATAATCCGGCCCTAACGGGATTTCCCTGACCTCAGCCCCGGCGGCCTGAGCGTTTTTGGCGTACAATGTAAAACTTGGCCGGCTCATGACCGCCGAAAGCCCAGGCTGCAAAAGGGCATGGGAGATAACCAGGATAAATTCAGAAGAGCCGTTGCCGGCCAGGATGCCCTCGACTGGGTGACCGGTTTTAAGACTAATGGCTTGTCTGAGTCGGCGGCTGTCGGCATCGCCGTACTTGGCTAAACCCCCAAGCGCCTTGCTTACGGCCTCAATGGCTTTGGGAGAAGGACCGAGACTGTTTTCGTTGGAGGCCAATTTAATAGCCGAAGACAGACCGGCCTCCTCTAAAACGTCCTCGATCAGGCGACCGGGGACGTAGACATCAAGGTCTCGGATGCAAGGTGCGACTATGGTACTGATGTCAATTTGACTCATTAGACTTTCCAGGAGGTGTAAAGAGGCTGCTTAAGGGCTGTTAGGGGGTCGGGGCGATCGAAAAGAGTTTTCAGTTGGCCTGACCAAGCTGCGACATCAGATACTCAAGTTTCACTTTGAGCTTTTGGTCGTTAGGAATTACCTTTTTGACCTTATGGATCGAGTAAATGGCCGTCGAATGGCAGCGTCCGAAGGCTTCTCCAATTTCGCTGAGGGTATGGGCGGTCAGACTCTTGGCCAGATACATCCCCAGACTCCGGGCTTCGTTGATGTTGCGGCGACGGGATTTAGAACGCAGTTCGCCCTCTTCGAGATTGTAAACCCGGCAGATAAGCTTGACGACCTTGGTGAGACCGGTTTTGTTTTCGTCGCGGCCGGTGACCGAGTCGACCACTTCCTCGGCCATGGACATGGTAATGTTCTTTTTTAAAAGGACATGGTTGGCGTCAAGGGTATACAGGCAGCATTCCAGCTGCCGGACATCATCTTTGACGTTGTGGGCGACGTATTCAAGTACCTGCTTGCCGAATGGGTGATTGTAGTTTTGGGCCAGTTTTTCTAAAATGCCCAACCTGGTATTGAAGTCTGGGTGACCGATTTGGGCAACTAGGGAGGAGGACAACCGGGAACGCAGAGATTGATCCATTTTGGGAATGTCGTGGGGAACTTTAGTGGAGGTCAGGACCACTTTTTTCCCTTTATTAATGAGAAAATCAAGGGTGTAGCAGAGCTCTTGCTGAATATTTAGTTTGTTATGTAAAAAAGTTGCACCCTCAAGCATTAAAAGATCGCATTGTTCGCGGTATTTTCTTTTGAAATCCTCCATAGTGCGTTGGTTTAGGTTGTGGACCATTTCATTGGTGAAGGTCTCAAAGGTCAGATATTTAACCAGGCTACCGCACTTGAGGCTCAGAAAATTCTGTCCCAGAGCCTGGGCCAGATGGCTTTTGCCCAGACCTGGGTCGGAAGTAAGATACAAAATGCCGGTGCCAAGGTTCTGCCCCGATGAAAAAGCCTTGGCCGCATGGTAGGCCAGGCTGTTAGTGGCTCCGACGACAAAGTTTTCAAAAATAAATTTAGGGTTAAAGAGCGTCGATTGAGACAGTTCTTCTTGGCCATAATAGTCTGGAGGGCCCTGATTTTGGTGGGGACTGGTGGAAGCCAAAGAATACTCAATGTCAGAAGCGGCGGTTTTGGATTCAACAATATTGATTTCGCTGACCGGATCGCAACCCAGCTCCTGGCATTTGTTGGCGACTGCCTGCTGGATGTCGTTGATTAAAAAACGTTCGATGAAATTTTTAAAAAAATAGTTTGGAGCTTCTAGTGTCAGACTGCAATTGGGGTTAAAGATCGGCTTCAGTCGGTTAATCCAGGTATTGAAAGTTGAGTCAGGCAGCGCCTGGCTAAGGCTTGTTCTGGCCCCGCTCCAGACCGCTTCCTGGACAGCCAGAGAAGAGACAATATCATTTTTTCCATCGATTGTTTCAATCATGGGACACACCAACTAAATATATTTTTTGTATATTTGACCAGATTCGGTGATTTTTGGGGATTTTCAGAAAATGTGGCGTCGGGATAATACCGGCGGCTTGTCTTACATTAGCCTAAATTGGAGACGTTAGCAAGAGGTAAAATGGAAAAAATTTCAGCAATTTTTATACGGCCTTGATACGGATAATTATTTGAAATTTAAGGTTAAAAACATGGCGTTGGTAAAGTGTGAATTCCCGTAAAACTCCCTCTGGAGGGGAGGCCGACCGGTTCAATGGCTGTGATTTTTGACCCCAAAAAAATTTGGGCAATGGGTTTTCAGATATTTTAAGGTGCTGTTTGCATGTATATTCTCGTAAAAACATATGATTGTTTTGGTCCATCCTGAGAGTCTGGGCCAATAATCGACCATTTAAAAAAAATATTGGAATATTTTCCCGGTCGTCGGTGAGAGCACCCAAGGAAACATCTTTTTTGTATGGCTAGGCCGTTTAGGGGGTTAATTCAAGGAGCCTAACAGAAAAAGAAGGGCCGATTCAGTTGACGCCGGAGCTGTCAGTCCCGGTGACCGCTGCGGTCAGCGAACCATGGGACAGTCGTACGGTAATCGCATCTCCCGGGCTCAGCACGGAGGCTCGCCTGACTACCCGGTCGTCGGGGCCGGTGACCACAGCGTAGCCCCGTTCGAGCACCTTAAGGGGCGAGACCGAACCCAAGCGGGCGGTCAAATTATTGGCGTTGGCCTGTTTTGAGTCCAAAAGACGTTTGGTGGAGGTCAAAAGGGCCGTACTGAGCCGGCTATGCTCTTGGTGACGCCTTTTTATTTCTTGGTGGGGCGATTTTAGTTCCAAAATTCTGATAGCTTCCCGCAGCCGGGAGCAAGCCGTCCCCAGGCTGACTGAAGAAGCGCGCTTGAGTCTTTGTTCGAGTTCATCGACAGTTTGAGCGGGGGAGGTAATACTGGCGCTGCTTTGAACCAGGCGCCGCCTCAAATCTTTCAGTGAGGCCTCAATGGCCGACAGCTGCGACTGGGCTGCCCTTTTAAGGTTCCGGATAGTGTCGTCTAAAAGCCGAAGGCGGATTGAGTCGTCGGGAAAGAGCATTTCAGCCGCACCAGTTGGAGTTATGGCTTTGAGATCAGCGGCCATTTCCGTCAAAGACAAGTCGGTCGAGTGCCCGATAGCCGCTAAAACAGGGAGCCTGGAAGAGCTTACCGCCCGGATCAGGACTTCCTCGTTGAAGGCCCACAGGTCTTCTAAGGAGCCGCCGCCCCTGGTAATGACCACCAGATCGAACCCCCCCCAGTTGTTCAAATCGGCCAAAGCTTCGGCCATCTCCTCGGCGGCCCCTTTACCTTGGACTCTGACAGGGTAGAGGCTGAGGTTGACGGATTTAAACCTTTTGACGGCGGTGGTAAAAAAATCCTGGCAAGCCGCCGAGTCTTCCGAAGTTAGAACGGCCACCCGGTGGGGCGGGAGGCTGACCTGGCGTTTGCGGTCAATATCAAAGAGCCCTTCGGTCTGCAGTTTATTTTTAAGTTTTTCAAAAGCAAGGCGCAGAGCGCCATCGCCCTGGGGCTTAATTGACAGGACGACCATCTGGTATTCGGACCTGGGCTGATAGACCACCAAATTACCGCTGGCGACAACCATTAGTCCGTTTTTGGCGACCGAGATATTGCTGCGGTTAGCCTGCCCTCGCCAGACGACGGCCTTAAGATTGGCGTCTTTGTCTTTGATTTGAAAGTAAACGTGGCCGGAGCTGGCTCGGGTCAAACCGGTAATTTCTCCTTCCACTTGGATCTGGCCCATCTGGTCGAGTTCGGTTTGGATCCGCCGGGCCACTAGGGTCGGGGTCAGAATTTGGGGCTGGAAGAGATTTTGACTCATGGACACAGTTTTTTCCGTGGTTGAATAGTTGCCTGAATCCTGACGAAAAGCAACAGAATAGCTTAGCCGTTAGGATGATTTCCCAATAGCAAAATTTAAAAACATATAAATATTGAAATTGTTATGTGAAAAATAAAAAAGTAGACAATTAAAGACGATTGAGCCTAGTAAAAAATAGCCCCAGAAAGGGGAGGCGATTAAGGCAGCGGAGTGTCCAGGGACGATTCCCAAAGCCAAAGCAACTGATTGGCTCTAAGTCTATTGTCTCTTAGTTTACCTTATTTTAGGCCGCTTGAAAAGGGGTAAAACATAGATTATTCGAGGCCTAAAATGTTGTGGCTTATCGGTTTTGTCGTATTTTTAGGCTCAGCGGTTTTGTCGTATAGGCGGGCCACTGGTTTGGGAGGCGAAGGGGGGTGCCAAGCCCGCCCGGGGGTACCCGCCGGGCGGGCTTGGCACGAAATTTGTGGCTAACAAATTTCCTCTTTGCCGCAAAAACATATAATTATGATTAAATATTGCTATTTTTTTCTGTTTGCATTTATGTATGTTCGTATTCCATAATCATATGCACCCAGTAGTTGCCGCAATACCGGGCCATGATCCGGCCATCGAGCCTGAACTCAACGATGACCGTCTTCTGGGCGAGGCTCTCCCCCGGTCGCTCGACCTCGACCAGGTACCTCCCGCGATCATGCCTGAACGTGTGGTCGTTGTTCACGTAATGGCGTATCTGGAGGCTGAAGATGG
>JAISWF010000197.1 GCA_031271165.1 Deltaproteobacteria bacterium
CAAGCTCGGCTCCGGTCAGCGGCGTCCTTCGACCAAAGGTCATATAATCGGTAAAAGCCAAAATCATAACGGCGGCCTTCTCATAGTCATTAGCGGCCAGAGATCGATTGAGGGCCCGAATGAAGCGTAAGGAAATGAGCTTCCGCCAATGTTTAAAATGAAGAGTGGTATAAATGTCTTGGTTTCTGGTGCCAAGATATGACCTCAAGAGTGTTGTTTTTCCAGAACTTTCAAAGGAAGGATGCCAAACGAAAATGCCGTTTAGTGTCAAGACTTTGCGTTTGAGGCGTAATCCGAACTCTTGATCGTCACCTCGAAAAAAAAGAGGCAGCGGATAACCGTATTTTTTGAAAAGTTCCGCCGGAATCAGGCAGTACCACCAAGCCGCATAGGGCCTAAGAGAGGCTTGGGCGGGTAAAATTGCCGCCTGAGGATATCCCCAGTCTGGCTCGGCGGCCGATAAAGCCTTCCGGGTTTGGACGATATCGGCCAGATCAAGGTCTCCAATCAAATTAATGTGCTTGACCTTATGGTCTAAAGCTTCAGCCAGGGTATGGCAATGAGTAAGCTGCTTTTGGTTAAGCATGCCGCCAGAAATGAGCTGGTCAGCGTAGAGGGGCTTTAAATTGCCAATTAAAGCCAAAGTGCGCAGCCAAGCTTCTGGATGAATAATCACGTCGTCATCCATAAACAGAACATGGGAATAAAGTCCGGTCGCTGCCGCCTCCCTCGCCCCTAGCCCAAAGCCGCCGGCGCCGCCACTGTTGACGGGGTTGTTAAGCAGAGTTATTCCTTCGCTTGTAAGGTCAGCTAATCGATCCGCATCTTCGAGCCGATTGTTGATTACATACAAATGAGTTAAAGATTTAATTTCCAAAAAATTTTGACGGGCCTGGTTGTAAGTTGCTACTAGCTGTTGCAGAGCTTCGATGCGGCTAAAAGTAGTAATGACTAAGGCAATATGCGGTTCAGTAGCTGCAGGCTTAAATTCGGCCGTATACTCGGCTGCAGGCAGCGGAGCTGAGCTACGATCCGGGGTCCAGTCGAAATAGAAGAAATCAGCCTCCGGGCTCAGTTCAAAATATTTCGGCTCATTTCCGCCAACCAGACGGTCTTGGGCGAGCAGTTTTTTTTCACCTAGGCAGCCGCTTAAACTAAAAATCCGAACCTGCCCTGGGTGACGGCTATTGATATTAAGACCAAAATCAGACAAACCTGTCAAATGCTGCCAGTGGCTTTTATGAAAAAGATTGACGTAGGTGTCAGTTCCGATGGTTGGAGAATTTTCTTGGGGACGCAAGTACAATAACTCAGCTCCAGCTGGGCCTGATAGAACCACTCGCTGCAGCACTTGGCGGCTGGGTTGGTCGCTTTTCATCCTACAATCTGAGAGCATGAAATCATTATTTTTCACGTCTGGCCTTGGCTCACAGTCTGGAATACTTGGTTTGTCACCTTGGCTCGCTTTTTGTCGCATTGGCTTCCGCCTGAGGGCGTCTGAGGTGGCGTTTAAGGCAACGCCTGAGGGCGTCTTAGACAGCGTTTGAGGCGGCGGTCTAAGGCGGCATCTGAGGCAGCGTCTAAGACAGCGGGGCTGTTAACTTATGGCTAATTATCAGCCTGCTCTGGCCTGGCATGGGTCCTAAAATTTATTTAAAGTTTGATGGCAATGTTAGTGTTCCTCAAGAAGTTACTTGCCGGAGACGCAAGCAGTTGGGCCATGAGGTCCAGCAGTACCGGCCTCCGCCTGTCGTTGTCAAAGGCTTATGCAATACTCTTTGCCCCGTCATTTTCGAAAGGTCTTGTTAAGGGGGTATTTTAATAATACAATAATACCATCTTGAACGCAAAGT
The DNA here is from genome assembly GCA_031271165.1 of Deltaproteobacteria bacterium. GTDB lineage: Bacteria > Desulfobacterota > Desulfarculia > Adiutricales > Adiutricaceae > JAISWF01. The sequence goes on from JAISWF010000197.1 coordinate 1,854, forward strand.
GGAATAAACATTTGACTTCAGCGCGAGCTTTCTTTACTGACTGGCGTAACTGACAGGTTTGGCTTATATTTCTCGGTCTTGAGAGGTGGCCGAAAAAACGCCGGAGCCTTTGGTTGGCGTGAGATGTAATGACTTAAACTCTTGCTTGATAGATGTTATAACTGTATACTAAACGAAATTTCCAGTTTTTCGCTGGTATTAAAAGCAAAATATTATTACGGTGATATCCATGGCTGATTCGGAAAAAGACCCTCTGACCTACAAGGAGGCCGGAGTCGATATTGACGCCGGAAACAAGGCGGTCCGCTTGATTGCTCCTTTGGCCCAGTCTACTTTCGATTCCAAGGTCTTAAGCGACATTGGGGCGTTTTCTGGACTCTACAGTCTCACTAGTCTGGATTACAAGGACCCGGTCCTGGTTTCCTCCACCGACGGGGTGGGAACTAAGCTCAGGGTGGCCATATTGGCCGATCGCCATAATACAGTCGGAATCGATCTGGTGGCCATGAGTGTCAATGATATTCTGGCCCAGGGAGCCAGGCCGCTTTTTTTTCTTGACTACCTGGCCATGGGAGTGGTGGTGCCCGAAAAGGTGGCCTCCTTGGTGTCCGGGGTAGTCAACGGCTGCCGGCAGGCTGGCTGCGCCCTTTTGGGGGGGGAGACCGCTGAGATGCCGGGGTTCTACCCGAAGGAAGATTACGACTTGGCCGGATTTGCCGTGGGCATAGTTGAAAGAGAATCCATCATTGACGGAAGCAATATCGCATTAGGTCATGAGATCATCGGAATACCATCTTCAGGACTGCATTCTAATGGTTATTCCCTGGTCCGCCGGATAATTTTTGATGAGCTGGGCCTTTCGGTTGATTCCCCCCTACTTGATTCAACTGTAGGCGAGATCCTTTTGACCCCGACCAGGATATATGCGGCCCCAGTTCTGGCGGCTCTCAAACGTTACCCTATCAGCGGGATCGTTCATGTGACCGGCGGCGGTCTTTTGGAAAATATTCCCAGAGTTTTGCCAGTCGGCTGCCGGGCGACCCTGAGGTCCGACCGCTGGCAGCCTCATCCTATTTTTGAGTTTCTGGCCAAGGCCGGGCGCCTGGGACCGGAGGAGCTCTACCGAACTTTTAACATGGGGTTGGGGCTATTGTTGATGGTGCCCCCTAACGTTACTGACTTGGTCATTGGTATTTTAGAAGACTTTGGGGAGGAGCCCACCGTGGTCGGCCGAATCGAACAGCAGGTTGGCAAACAAAAGGTGGTGATAACGTGAGCGAGAGTAAACTAGGCTCTCAAACTAATTTGGGCGGAAATATTTCCCTGACCCAACCAATTAGCCAGCCAAAAGATCCCAGGACTAAGGAACTTGTTTTTGGCTCGCCCATGAAATTTGCGGTTTTCTGTTCCGGCCGTGGCTCTAATCTTAAAGCTATTTTAAAGGCTGCCGACGAAGATCGCTTGGGCGGAGCCGAGCCGGTGGTTATGGTGGCCGACAGTCACTACGCTGAAGCCATCAACGTGGCCCGGGAATTTGGGGTTTATGCAACTTTTATCCCCCGAACGGCCTACCACGCCAACCGAGAAGGCTTTGAAAAGCGCCTCCTGGAGGTCCTTAAACCTTTAAAGCCAGACTTGATTGTCTTGGCCGGGTTTCAGCGGATTTTAGGTCCGGTTTTTCTTTCCGCTTTCCCTCAGAGGGTCATTAACATCCACCCGGCTCTACTTCCGTCATTTCCAGGTCATTCGGTCTGGTCGAAGGAGCTTGATTACGGCGTTAAACTGGTCGGACCGACCGTTCATTTTGTCGATGATGGCGTTGATACCGGGCCTATCATTATCCAGGGGGTTGTACCGGTTCTTGACGATGATGACGTAACAACTCTAGCTGCCAGAATTCTGACGGTTGAGCACCGGATCCTCCCCCAGTCCATCCGGTGGCTGGCTCAGGGAAGGGTTGAAATAACCGATCGTAAAGTGAGTATCAAAAGAATTCCAGATATTAAAATGCGAGAAATGATCTGGCCGCCACTGGAGTGGGATTTTTAGAGGATTTCGGAAAAGGTTGACAGAGGCTTCGGATAAAAAAATCAATTGAGCATTTATCAACTTTTCCGCCTGGTTTGTTGTGAGCGATTTTTCACACGAGAAGCTCAAGTTTTCAAGGATAGATTATAGACGGAAAAGAATTGCTCAAAAAGCCTTAAACCGAAAAGGGAAGGGGGGGGCAGAAGATGGACAGTGGAGTTAATTTATAGCCTTGGCTTGGGCACATACGGTTGAAATTTTGACCTGTCAAAATTTGCCCAGATATTGTTGGCCTTAAATTTGCAGAATTTATACCCGGAAGACGTGTCGGCTTAGAGTCCAAGGGGACTGGGTGCCGGACATTAGAAAATCAGAAAAATTTAAAAAAGGTCCCGCTGATGTTATTTGAGCTTTGTTAGGCGGGTCTGTACCGGGTGAATCATGAAAAAGCGTTTATTATTTCTGGTCCTGTCGATATCGGCTCTGGGACTGCTTTTAACCGGCTGCGGTGCCAAAAAGGGTAGTTCCTCTGGGCTTGGCATGGAACTAGCCAAATCCGCCCATCAGTACATCGGCGTTCCGTATGTGTATGGCGGACGATCACCTAAAGGGTTCGATTGTAGCGGATTGGTATGGTATGTTTACCGCCAGCATGGGGTGGAACTGCCTGTCTCTTCAGCCAAGCAGGCCCGGGTGGGGAAAAAAGTGGATAAAGACGAACTGGTCCCCGGGGACCTTATTTTTTTTCAGAACAAAGGCCGAATTAGCCATGTTGGGCTTTATATCGGGGGCAACCAGATGATTCATGCACCCGGTCGCGGCAAGAAAGTGGTTAAGGTCAATATTAAAGAAAAGTATTACCGACAGAATTATGCCGGGGCTAGAAGAATGATATAGGCGGAGAATAATAAAAATTTTTGGCTATAGATAAATTGTAATAATACAAAGATAATCTATAGCAAGAAAATTGCATTTGTCTGGGCCAATGTGTCGGCCAACTCTGACGCTAAGGCTCGGGTAGCGGTTGTAGGCCGGCTTGTGGAAAACGACCTCAAAGCTGAAGAGTTACTTCCCCGATACTTCGTACGACACCTTGGTAATTTTTGTGTAATAACGTTGATGAAATGCAGTAATCATTATTTACTTAAAAAAATCAATTCTTGGTCTTAAGCCTTCTAACAGGTCTCAGCTAGACAGCGGCGAGACACCAGAGCAAATAAGGCAATCCGATTTTGAAGTCGGCCAGGATGGCGAAATCAATGGCTACCCTAAGGGGAATCAACGTATCAACATCATATTAAATGGCGGAAAGGCCACCTGACCATATTGGAAGGCCGACCGTTGTTGTAAAAGATATCCGATAAGCTACGGAATCGTCAATTCCACTAATTTTGGAGCGAATATTCTGACTGGTTCAGACTTGAAAATGGTGTTTGTCGGCTGCGCCGAAACCGGGTATTTCGTCGGACGAAAACTGCTTGAGGCAGGGCTACTGCCTCAAGCCATCGTTTCGCTTGACCCCTCTGCGATTGCCAAACATAAGGTCAGCGGCTATAAATGCCTTTTTGACCTAGCTCCAGATGTTGTGCATTACCAACCGCAACGATATGATTTAAAATCGCCACTGGATTATAAGTTTTTTTCTCACAATAAATATGATATATTGGTAATTTTAGGCTGGCAACGGTTAATTCCGGACCCCATTATCGGCACTCTCGGCATTTGCGGCTTAACCATACACGGTTCGGCGGAAGGTCTGCCCAAAGGCCGGGGCCGTTCACCCCTGAACTGGGCCTTGATCGAAGGGCACCGGAGTTTCAGTCTGTCGCTTTTAACTGTCGAAGGCGGGGCCGATGCCGGGCGGATAATCGACACCAGGGAGTTTGATATTCTACCGGCCGACACCATTAGAACTCTTTATTATAAAAACGGGCTGGCTTCGGCCCAGATGATGATCGACAAAATTCCTCTGCTGACCAGAGATTCCGGTGTCGAACAGGACGATTCTCTGGCCAGCTATTATCCTAAACGGTCGCCCGAGGATGGTTGCATAAAATGGGCGGAACGGGCCGTCGACATCGAAGGCTTGGTGCGGGCTGTAACCAGACCTTACCCTGGGGCCTTCACCTATTGGAACGGGCAAAAGCTCATGATTTGGCAGGGGCAGACCTTCGACACCAAGCTGACCACAGGTTGCGAACCGGGCCGGGTCGGGGCGGTGTTCCCGGACGGCTCTTTTTTGGTGGGCACTGGCACACATGATTTTCTTATTCTGGATTATGAAGGGCCCTGCCCCCAAGAAGGCGACATCTTCAAATGAGCTTTACCTATAGTTTTTACGGCGAGCTACTGAGCGCCTTGCTTAAAACCCACCAGCCGGTAACGTTTCCAAATCTTAAAGGCCATGACCGACCGGTTTTTGTTTTACGGCATGACATCGACTACGGCTTGGAATTTTTGGGGGAAATGCCTGAAATAGAGGCTGAATTAGGTATTGTCGCCACCTATTTTATCCAGGTGGGGTCTCTGTTTTACAATCCCTTTGCCGTTGATCAGCTCCGGGCACTGGAGCGGTTAAAAACTTTAGGGCACCGATTTGGGTTACATTCCGACAGCCCGGACCGGACCGATGCCGATGACCTCAACCGTTTTATTGAGTGGGAAAAATCAGTTCTTTCCAAGACCGGGGTACCAATTGAGGCTGTTTCTTTCCATCAGCCCCCGGCAATTGTTATGGATAACGAGATTAAAATTAAAGATATCAATACCTAGTCGAATGTGAATAATGGCATAACTGACTGAATTTACAGAAAAAAATTTCGAAAAAAGTCATTTCAAGAGAACAGATTTGTTGGATTAAAATTATTGAAAATTCTCATTAGGC
>JAISWF010000214.1 GCA_031271165.1 Deltaproteobacteria bacterium
GTATTGATGCCGTTAATAATGTCCATGTCAGATATAATAGCAAAATCGCTCAGGTGGCGTCAACTCCAAAAGTTGTCTGCAAATCCTGATTGTTGGCGTCAACCCGATATCTAGATAAAATTATTTTGGATACTTGATTCAATTCAATTTTAAGGCCTGTCGCTTAAAACCAAAGCGACCGACCGTATTTTTTTGTCTGGAGCCTCCAGCCTTGGTCTGGCGAAAATATTGTCTTAAGCCGCAATCTGGTATAATAAAAATGTCGGATGATTAACCTCCTAGGTTTAGCAGGCCTAAAGCCTAAAATCAATTCCAGAGAGAAAGACTGAAAGAGTAGAAAAGCCCTTCCGAAGCCCCTAAAGAATCTTTTTCTGGATTCTTAACCTTCGAAACCATTGTTTTCTTGTTTACTTTCTAAACTTTTTTCGAGGCCGTCATGCCCAATCTGTCTAACCGAACCGCCCTGATCAAGCCTTCCCCCACCCTGACCCTGGATGCCAAGGTTAAGGCCATGAAGGCTCAGGGCATTGGCATAATCAATCTCAGCGTTGGAGAACCTGACTTTCAGACGCCAGACCACATCAAGGAAGCTGCCATTAAAGCCATCCGGGATGGGTTTACCCGCTATACACCCAGCGAGGGCATCCCGGAGCTCCGAGAGGCCATTTCCAGAAAGCTTAGTTTGGACAACTCTCTGAGTTACAATCCCTCCCAGATAGTCGTCTCCAACGGAGGCAAGCATGCTCTCTACAACATCATGCAGTGCCTTTTTCAGGAGGGTGATGAGGTCATTATCCCAACCCCATACTGGGTCACCTATCCGGATTTGGTTCTTCTTTCTGGAGCAACTCCCGTCTTTGTGCCCACCTACAGGCAAGACGGCTATATTCTAAGGCCAGACGTTTTAGCCAGAGTCCTGACCCCCAGGTCCCGGGGCTTAATTTTAAATTCACCTTCCAACCCCACCGGGGTGGTCTACAGCCGGGAAAATCTCAAGGCCCTGGCCGAGACGGTTGCGGCCGCCGATCTGTGGGTTATATCCGATGACATTTATGAAAAGCTCGTTTATGACCAAACACCTTTTGTCAACTTGGTCATGGCCGCTCCTGAGCTTCAAAGCCGGGTGGTAATTGCCCACGGGGTCTCCAAAACATATTGCATGACCGGTTGGCGCATCGGCTTCCTGGCCGGCCCTGAACCCCTGGCTAGGGCGGCTGCCAAACTTCAGAGCCAGATGACCTCCAATCCCAACAGCGTGGCTCAGAAAGCCGCTCTGGCTGCCCTGGAAGGCCCGCAGGAATGTATTGATTCTTTAAGAGAGGCCTTTGGGAGAAGAAGAAATATCCTGGTGGAACTACTCCGCAAGATCCCCGGAGTCACCTGTCCAGAACCCAAAGGGGCATTTTATGTTTTTCCAGACTTCTCCCGCCATTTTGGCCGGACCATTGGCAGGGTCAAAATAGAAAAAGCCGACGATTTGGCCTCAGTTTTGCTAGAAGAATGCCAAGTAGCCACCGTCCCCGGGTCTGGGTTTGGAGAAAAACGGTCTATCCGGCTCAGTTACGCCGCCTCTGACGATGAGTTACGACAGGGCTTGGAGCGCCTAACCAACCTTTTGATTTGATAGAAAAAGTGCAATTTGACTCTTTTTTACCTCTCAACGCCTTGACAAACCGGATTGGAATCCCTATTTTTTCAAGAACGGCCCTGAAATGGTTTTGGGAAATCGATTTTTTAGTCCCATTTGTTCGGTCGTAAAGCCTTAAGGTGACTGAGCGGAAAAAATCACCATATATGGTTTGTTTCAGTTGAGCTGAGCAAGCCAGTTATCCGGCCGCCAACTGCCTTTTTTGCCCAGTTAAATTCGCTTTTTTGAACTGGAAAGTTAAAATCTCAGGTTCGATCATCATTTTTTTCGCCTCCTGACTTGTTTTTTGTCGGAAGAGTAATATTATAGATAAGACGATCCCAAGGCTTGCGTCTTGGACCTAAAGGTGACAATCAATGTTTGTTCCGATAGTTGTTGAACAGTCAAATCGAGGCGAGCGCGCCTACGACATCTATTCCAGGCTCTTAAAAGACCGCATCATTTTGCTAGGCACCCCGGTCGACGACCAAATCGCCAACTTGATTTGTGCCCAGCTGATATTTTTAGAGGCCGAAGATCCAGAAAAAGACATTCACCTCTACATAAATTCACCTGGCGGAGTGGTAACGGCCGGTTTAGCCATCTATGATACCATGCGTTTCATTAAACCAGACGTCAACACCTTATGTCTGGGCCAGGCAGCCAGCATGGGAGCCCTGCTTTTGGCCGCCGGAGCCAAAGGCAAGCGCGGAGCTCTCCCCCATGCCCGGGTCATGATTCACCAGCCTTCCGGTGGTTTCCACGGCCAGGCCTCCGACATCGAAATCCAGTCCAAAGAGATGCGCCGGACCCGCGATGCTCTTAACAAAATACTCAGCGACATCACCGGTCGAGATATGGAAACCATCTCCCGGGACACTGAAAGAGATAACTTTATGGATCCCCACGAGGCCGTCGATTACGGTCTCATTGACTTGGTCATGGACCGACGCCAAACGGTAGCTCCTCGGCTTGAGGGAGCCTGACCGCAGCTCTGGTCCGCTTTAAACGATCCAGCCTCACTGAAAAAACAGCCCTTGCTACCCGAGCCAGATTAGCCGGTTTATAGATAGGGCTGACTCTGGACCCGTCCAAAGATCGGCCGTTTAAACGGCGGCTAAATAAGCCGTCAATCGACCAACTGAAGGTTCAGCGACTTTGACTTTTGTTAAACCCCCGGCCACTAGCCGGCGGCTATTCCGCCCCCAACTGATTTTTGCGGGCTTCGAAGGTAGTCTATGCCGTCAGATGATAAAATAAAAAATCCCCCCGTTTGTGCCTTCTGTCGCCAACCTCAGCGCGAGGGAGTCCGCATGATTGCCGGACCTGACCCCGAGCGTATTCATATATGCGAATTTTGTCTTGAGCAGTGCCGCGAAATCATCTCCCGGGATCATATTGAACCAGCGTCGAGTACCGAAGGCATTCCCAAGCCTCACGAGATCAAGGCCATTTTGGATGATTACGTCATCGGCCAGGATCAGGCTAAAAAGATCCTGTCGGTGGCCGTTTACAACCATTACAAGAGGATTGAGTCGCAGCAGGACAACGACGGAGTTGAACTGTCTAAAAGCAATATCCTTCTTTTAGGGCCGACTGGAAGCGGCAAGACCCTCTTGGCCCAGACTCTGGCCAGGATTCTTAACGTCCCCTTTTCTATCGCCGACGCCACCGCCCTGACCGAGGCCGGGTACGTGGGTGAAGACGTCGAAAACATCATTGTCAGCCTCCTTCAGGCCGCCAATTATGACGTGGAGAAAGCATCCAAAGGTATAGTATACTTGGATGAGGTTGATAAAGTTGCTCGCAAAAGCGACAACGCTTCCATTACCCGTGACGTCTCCGGCGAGGGTGTCCAGCAGGCTTTGTTGAAGATTATTGAAGGTACGGTGGCGGCAGTCCCGCCCAAGGGGGGGCGCAAGCATCCCCAGCAGGAGTTGACCAAGGTCGATACCACCAACATCTTGTTTATATGCGGTGGAGCTTTTGTTGGGCTCGACAAAATTATTAAAAACCGGGTTGGCGTCAAAACCATGGGTTTTTCCGCCCCCATTACCGACCGTAAAGATCAGCGCACTGAAAGCGAGCTTCTGACTGACTGCCAGCCTGAGGACCTTCTCAAGTTTGGTTTGATTCCAGAGTTCGTTGGCCGCCTTCCGGTTCTGGCTTCTCTGTCTGAACTCGACGAGACGGCCATGGTCCGAATCCTCAAGGAGCCGAAAAATGCGCTCATCCGTCAGTACCAAAAACTTTTCAAGTTTGAAGGCGTCAGTCTCAAGTTTACCGAAGAAGCCTTGGTGGCCGTGGCTCAGGAAGCCTTAAAACGTAAGACTGGAGCCAGGGGTTTAAGATCGATTTTAGAGAGCGCCATGCTTAACATTATGTACGACCTGCCTACCATGGAGAAAGTCAGGGAATGCCTGATCTCAGCTGAGGTCGTTTTAAGGCGCGAAGAGCCCATCATTATATTCGACGGCGACGTGGCCAAGACCGCCTGAGAAATGGGTCAGCTAAAGCTTGACCCGCCTCCTCAGGGACGCAATCCACGCCTCTGAGGGCTAAGGTTATCCGCTGGTTAAGGAGTTTCCAAAGTGTTCGGAGCAAATAAATACCGTGCGCCAGTTGGCCCAGGCAGCCGATTGCAGCTACCTCTGCTTCCCTTGAGGGACGTGGTAGTATTTCCACATATGGTAGTCCCGTTGTTCGTTGGGCGCGAAAAATCAATCAAAGCCCTGGAACATGCGATGTCCCTCGACAAGAGCATTTTTCTTTGTACTCAAAAGGAGGCCAGAGTTGATGAACCCATGGAAGAAGATATTCACACCATGGGTACCATTGGAGTGGTCCTCCAACTTCTGAGACTCCCTGACGGAACGGTCAAGGCTCTGGTCGAGGGCCGCTCGCGCGGCCGAATTGACGGATTTTTAAACAATCACGACTTCTTTTTTGTTGAAGTTGAGGCCATGGATGAGCCGGAAGAAGCTCCTTTGGAAGTCGAGGCTTTGGTCCGGTCGCTCAATTCCACCTTTGAAGCCTACGCCAAAATCAACAAGAAAATCCCGCCTGAGGTCATCTCCAATATCGCCTCTATCAAGGAGCCGTCACAACTGTGTGACGCCATGGTCAACCATCTGACCTTAAAGCTCGACGACAAGCAGACTTTACTCTCGCTGGTTAGTCCTTTGGCCAGGATGGAGTCTCTTTATGAGTTGATGAGAAGTGAGATCGAAGTTCTTCAGATTGAGCAGCGCATCAAAAATCGTGTCAAAAAGCAGATGGAGAAGACTCAGAAGGAGTACTACCTCAACGAACAGATGCGGGCCATCCAAAAGGAGATGGGCGACAGCGACGAGATTAAAAACGAAGTTAACGAACTTGAAGAAAAACTTAAAAGAAAGCGTATGTCCAAAGAGGCCAACCAGAAGGTTCGCCATGAGATCAAAAAGCTCAAGATGATGTCTCCAATGAGTGCGGAGGCTACGGTTGTTCGCAACTACATTGACTGGATCCTGGCTCTCCCTTGGTATGATCGCAGCCGCGACAACTTGGAAATGGACAAAGCTGAGGCCATTATGGACGAGGATCACTTTGGTCTGGAAAAGCCCAAAGAGCGTATCCTGGAGTACTTGGCTGTCCAGAGCTTGGTCAAGAAAAATAAGGGCCCCATCCTATGCTTGGTGGGCCCTCCGGGGGTAGGTAAAACTTCTTTAGCCAGGTCGGTGGCCAGAGCCCTTGGCCGTAACTTTGTTCGGCTCTCTTTGGGCGGAGTCAGAGACGAAGCCGAGGTTCGCGGGCACCGGCGCACCTATATTGGAGCCATGCCCGGTAAAATCATCCAGAGCCTCAAAAAGGCCAAGATCTCCAACCCGGTCTTTTGCCTTGATGAAGTCGACAAGATGAGCACCGATTTTAGGGGTGACCCTTCGGCCGCCCTGCTGGAAGTCCTTGATCCAGAGCAGAACTGCAAGTTTGGTGACCATTACATGGATCTGGACTACGATCTCTCTGAGGTCATGTTCATCACCACCGCCAACAGTCTTCATTCCATCCCGGCTCCTCTCCAGGACCGAATGGAGATCATCCGGATTGCCGGCTACACCGAGGACGAAAAGCTCCACATTGCTAAAAACTTTTTGATCAAAAAGCAAATTCATGCCAACGGCTTGAATTATGACCGGGTTGACATTACCGATAACGCTATCCTGACGGCCATCCGGCGTTACACCCGCGAATCCGGGGTCAGGGGCTTAGAACGGGAGATGGCCTCCATCTGCCGCAAACTGGCTCGGGAGATCGTCAAAAGTAACGAGCCCAACACCAAGCTCAAGGTCTCAGGTAAAAACATCACCCAGTACCTGGGCATTCCCAAGTACCGCTATGGTATGGCTGAAGAGCAAGACGAGATCGGGCTGGTCACTGGGTTAGCTTGGACCGAAGTGGGAGGGGAAACCCTCAGCACTGAGGTGTTGATCATGCCCGGCCGTGGTAATCTCACCCTGACCGGTAAACTCGGTGAGGTCATGCAGGAATCGGCCCGGGCGGCCTTGAGCTATGTTCGTTCCATCTCCCCTAAGCTGGGACTGGATCCGAACTTCCACCGCCGAATTGATATCCACATCCACTTGCCCGAAGGGGCCATCCCTAAGGACGGTCCTTCAGCCGGCATCACCTTGGTCACCGGACTAGTCTCAGCCCTGACCAAACGCAAGGTTAGACGTGACGTAGCTATGACCGGAGAGGTCACCTTGCGCGGGCGGGTTCTCCCCATTGGCGGCCTCAAAGAGAAGGTCATGGCCGCTCACCGTGGTGAGCTTAAATCCCTTATTATCCCCCACGAAAACGAAAAGGATCTCAAGGATATCCCCGAGAGAATCCTCCGGACATTCGACATCATCTTGGTCAAGAAGGTTGAAGAGGTCCTCAACGCCGCTCTGATCATTGAGCCGGACGCTCCGCTTTTTAAGGAGGGGGAAGCTGATTCCAACCTTGAGACAGGGATTCTTATCCCAGCTGCCACCCCATCCGGGGTGCTGGAATCTCCGCTTGATGCCGTCGGTCAGTCCAAGAGGGGGAAGATCGATTTCAATTAACCAGCTCATGACTGAAAGACTAAAATTAACCATAAACAGCGCCAATATTGAGCGATTTTGTTGCCAACAATGATTCAAGATATAGCAATTCAAGGTCCTATCTTGCATGGATTGTTCTTTGTTTGCTATTTTTTAGTAACTTGCTTTAAAGTATAATTAGCCTAGATAGATAAAATGATTTTTGAACTTGGTAGGGCTGGGTTAACCTAACTCCTGCTTTAGGGCCTTAAGCTTGGAATCGTATACTCAAAGGTAAAATTTTTCCATTCAAAACGCTAAAAATATGTAAGAAAATGACGTTATTTTTAGCGCCAAATAATTCGACGGTTACTTCAAAGTGTTGATTGGCGACGAAATGGTGATTGCCATTAATGCCAGAAGGGGTGATAATAAATTCATATTCTTGGCCATGATTTAGCTCAAGTAGACTCCAATGTTGATTAACATTAAGATCGGCTGCACCAAGATAATCAGCACCTTGATTAGTTGGGCCGAAACCGGCTTGGTCTAAAATTGAACCAACTGTTAAGATTAAAGGGAAGAACATTGGCTTGTCTGGACCTATAACTCCGGCTGGTTTTCTTGAATAAATATTTCAGGATTAGCAAATAAATCAACACCAAAGTGGCGACTAATGATTTTTGCTACTCTCGGTTGTGCGGCGCCTCCGTTCCGAAGTTCTTCAAAGCTCAATAAATAAGGGTTTAGGTTATTGCCTGGTTCGGTTGTATAGTAGAGGCCATAGGTTGGATCGCACAATTGCCAACGCCCATCAACTTTTATTTCTGCAACTGCATGGCCACTATTTTCTGGATAATTATACAATCCTATGAGTCTGCTCTCGAGACCAATGGTACGGCTAAGTGCGACTAGTACACAGTCAAGCGGTTGACTGTGGGTTGGCGAGTTCAAACTCTAAAAGGGCTAGTCCCCCAGATTATTCGATCATAACATAAATTCACAGATAGTTTAAATGATTTATATCG
>JAISWF010000024.1 GCA_031271165.1 Deltaproteobacteria bacterium
TGAAGCCATGGAGGCAGTTGATCGTGGTCTGAGCGAATTGAAAAGGAAAAGGTCAACAATGAAAAGCTTGATCTTTTGGCCTTGGATTAAGGAAATCTTAAACGCAATTTAGAATTAGAACAATAGTTACTAAAAAAGACACCTAACTCTTGAGAGCCATACCCGGAGCGGTAGCTGCACCGCTCCGGGTAATGTTCAGGCCGAATAGAGATCAGCGGTCGGTCACCGAACTCCGGGACGACCGGCTGGCGTTCTTAAAACTTTTGCTTTAAAATATTTTTGGCCTTCTCATCGCCGATGTCAGTGACAAACTTTAGGCCGGTCTCCCTTTCGGTCTCGCGGTTGCAAGAGGCGATGTCGTCACGGTCAATGGCCCCGATGGTGAACTTCCTGGCTCCGGCCATGAGCTGCTGTAGTCCGGCAGCCAGTTTATCAACCATACCCCACATGGCCACGGCCCCAAAGGGAATTTCTTTCATGGCCTCAGCCCCGATCTTGTTGCGGACATCGTACCAGCCGGCGAAAATCTCCTCGGCCGAACTGCCATGATCAGTGACTGACTTGGGGAGAGTATCCCAATTGCCGTTGACTTTGGCCCGGTTAGCCGGCTTTAAGACGCCTTCGATGTTGGAGCCTAAAAAGCCCGGAATCATCATGGCCCGGCCCATGCAAATGATCTTGGCAAACGGGGCTCCTAAAGCCAAGCCCTTAAAAAGAGCGCTAGAACGAGCAAACCCGCTGGCAAAGGAAATGTCGACCACCTTCTGACCGGAAGCAGCCAAAATGGAGGCATATTCGTAAGCCTTGGAGTGCAGGAGGATGGGTGGGACGCCCCAGTGCTCCATCATGTCCCAGGGACTCATGCCGGTGCCGCCGCCGGCTCCGTCAATGGTCAGTAAATCCAGCTCGGCCTCGCTGGCCAGTTTGATGGCCATGGCCAAAGCTTCCATGCCGTAGGCGCCGGTTTTAAGCGAAATACGCTCGAACCCAATCTCCCGTAGGTATTTGACCTGCTTTAAAAAGTCGGTCCGGACTTCTTCCCAGGTGTTGAGGTTGGTGTAGCCCAGTCGGCTGTGCCGGGCAAACCCGGTAATGGCGTGGTTTTTAAAGGCCTCACGGACTTCCTGTTTGGTACAGTCGGGATCTACCAAATAGCCGCGGGCTTGCAAAAAGTCAGCGTATTCAAGGTCTTTGACCTGGATTTCGCCGCCGATGTTTTTGGCCCCTTGGCCCCATTTGAGTTCGATGATGACGTTTTCGCGGTATTTGGAGGCAATGTACTCGGCAACGCCGTTTCTGGTATCTTCAACGTTGAGCTGAACGATGGCCGCACCGTAACCGTCAAAGTAGCGCAGGTAGGTCTCTAATCGACGATCCATTTCCGGGCTGACTTTGATGCGGCCGCCTTCAATAATCGACTTGCGGTCAACTCCAACCACGTTCTCGCCTATAACAATGGGGACTCCGCAAATGGCGCAGCCGGCGGCCATGGCGTCCCAATATTTAGCCGCAATGAAGGTCGAGCCCAGAGCTCCGGCCATAAAGGGAACCCGGCAAACGGTCTTCTTTTTTTGTCCGAAACTGGTTTCCAACGAAACCTCGGTAAACAAGGCATCGCCCTTGGCCGCCGAAGGCGGTGCATTGTGGGCGCCGTAATTGTAACCCATAACCCTGAGGCTGTTATAGGAAACGCCCTCCGGGGCGATGTTGATTGCCCCAGCGATGGTTTGCCCAAAATCACGCGGATAGAGAAGCTCCCGGCCTTTGAGGCACGAAGTCCAAACCTCGCAGCGACCGACGCAGTCTGACTGGCAGAGAGTGCATAAGCCCGACTCGGCCGGGTTTCCGCGGTTGGTAATGCCAAGGGCATCGTTGGATTTGAGAAAAGTGGTCACGTTCTAAACTCCTAAAATATCCGGAAAAGACCGGGGAAATTTTAACTGGTCCCAACCAAGGACCAATCCTGGCGAAAAAAGACCGTCGCTCTCATATTCCCAGAAAGCGACCAACTATCAAATATTTAGGAGCCAGAGACCACCGAATTCTGAAAGATCAAAAAATTCCTCTCAGCCGTTAAGCGAACCCTGGCTGTAACGACTTTTGGTGGACTGGTCCCTACTTTCCAATTGAAAAACTGACAGGTCGTTTTACAGCTGGAGAACCCGACGTCGAATTTTTCAGGGATTTGTCAAAATACCATAATTTGTTAAACAAAGCAAAATATTTTTTTGAATTTTGAGGCGGCTAGACCTTCAAAGGCGGTGGTGGGCTGGTTAGACAAGGCTCCCTATAAATTAAATTTTCCTTATATCATGGATTATTTATTTATATTTTAATTTTTTCCTATATAATTTATTTTATTTGCTACATATATATATTTTAAAATAAACCTTTTCGGGCCAACCTGTTAATTGAACTAAAACTTTGTCCTGTCCGGCCGCCAAAAGGAGCCTTGAGGCCAAAGTCTCAGGTCAAAGGCTCAATCCTTAAAGGCCGGCTCTTTCAGACCCGGATTTTCCGAGGACCGGATTTTTTCCTCCTTCCAACTTTCCAGTCTCGAAGGCTCGGTCTCATGGCCTTCTTTATTATTAATTATGGAGAAAAAAATGTTTTTAGGCTGCCATTTATCGGTTTCTAATGGGTACTTAGCCATGGGTCAGCAGGCTCTCAGGCTCGGGGCCGATACCTTCCAATTTTTTACCCGCAACCCCAGAGGCGGCGCGGTCAAAGCCCTGGACCGGGCCGACCTCAAAGCCTTAATTGATTTGGCCAATAAAAACAATTTGGGGCCGTTGGTGGCCCACGCTCCATACACCCTCAACCCTTGTGCCGCCGAGGTCAGAATCCGCAATTTTGCCCTCAAATCCATGGCCGAAGATTTAGAGCGGCTGGCTCTTCTTCCGGGGGCCTTGTACAATTTTCATCCCGGCTGTCACGTCGGACAAGGAACGGAGGCAGGAATCAGACAAACCGCCGCTTTGTTAAACGAGGTCCTCACCGCTGATACTTCGGTCACCGTCCTTTTGGAAACTATGGCCGGCAAGGGTTCGGAAATTGGGCGCAGCTTTGGGGAACTGGCCGAAGTTATTGGTTTGGTTAAATTTGAGGCCAAAGTTGGGGTCTGTCTGGATACTTGTCACGTCTTTGATGCCGGCTACGACATTGTGGACGATTTAGACGGGGTTTTGGAAGAATTTGACCGAGAGCTCGGTTTAAATAGACTCAAGGCCGTCCATATCAACGATTCGCTCAACAACAAAAGCTCTCACAAGGATCGTCACGCCAAGATCGGGCAAGGACAAATCGGGCTGCCGGCCATCCGGAAAGTGGTTTATCACCCCAAACTCCAGCTGCTCCCCTTTGTCCTGGAAACCCCCAACGAACCTGACGGCTATGCCCTGGAAATAAAGATGCTACGGGAGCCGCCCCAGGAGGATAACTAAGTCCAAGAGCGGGCTTGGAAAAAATGGCCCCAAAAAAGTGATTTGGCCGGGATTCAAAGGGGCGGCCGGGGCCGAATCAACCCTTTGAATCCATTTTTTTTCGGAATTTTACGGTTCAGCGTTGGGATCGATATCCACGGTCATGGAGTCCTGACTCATGTCAAAGCCGGTATTGATGGCCTCCCGCCACGATACTAAGGCGTTTCCGAAAAAATCGCCGGTCGGAATATTTAGGCTGAAATGACTGTTGTCAGACGAATTGGTGGAAAAAATAATCGAGTCAGTTCCGATTTGAGCGGTGACCTCGGTATTTAGCTGGGTTCCGGTATGGATACCTCCGGTAACCTCAAAGGCCCCGTTTTGGTTGGTCTTAGGGTTATCAGCGGTCAAGATCTGGCTCAAGGCGGGGCTGGCCAAGCCACTGAAGGTGTCGAGCAAATACATATAACTGTTGCCCAGTTCCCCGCAAAAGCTGGTGGCCTTATTGGGCTCAAAAGAAGTAAATGAGATCACCGATTGTCCGTTACCCAGTCCCACAACTTTTGGCTGGGTAAAAACCATCTCAAAGTTGCGCTCTCCGCCCGGCCCCAAGATCTGGCTTAGGTTAAGACGCCGGCGGTAGCCCGGAGCCCCTTGGGAATAGATATTGCCGGTCAGCTGAGCATAAGTTTTTGAGCCGTCACTAGTCCCGCTAATGCTTCCATCACTCCAGACCCTCACTCCGCTAAGGTCAACGAGGTTTTGGCCCTCATTGGTACGATCGGTAAAAAGCATCCGCCCGGTATCGGGGTCGAGCTGTTCTCTGATCCCGTACAAATACTGCTCGTGATTGGCAAGGCAATTTGGCAGGTTAGTGGCCGAAGTACACGGCGATAAATCTTGAAGGCCCCACAGCCGCCCGGTGGCAAAGACAATCCACATATTGCCGTAGCCGTCAAAGGTGGCATTGACGGCACCGGTCACCGGTCGATCGGGAGAAAAAAATCGCTCCAGCTTCCACTGACTGGGATGGAGCGGACTCCAGTTGTCTTTGTCGACCATTCTCAGACGATAAACCGCTCCCTTATCAAGGCAGCTGCCCCCCTGGCGGCTGATGGTCAAACCATAATAAACCACATGGTTGTTCCAGAGATCGTTCTTACGGTCAGGCTCAAGAGCCGCCGGCACAAAGGGGTCGTTAAAAAAGCTGCGGCCTTCGGAGGCCGGCACTAAAAGATTATCTCCGGTCTGGTAAAGCGAACCGGTCTCGGCGTTGACCACTATCAAACGGGCCCTTTGCTCGCTGTACCCGTCGTAGGGTGATTTCTGACCATAAACTACCGCCCCTGTTCGGTCAACGGAATCGGTTTTCGGGCCGCTGGGAATTATGACGTACCACTGCTCATTTGAGGTTACCACTGAGGGCATGCCGACACTTAAGCCCATCTCCTCGGAACTGTGGCGCCACAGAAAGACTGGAGGCATTTCAGGATCGGTTATGTCCAGACAAAAGACTTCGGAGTAAATAATTCGCTCCTCAACTGGCAGACTTTTGGCTGACGGATTTTCAATGGGCCTTCCGCCCAGACGCAGGCCTCCAATCAAGATGGTCCGCCATTTTCCGGCAATCTTGATGTCGGCGATTAACGGCTTTAAATCCACCATATAACTGTGGGAGTAGTCGGGGGCGGCCAGCCACTTCAAATGGGGTAAAAGTGAACCGGGGATGTAAGCCCAGAGCTCACTTCCCAACTCGTGGCGGACTTCATTATTGGGACCCAACAGGTTGTATCCGACCTGCCCCTCGGCTAAGGAACCGTAAAAGCCCAAGTTAACGGCATGGAGCATGCCGTCATTGCTGCCAAAGTAGGCCACCTGCCGGCGGGCGCCCTTGGCGGTTCGGTACTCGCTGTAGGAGGAGCTACCGTAAATGATGTCATAATTAAAAGCTGGCGGTCCGACAACGATGGGTTTTGAATTTATGACGTCCCCCATTCGCCAGACGACCGTGGACGGGGTTGGTCCCCAAGGATTGGCGACTGTGCGCTTGCGCCACCCAGTGACCTCCGCTCCCTGGATGTATTCAACCAGCCGGGTGGAAAGACTTGTAGAGTTGGCCGCCGTTTCGGCCGGGATGGGAAGGTAGTCACTAAAATTATCATGGATGAGGTATTTGGACAAAACGGCCATGGAACTCAGGCTGGTGTTAAACAGCTTTAAGTCCTTGGGGTCCCGGGGATCGGTAAAATAGATTAGCCTCCGGCCCCCAACGGTGGTGGCCGGGGTCTGATAAAGGCGACTGGAGGTCAGGAGTTTGGGGTCCAGCGGATTGGGGTCCAACTCGGCCAGCCAGCGCCCGGCGTCCCAGACGGCCTTAATCTGATGGATGTTGTCGGGTTTGCCAGACGGCCCTTTTAAAGGCACTGGATTATTGGTACCGTATCGGTCTTCACAGCGGCTAATGGAGACCCCATCAATAAAACAAGGCGGCTGCTTGCCTGGTGAAGGCGGGTGGTTAACGCTGTTGAAGGTTAAAATATAGTCGCCCTGGCCATCTTTGGTCGCTGGCTCAAGCCGTTGATTGCCATTTGAGTCTTCCCTTAAATTGCCCCATTTATCGACAAAAAGACCGTATACAGTTCCAATCCAGTTGAGCCGTTCGCTTTCGTTATCGGGATTGATGTACTGGGGGTAATAGGCGGTATGGATGGATATCCCCCCACCCATAACCGAATTGATGGAAGCTGAGGTTGAGGTACCGGTGGAAATACTTCGAGCAATGGCCAAAAAGGCTCTCTCCATTTGGTCAGGCAGTTCAGCCAATTTTTGAGCCATAAAAAGATTTTTAGGCTGACCGTCGGCTCCTTCCCACTCCCCGGGGTCGGGGACGCCGTTGCGGTTTAAATCGCTAAAGCCTCCGTATTTGGCCGCCAGGTACATGGTCGATGGCAGGGTCTTAACGTCGCTGGTGCTGTTTTTAAAGGCAAAGACCCTCGACTGTTTTTTAAGATTGGAGACCACCCGCCCGCAGCCCTCCGCTCCAACGGAAAGAGCGCCCACGTAGGGACATCCCTTTGGGGTTAGATTGCGATGAGCTATGGGGGAATTCATGGTCAAATCCATATAGGTTCCATCCCGGGTGGTTCCGCTGATGGTGTAGCCCATACCCATTCCCCGGCCGGTACCGGAAGTCTCCCAGGAGCTCAGGATCCGCAAGGCTCTAACCTGTGATGGTTTGATATCAATAAAATCAGATGAATTTTCAGCCGAAGCCGGGTTTTCAAATAAATAATAAACTACGTTTTTTAGTTCCCCACTGTCGATCCCGACTCTGGTGCTGCCGCGCATTGAAGCCGGGGTTGAGGCATCAGTTAAGAGATCGATTTCATAAGTCACCTGCCCGTCACCCTCCCAGTCATCGCCTTTTTCGTTGTCGGAAAAATTGACTTTGATAACGACGTGAAAGGGCTGGCCCTTGCGGTCAGTTTCCCATTCCAGGACCATGTAATTTAAAAAACCCAGAGTTTTACCTGGCACGGCCGAAGAAAAGTTAGCCGGTAAAATGGTAATTTTCTGTTCGGCCCGGCCTGCAGAATCAAGCACCGGAAAGCTCAGTTCGGGAAAGGCCGAACTCATGGAAACTGAAAAGATGTCCACCCCGGTCTTGGTATGGTTAGGGTCGACAGATTGGTTAAAGTCGTGGATGTGAGCGTAATAGGCTGCCGCTACCACGCTGTAAGTCCCCTCGGAGCTGGGATTTTGGGGGCAAATGCCCTTGACGCTGTAAAGAGACGGAAGCGATTTGGGCATGCAGGTATCGGTTGCGCCCTGGGAATAGACATATAGAGTCTGCCCCGTGGAATCAAGACCTTCCAGACGGGTTATTGTATTTAAATAAGTCCTCATGTTAAATATCTGAGGAACGTCTGCTGGTCTGAGATAGGACGGGAGATTGGTCCCGGCCAGAAGCGGGCGGTTTAAGTCGCTCCCGACGCTGTTGCCGTCGTAATCGGTGGATATATCGCTGATGAGCAAAATAACGGGTTTAGCGCATTCGGAAGTCAGAATATCGGGCCGGCCGGTTTTCCAGGCCTTGGCTCGGTACCGCAAGGCGGTCAGAAGGTTATTGGTGCTGTTGGCGACATCAATATCTGGGTCATTGGCATAAAGCCTGGTTGGCTCATCGCTTCCGGCCAGATAGCGTACTCCTTCATAGAGCATCTCCCCGAGCGGATTGCTCCAGCTTTTGGTGTTGACGTAATTTTGGGAGCCATAACCTAAAACCGGGTTCAGACCCGGGTTGCGGCCGGCGATCATCAAATGATCAAGATTTTTAATCAGCCCCTTATCATAAATCTGGCCGGTTTGCTCATTGACCGACGGGACAAATTGGTCTGGTTTAGGCGTTTTAGGGAGAAGGCCGATGATGGGGCCCATATGATTTCTGATCATGCCCCCTTCAAATAGATTGGAGTTCCCGAAATTTCCGGTTAATAGCCCGAAATACATCATATTTGAGCCTGAACCATATCGCTGCAGAAGACCGCTGGGCTTAAAAATGTCATCCGACGGGCTGTCAGTAGGTCCGGGAAATGACATGCAGCCCTCCCCTTCCCCTATCCGCCCGGGGGCGCAAACTTCGACGTGGAGGTTATAGACATTAATCTTAGTGCGCATTTGAGGCTTTAAGACCATGTCGTCGGGCAGCGGCCGATTGACCAGCACCCAATCCCAATAGCGGCCGTAAGGAGGCGTCACCGAAACCGAGACCCCGACAAAGTCCGACCCGCCGAGGTTAAAAGAGGATTTGTCGACGTCAAAGCTCACTCTGAGAGCCGGAAAGTGAAAATTTGTGGCTCCCATATCACTTCCACGGCCGATAAAATGGGCCTTGCCCCTGGCCGGTTTTTCAAAAGGGGTGAATTTTCTGATATCGTGATAGGCTGAAAGAGCGGTGACCTCCATCCAGGTGTCGTCACTTCTGATCTCAGTTCCCCAGATCGTGGAATCCGGCGGCACAAAGGAGGGCTCTAAAACCGTCCTGGTGGTGGTGTCGACGCTTCTTTTGCCGCCATAGAGAATTTTTCTGATGGCATCCATCCGGCTGGTGGCAATAAAGTTGAGCCAATTGCCGCTGAAAGTCTTTTGACCTGAGGCTCTGACCGCTTGGGAGGTCGAGGGGTTATAGCAGACTCCAAAGGGCGACTGCGGGGAAACAACGTAGTTTTTCAAACCAGCCGGCCTGGAGGATTGGATTTGCTGCGGACTTTGATCTTCGATTGCCGGACCGACCCGATAAAAGTAACCATCTTTGTCGCCGGTCATATACTGGCCATTTAAGCCTTTAGTCACCGAGCCCTTGTAGGCGTAGCAGGCTGAGCTGTCAAAATATCCGACATATTCCACCCCTGGATTAAATCCAGTGTCCACCCGGCCGTCTCCGTCAAGATCAACCAAAGCCGGATAGCCCTGCTGAAACATTTTCAGATCCTTGGAGACGACCAAAAGCACCTCCGGGATGGTGACCCCGGAAACGGTAAAAGGCTGGGTCTGGTATTTGTCTCGGAGAGGCTGAGTTCCCGATGGGGCCCCAAAAGCTTGGCCAGTCAAAATAGCCAAGCCAATGATCGCCTTGGTTATCATTCCACCGACCGGCCGCCAGTCCCGGAGCCAACGAGCAATCAAAGATAAAACCATTGCCGCAATCCGGTTTAATAAAACGAAAAAAGTACAATATGTCATGAAATACCTTTATCACTTTGGGTAAACTATATTGATGTGGTGGGAGCCGGACGCCGCTGGTTCAAGTTGGATTCGGCTCTTTAGACCCGGCACCAAATGACCACCTCTTAAGAGCCATCAGCCCCTGGCCTGACTCTTATTGCTCCTCGGCTCCAGGGCCGCCTGGACCTATGGCCGCTTAAGAATCGGAGCGATTAATTGTGGGGTTCACTGATATTCACGGTAAATGGCGGTGATGATGGAATGAGGCTCGGTCAGCCGATCTTTGGGCCCCGATGACGGGCTTCCGCTGGCGGTAACAACCAAATTGATCTGAACATTACTGCCGCCCCCATTGTCGTAGCGATCGCCTGAGCCCAGAGAAAAACCGGCCCCAATGGGTACGTCAGTTTCCAATGAAATAACCGCTGTCCCAACCACCTTGTCGTGAACCTTAAAAATAAGGTGAGGACCAGAGCCGGATGGATCGTTGACCACCGCTTCACGGTAGCGCTTGGCAAAGTCAAACTCAGCCGCCTCCTTCTGGAGAGAGGCCAAGTTCAAACGGGACTGGTTGATTTCAACCTTCAAGGGGAAGACCGGCCCGGCTGCGGTTTTAAGAGCTTGGGAGGGCGGCCCCAATTCCGGGTGAAGTAATATCCGGCCCAAAAGGACCGCCACCCGGACCGAACTATCAGCGGCATTAAAAGCCTCCCGGCCGATCCGGTTTTGGCCGCTTATTGACAGTTCGGCCGAGGTGTTGGTTAAAACGTAAATGCCCATCAGGCTCATTAAAACCAAAAGTAACAAAGTGAACGCCAGAATACTGGCCGGTTTGTGATTGAGGGTTTTGGGATTATTTAATTCCATAAAATATCTGCCAATAAAATAATAATCATAGTTTCAATGTATTTTTTGATGATATAGGCGCTATTAAAAATAAAACAAAAAAAATAGCTATTTTTAGCCCTTAAAAAGACAAAGAAGTAATAGCGGCGCTGTGAAGGACCCGCTGGGGCCCGGTATTGTCAGTCCAGTCGATGATTATCTCCACCTGGTAGCTCAGGGAGGTCGGAATAGCCTGATAATAATTGACCGTCCTGGTAAAAATATGGCCGGAGCAGAGCTCGGCCCGGCAAGGCTGCCCCAAACGATTAAGGCCGGCCTCAACCATTTGACCCTTGGCCGCCTCAACGGTCAGTTGAGGAAAAGTCAGGGCCTTGAGACGTTCCATCTCACCTTCAGCCAAAAAGGTGGCCACCATAATATGGTCAGCCAAATTGGAACTCTTAAGAGAAGTCGCCTGCAGGCGGATGGCGGCCAAGCAGCCGATGGTCAGCACTACTACGGTGACTAAAAGCTCAACTAAGGTAAAACCCCATCGGTTGGACGAAAATATTGATTTTGGCTTCGGCGGCTGCTTTCGAAAATTGGGCATTGAAAATCTCCCCCCTCAGGTCCTCAACTTAAACCCTCAACTTAAACCCTCAACTAAAGCCCTCAGCTAACCTCAGCCTGGTGGCTTTGGACGCCAACTCTTCCAGAATCATTGGATAATTTCACCAACCAGCCTTGGCGGGCTTTTTTAGTCTGACCGTCTTTAAAGAAAAAAAGAGTAAACGGCCGGGGATCGGAATAGACCCGACTGTCAGGCATAAATATGGCCCAAAAAATGTTCGGCCAACTTTTTTGGCCATCGTAAGCCGCCGATCCCGGTTCTTTGACAGCCAAAATGCTGGGGTCAAATTCCCGGCGAAAGGCGGGCATACTCTGCCAGCTTTTAATTGTAATAACCTCAAAAACCGGAACCTGAAGGCTTAGGACGCATTTATCAACCACATTTCGGGTACAGTTTAAAACCACCCGAACAGGTTTTTGGCTGGTGACGGCCATCATCCTGGCCTTCTGGAAGACCGAATCAAGATTCCCAGCCGCCACCCTAACCTTGGAGTCTCCCAGGTGCCTGGCGATCAGGGGCACGGTCAGCCCGGCCAAAATGACGATAATGCCTATGACCACCAATAGTTCAATAATCGTATAACCTTGACCAGCCTTTATTGATTTACTCATAGAATCTCCGTCAAATGTCTTCTAATTAACTATTTAATTGTCTTAATTCCTCAAATAAATAAATTCAGCTAACGTATTGCGGCGCCGGTTGTCTGGTACACTTCCCTCCTCGCGGTTAAAAAGAGCCGGCCGCCGCCGGTTATAGGCGCCTTCCCCGTAACCGGAGCGGGAGGTCATGGCCAGACCCAGAGCCTTGACCCGGTCTCGGTTGAGTCTGGCCAAACTGAGGTCGGGATTAAGGCCCAAGGACTCGGGATCGACCACTTCGGCGGCATAATAGTAATATATCTGCAAATCTTCGATGTTGTTGGCCACAATAACCGATTTATTGGCTGATACGTCGTAACCCAACCGGCCCAGGTCATGATGGGCGGCCATCAGCTGAAAATTTTGCTGATCCACGTAATAGGTAACTAAACTTACGTCCCTTAAATTGTAAACCGAGGATCCAATTGTCGGAAAATTGCCCGGCGGGCCTGACGGCCCGGTAAACCGGCCACCTTTAACAAAATAGATGCGGTTGGACTCAAAGCGGTCGACCTCCAACAAAGTGGCCTGAGTTTTATTGACCAAGGCGATGATGTTGCGATCGGCTAAAGTGTCGAACTGAACTGGACCGTTTAAATCAACAAAATTTCCGCCCGCTTGCTGGACCAGACCTAAGGGCGCCGGATATTCAACTTCGGCCCGAAATAACGTGACCACATCGGCCTGCTTGGGGCCGCCATCAATCCCGAAAATGGCCCTGGCCCCGCCAGCCGAGGAGCCGGGATGAGAAAACCAACCCGGATTGGGACTAATTGAAACATTACCCTTGTTAACAATTACCTGGCTGGGGCTCCAGACCTGGATCAAGCTTACGTCCGGCCCTAAAACCTTAAGACCGTTGCCGGCCATGCGCAGAGATTGGCCCAGAACATAAAAGGCGGCTCTGAGATTTTGCTGCTGCTGGATAAAAGCTTCTTCCCTGAGGTAATAGCCGGTGTTGATGCGGTAAATGGTAAAGGCCACTGCGCTGACGATCAAAGAGATAGCGATCACCACTAAAAGCTCCACCAAGGTCAGGCCAGGCCAGCGACCTTTAAAAAAACCCCGGCCATCATTTTTGACCATTGAAAAGTCTGGTTCTGTTGTTACTTTAAGGTTCACAAAAGTATCCTTTAAATATTTGATTAATTGTCGTCGCAAGGTTAGTTCAATGAATTTGGCTGATGATCTAAATAATAGTTGAAAAATCACGAGCACCTTTTAGTACTAGTTGGTAACTAAAATATGCGTCAGGCACAGGCTATCGGCGGCTATAATCAATATTCATATGGCCTTATAACATTAGTTAAGACATTAGCGGACGGCCGCCGCCATCGCCAGCCTTTGGCACCTTAAAAAAGTCCTTTTTGATTCCCTGGTAACCTTGGCCGGCCGCCAAAAGAAGGGCCGGCTACGGATAAAAAGCCGCCGAACAACAAAATCGGGCCTTCAAAACACCAACACCGTCCGTGGCCGGGATTATCGGGCGATCCGCTGGGGCTCAAGGAGCGATTATTATCGCTTGGCCCAAAGGTTCGGGAGTCTACTCACCCAAACGGCGAAGGCCAGGCAGACTCAGGCGGCGCACGATTGGAAAGTGCTCCGAGGTGAGCGGCTGAAGACGTAAATTTAGCCGCCGGAAATGCTCCCGACACTGCCGGCAGATGAGGGTCGACGGGTGAGTGTCAGCCGGTGAGCCAAGAATCAAAGGCTATTTTCTTTTAATCGTTTTTTAACTTGTTTTAAATATTTTACCAAATTAGTATATTAATTTTAAATTTAAGTATCTAATATTCTAATAATTAACAAAATCATGCTATAGTTATTGATTAAAGTCGGCTCAAGGGAAGCTTGGCTGGTCCACTTTTAGGCTCCCGGATTTTTTGCATTTTTAGGCTCCCGATTCAAGTCCAAGGTCAAGTCGACCCTTTCAACTATATTAATTATAATAATCATTTAAAATCAGTTGTCAAGTATTAACTTCTTAATTTTATTGCCTCAAATTTTTTTTTGATTTCTAATCGAAAAATTGTTGAAATAACAGGCAGTTAAAAATTATCTGGGCTGGTAAGTATAAATATTTGCCGAGTAAAAATTTTCAGTAATATATATAAAATCATTATCAAAATACCTTGAACATGTTGATTGCTCTAATTTATTGAATCAATCTTTAGCCGAATAGAAAACTGATGACCCAGGGCTCATTGCGGCCGTAAACTCGCCAAAAAACCAAAGAAGCTCGGATAGCTTGTTAATCGCCCACTGGCCGCCTAACCACAAGATGCTAGGCTCAGCCGCCGGGAGCAGTTCTTTTGGTAAGCCGGCGGCAAAGGTGTGATCGCACCCTGTGATGACATCCAAAGGCGCAGTCTTGACCAGGAAAATCAGGCTGAAATAATGATGAAGTAGGGTAGGCAACTGGCGAGGTCTCCATTGATTGGCTCCTTTTCCAGTCACCCCCCGTCAAACCGGGCATGCGGATTTCCCGCACCCAGCTTTCACTGTGACGATTCTCGACTTCG
>JAISWF010000025.1 GCA_031271165.1 Deltaproteobacteria bacterium
CGTGGCCCATATGAACATCGCCAGGGCGAAGACCATCAGGAAGGTCACCCGGCCCAGGCTCGGGCCGCCGACCCCGTTGACTATCAGCCCCTTGAGGCTCGCGAGGACCTTGTCCATCCTCCCCCTCCACCCTCGCCGCCACCATGGCCGGCGGGACCCGAAAAAAACTCGTCCGGCTCGAAAAAAACGCTTGACATGGTGTTTGAGCCGTGGTATTATCTTCCCATGTTGAGAGCCGGACGCTTAGGCGGGCCGGCTCTCGTGTTTTCAGGCTCCGCTCCCAAGCCCCGCCGACTCCTTCCCGACCCGCCCTATGGCCGCCACTTCGCCCGGATGAGCCAGCCCTTGAGATACTTCTTGTTTTCCGGCCGCTTCTCCGCGAGCTCCCTGTACCTCGTCGCCTGGACCTCGCAAAGGACGTCTATCACCTTGTCCTCGTCCCGGCCCTCCAGGGCCCCCCTGGTGGCCGGCCCGAGAGCCCCGTCGACCCTGAGCTTGGCCCCGAGCTGGTTGAGGGTCCTCTGTAGCACCATGACCCCGCCCGAGAGGCCCATGTTGACGCAGATGTCGACCAGCTTCGTCCTGATCTTGTCCGGGATCCCCCACAGCGGCTCCCAGTAGTCGAGCCTGGTCCGCTCGGCCACCATGTCGGCCATGGCCTGATCGTCCTTGAAATAGGCGTCCAGGGCCTTGGCGGTCCTGTGCCCGGCGGCCTTCGCCTTGTCCACCCGGACCCAGCCCGGCCAGGTGGGATGAGACCTGCGGGTTATCCCCCAAAAGGTCTCCCCGCCGGCGTCGTCGGGGTCGTTGACGTATTTGCCCTCGTGCCTCCTGATTGCAGGGTAGGCTTGCTCGAAAGTCATGGTGTCTCGCCTTTCTCACGGTGCTGGTACCGCGACATCAAATTGTCGATCGCCAGCGTTATGTTCCTGATGGCCTCCTTGGTATACCCGCGCTTCTCCGGGTCCTCCGGCAGGGACCTCTCGAGCTTGTCCCGGGCGATCACCAGCAGGTCCACCTCGAATATCCCGTTGACGCCCACCTCCCGCCACGGCCCGTTCTGGAAGGTCAGGGGCACCCTCAGGGCCGGATTCGTCGGCGACTCTATCTCGTAGGCGTAATAGCCGCCGTCCCGGTCCCGGTCCTCCAGGACGTGGATTTCCGTCAAGGGCTCCCGCCCGAGGCTGAACCTCGGGTCGACAAGCTGTCTCGACAAGGCGCTCACCTTCCGAAGGCGAGGTTGAGCAACAGAGTCACCAGGGCCGAGACCAGGGATCCCAGCCCCATCGAGCACACCACGGCCACCCGGAAGCTCTTGTCGCTCTTGGCGGCGAAGTTCTCGGTAAAGTCCTTGACCATGCTCTCCACCCTCTTTAACCTGTCCTCGAAGTCATCGCCGACCCGACGGCGCCTCTCTATAGAGCCGTCGATCTTGCGCAACATCTCCATGGCTTCCCTGTAGTCATCGGACATGGGCTCAACCTCCGGCCACCCTCAGCGCCTGCTGAACGATGAATACGATGCCCGCGATGACCACGGCGGCTATCACGGAATACTTGCCCAGCTCTTTCGTCATCGAGTCCATTTTCAGCTCGACCATGGCCAACCGGTTCTCTATGCCCTCGAGCCGCTTCTCCGTGTGATTGGAGCGCTCTACGAGGGTGGCTACGTTGGTCACGACACTTAACAAACGATCGTTTATTTCTTTTGACATGTCGCGCTCTGCCATGTTGACCAGGCCTCTCTAGACTCGATAACGGTTATCATTTGCGGGCTCCGGCCCGCCGGGGAAGCGGAAGTTCACGAGACTGTGTCACCCATTAGAAAACCCCGAGAAATATGGCGGGTGTCATGCCGCGGTTGAGGGGTCGGTTCTCGGTGGCGGTAGGAACGACCAGGCTGGCGTTGAAGCTGCAGTTGTACACGCGGTCCCAGCTGGTGTTCGACGCGTTGCTAAAACACTCGTTACTGCCCCTGACATCGCCTTTGACGAAAACGCCGGTAGGCGGCATGCTTCTCAGGAACTCGGTCAGGCCTCCGCCCTGCGTCCCGGTGATGTTCCGGATGGCGTCTTGCTCGACGCTCCCGGGGAGCCTGGTCGAGCCGTTCACCGCCCGGTCGAAGAAGGTTCTCCCGTCGGAATGATAGGCGCTGGGCACGTTGATATTGGAGCCTGTCACCACGATGCCCCAGTCGCTCTTGAAGGCGCTCGAGAAGCCGTTCAGAACCTGCCCCTCGTTACTCGTTAGCGGGTAAAGGTCCCCGTTGCGGTGGTACCAGCCCGGCGGCAACTCAGCGACGCGCCAGGGGAACAAGGCCATTTCACCGGGGACGTTCCCCGAGCCGCTTAAACCGGCTTCTACGACCGTCACACGATTTTCAATGGATTTGAAACGTTGAACGGTCAAGGAGGACGAGCCGTCAGCCATGGCGCGCCTCCCCGATGGAGACGAGACCTGTTAAGTCTCTCTCTCTCTCTCTCTCTCTCTCTCTCTCTCTCTCTCTCTCTCTCTCTCTCATCGTTACTCCTTAAATATACAAGCCGTCTGTTGCTACGTTTCCGGCTACTGTCCCGGGGAACAAATTCTCACCACGTCCGCCAGTGTTTATAAGCCCTTTCGCATATACGTGATACCTAGTACCAGTAGCTGATCCTGTAACGGTCGATGTCCCGGGATTCAGATAAAGACACCCATAAACAGCTGCATGGACTGCCGCATAACCATGCGTTGGTGATGAAAAAACTAACGCTGCCGACAGCGCCAGAGTACTGTTAAAAGTTGCTGATAAGGACCAATAAAAATCGCCCGACAACGTGATGATGCAGGATGCCCCTGCGGACATATAAGAATTATTTACACAGGATATAGCCCCACCACTATTTAAATTATTCCCCACAAAAGTCAGGACCCCATCCAACCAACTTAAACTATGATTTGAACTTATACTTATCAGACAATTCAGAAATTTTAAACCCTGTATAGTAACATGGTATGGTACATTTACTAGAGAAATACCATTACGTACACTCTGACCATCAATAATTGTAGTGTTGCCAGCACCTCTAATTGTTACAGGACCTTTGATATCCGAAGAGAGAAGTATTGTTGCGAGCCATCCACCCTCATAGGACATCTCATTTGTCCAGTTCCCGGCACCGATATCAAATATTAAATGTTGGCCAATAAAATCAACGGCATGTAACTGATCAAAAGCCTTGGCTAAAGTTAGGTACGCCGTTGCTGCGGTCAGGCCATCGTTGGCGTCGCTCCCGGTCTTGCGGATGTAATAAACCCTGGTCGCCGGTAATATCTTCAGGCGGACCTTATCGGAGAACTCAGGGAAGCTCATCTGAGCACCCCCTGAAAACTAGCTACTCTCTCTCTCTCTCTCTCTCTCTCTCTCTCTCTCTCTCTCTCTCTCTCTCTCTCTCTCTCTCTCTCTCTCTTGTAAAATCTGCCCAGCCACGTCCATCCGGAGCAACGTACTGACCGACATATTCAAAGTGAATAGGTCTTTAGACGTCAGGTCCGCATAGTCGTACCTCATCCGTTGCTGCTGGAGTCCCTTCAACTTTTGAGCAGCGGGGAAAGTGTAAACTTCAGCAAATTCTGAGTAACTCATCAGCCCCTCACATAGACGTCGTAAGCGTCCGAAATCGACAGGTCATGTAAAAGCTTAATTTGGGTGGATACCGCCCCAGCAGTACCTACCTCGGTATATTGACGCCCCTTGGCGCAATGTAGGCCATTCCAAAAAACATGCAACTGGCTTGCCCCTACGACATACCCGGGCACCGTATAAAGTGCGTTCTCGGCGTAGTCCTGGGACCTCACGCCTGGACCTGATAGGTGTGAGACTGTATTAGCTGTGGAAAATGTCTTCCAAAGAATCGCGAGGGCCTGATACAGCTGGGTGAGGTCCCCGGCGTTGGGGACGATGCCGGCCTCGGTGATGACCTTAATAATCTCCCGCTGCGGAGCCTCGATGGCTGCCGCTGGCACCACGGACCCCTCTATTCCATTTGCGGGACTGAAGTCGACATAAGCTGTGTTTTCTGGAAACCCTGGCGGTTGGGTATATTTCATGCTGTCACCTGGTATTCAAAAATAATATCGGTATGGGCGGGTTTCCGGCGGAGGAAATAACACTCAATATCAGCGGCAGGCGTTCCCCACCCTAGCCGTTCGCCACATCGGTAACGGCCGGCTTTAAACCAGTGCATCCGGGGGCTGGTTATGGTCACTCGCCAAAAGAACCTGGCGTCCCGCCTGCCCAGAAGGTTCGGGCCACTGCAAAAGGAGCGGCCGCATGTAAACGGCTTATACTCTTTTATGGTTACGTCGTAGCCGAGGTTGCGGGACATCTCCAAAAAGCGCTCAACGGCCATAGAGCCTCTACGGGTCAATCGCTCTATGACCAACTCCTGCCGCTCGGTGATAGTCAGGGCAGGATTACCACCGCCACAATTATCAGGTAGCCCGGACACCTCCTCCCACTCGGCCAGTAGCTCATCGGAGGTCTGGGGCGATGCCTCCAATGTAAGCTTTTCAGCCTGTAGATGACAGCTCGACAGTTGCCCACTTGACATCCTAAGTATCTCGGCAAGTCTGCCGGCCTCACTAATAGCCCAGATAAGGCCTGGAGGTAGTAGCTTTTTTGCCTGCTCGAAATAGCTATTCAACAAAGGTAACGTCTCCCAATGTAAGAATAGCGTTCGCCGCCGGCGTCAAGTTCTGAGTCGGCGTGACCAGAACATGGTCATATTCACCTGCGGCTTGGCTAATAACCTCACGGCAGTGGCTTAGTAAAATGCTTCCTCCGGGCACCCCTTCCCGGGTAAATAGGGCCTGAAGTTCCCCTACTACCGCGTCCCGGACTGTGTCCGTATCTGGCATCAACCCCGATATCGTAACATCTACAAACGATGCCACAGGGGCATAGACTATAACATCGGCCGTTATAGGCCGCCGTACTGGGTCGTCCAGATACGCCTGAACCTCGGCCACCTTTTCCGCGCTTGGAATAATGCCAGCGCTTTGGCCGTCACAAACAAAGGTTACCGAGACTGTCCCTGGTCCAAGACGGGCACCATAAGCCCAGGCTCTGGTTACACCATCGACGGCCTTGGCCCAAGCAACATAATCATGTTCGGTACCACCTTGGGGCGGCTCCTGGACCCGTTCTAACAGACGGGAGCGCAGTTCGGCGTCGGTCTCAATACCGGCGCCCCCGGTAACCCCGTCCTCGCCTACTTCTGCTTCGGAATTAACCCCGCTATAAGGGCTTATTAAATTGAGTTTAACGCCCGGTTCAAGGTTGAAAGCCGTACCTCCAGCTTCCGCTCGAACTAGGAGCGTCAAAGTCTCATCAAGCCCTATCCGGCCGCCGGCCTCGGTGGCCCATCTGTTGCCGCTTTGGTCGGCCATCACCGCCCCTGCGGGGATTTCAGAATCATAAATTCCAGTAAAAATAACCAAACCGCGAGCCCTGGCAGGGGACTTGCGATAAATACCCCACCAGGACGAATGTCGGTCGAGGTAATAAGTCTCGGCTGTCTGCGGAAACATCTGCTTTGCAAGATAGGCAATGTAACCGTAGAGGCCGTGAGTGAGCCCGGCCCATACTCTGGCCAGCACGTCTATGACGTTACGTCTTAAGCGTCCAAAAGCACCCAGTCGAGCGGCTAAGTCATGCTGCGCTTCGGTAGCAAGGTCGGCCAACGAAGGCCTGTTAAAAGGCATTGGAAACCACCTCCAGTTTTTCGAGCTCAGAATCCCATGCGTAGTCAAAACGAACAACTCCGCCATCTGGCCGAGCCACTACGGCGGTCACCGTTAAAAAGCCTTGAGACTTCCACTGGGCATCGACCTCCACGGTCGAGGCCACCCCGTCCTCGACCAACCAACTTAATGCTTCCTTGGTGTACTCTATGAAAAGTTGACGCGTCTCTGGAGTTTGTTTGCGGCGGGTAAGCAGCCATAGGCGGCTCCCGAGTCGGTCGCGTCCATCCGCCAGGGCATCACCCCACCAGCCCCTCCTGGAGCTGCCTGGGTCGGGGAGCTCATCGGCCGGCTCGGCTCTCCGGTCGGAAAAAAGAGACACCAAAATAGCGGTGTTGAGACCGTCGTCGAGGCTTAGGTCGTCGTCCGCCATTATGAGGTCGCCGCCGAATTCCGGCTCCCCTGCAGGTCTTAAACAAAGGTCCATCAATTAATCCATGGTCTGGTTAGGCGGCGGCCCGCCGTGATGGTGAGGATTATAGATGTTACGCATCGTCTGCATCGTCGACGTGTGGTCCTTTACCTCACCAGTTGAACTAAGATTGCCGGTAACAGTGGAACCGTCCGGCGCTGTAACACCAAAGGTAGTTTCCAGGTTCGCATCTAAACTCAGGGCTTCAATCTTGATAGCCTTGGGTGCTTTTATAATTATGTTACCCTCTTTATCTAGGTGTATCATTTGCTCAAATTTGCTGTAGAGCTTGACTTCGCCGTCTGACAAATCTGGCCGCACCCCACGGTCCTCCATGGCCACTATCAGAACGTGGTCCCTGGCGCCTCCGGCGGAGACCATCACCCCTTCAGACCCGCCGGGGGGATGTCCGGCGAGACCGTAGTTCTCTATGCGTTCTGCGCCATCAATGATCTCTCCTTCAAGTGCATCAATCTGCATCGTCAGCAGTCCGCTGGCCTTGGCCGCCTTGAGAACGCACCGTCCCACCAGCAATTCTATTTTGTTCTTTAGCTTCTTAGTCGCCTTGGAAATAACATCAAGTGACATAGCGCCCCTCACGAATAAATAACAGTCCCTTCCGGTAGCCCATTGCCCGGAGGAAGCCCGCCGCCGGCTCCGCCTTTATCCTTGCCTTCTTGTATAGGTTCTGGCAAGTAGGCGTCCGGCCTAGCCAAGGTTAACGTAGTCGTATGGCCACTTCCTTCCTGAAGGTCGAACTTGACGCCGCTTATCAAGAGTTCCCCGGTTAACCCTATCCCCGGGGCCTCAATTCCGACTAGCGTCCCCAAGGCCCAAATTGGAGCCCCTTTTTGAGGCCGGTACCCTTGCACCACGACCTCTACCTCTAGGGCTTTACCAGCCCTCACGGCCGCTTCCCATAGTGCCCGCTCGGTAGCTTCCGCTCCAGCTCCCTCGGATATAACTAGCAGCGGCCGGTAGCGTTTGACATCGGGGTCCTTGGATTCGTCTACGGTCTGGGAGGCCTTCTTGGCAGTAGCTGGATCTTTTCCGGCCTTGGCCGACGGCTGCTGACCCTTTACCAAATACTCGCTGAACCGCTCGGTGGCGTCCCGGGTGGCGGAGATGCTGATAC
Source organism: Deltaproteobacteria bacterium (assembly GCA_031271165.1). Lineage (GTDB taxonomy): Bacteria > Desulfobacterota > Desulfarculia > Adiutricales > Adiutricaceae > JAISWF01. The sequence continues at coordinate 7,331 of JAISWF010000025.1, forward strand.
AAGATTTTTCAGACAAGACAATGCCTAGGTTTTTAAATTCCGATGACCCGATGGTCAAACCGCCCGAACCGTCCGGCCACGCATAAAGGCCTTTTAGCTTCAGCAGCCGAGCCAGTGCGTCGTACGCAGTTTCGCCGGGTTCTATTTTGAAGTTAGAAACCTCTGAGTCCGGGACGGCAATGGTGACCGTAACTCCAAAAGGTTTAGCCAGGGCCATGGCTATCTCGGAGACCTTGCCCTTCCTCCACTGGTCGGGCTTTTCAATATACGAGCAATCCACCAAATCGCAGGCCTTGTCTCTCCCGGAAACCGCAAGACTTCTGGAGGCTCCTGACAGTTCGTATTTGACCGAGTCAATATAGCCGTTTAGTAAAGGCTCACTGCCTAGATTTAACTGACATTCATCTCCTTCTTTGAGAGGCCACGGCTGCCCGCCGCCCGGCCATGAGTCGGAGATGGCAAGATCAAACGACCCACTCGGTGCATCCATGGATCTAATTATGGAAAACGCCAGCCATCCCTCGTAAACCTTATCGTTTACCAATAGCCGTGCTTGATCGCTTGGCTGCTGATTAGGCGGGGTTAAATCCATATTAGGCACGGTTTAAATACTCCATTGGGCGACCAGCCGGCACCCATCCAGGGTGGACTATCCCGTTTCTGCCTACCAAGTCAGATTCAAGTTCAAGATTCTCATAAAGGTCGTAGGCCAAAACTACCGAGGGCAGGTCGGCTAGCAGAGTCTTGTGACCCAACTTAGCTAGGCTTGGCGTCTTGAGACTTATAATCTCAAGTGCTGCCGCTGTGACTCCTACCAGGAGCCGGTAAAGTTCGTCATCTACCTTTAGCAAAAGCGCATCAAAACGGGACAGGAAATCTACCTTGATGCTCTCGGCCTGCTCTTGGTGCTCAAACTCAAGGAAAGGAATCAACTTGGCCGATTCAATGGCGGCAGCCCCTTGAAAGAGAAGGCTCATAGAGTCCAGGTTATTGGTTATCATCGCTACGCTTTTTGCCGTGACCGCTCGGGGCGGAGCCACCCATGAGGGCATGGTGGCAGCCATGTCGGATAGTCCGGTCAGATGAGCGTAAGCTTGAGCGGGAGAGCCGGCGGCTGGGGAGGATAAACTTACCACTCCGACTAACTCCTTAGTCAAGCTGGTCGATTCCAGAGAAGTAAAACTGACCTTTAAAAAATCGACCTTGTCTCCCAAAAACCCAGACAGGGAAAAATCGGCTGTGCGGACCAAGCCATAAACCTTGAGGGCAGTATCAACAAAGGGCCGCATGACCGCAACCACTTTGTCAATAACTGCTACGCTTCCCTGGACTTTGTCAAGAAATTGACCCAGCCGGCCGCCGGTAATAGACGAAACATAAGCCAATGCGCCTCTTAAAGTGAAAGTATCGGCAGTCAGTTCAGCGAGCTTAGCCAAGGCTCTACCGCAGCTCCCAAGTAGGCCTGAAACAGGGTTGGCTTTGGGCTTTGCGGCCGCCGTGTCGCAGTCTATAAAAGTAATTGAAAAACGACAAACGCCCAGTTCCTCCTCCACATGGGTAATGGCGTAGTCCGTACATACCACCTTGTGGCGGCCAAGCCAGGGATGTACCAACTCTCCATCGCCCTTGTCCAAAGCAGCTTTTAAAGCATCCCGGGCCGAGGTAAAACCACCCGAAAGTTTATTGGTAACGTAGACCTCTATCTTCCTCTCGGCGTCCTTAGCTCCCAGATCATCCCAAAGACCACGATCCTTGTAGGGGAACTCGTGGTGGACACCCCGGCGACCGAAACTATCTTGCGTTTGCGCTGTATAAAAAGGCGCCCCGCCAAAGAGTCCTTGTCTGTAGCCTACGTTAAACGCCATTAGTGTGGCCTCCGGCCCATCAACAGCTTGGTTTTGTCGGAAACATTGGTGTTCGGCGAGGTGCTGCTGGCCGTGGCCGAAAAGCCTTCAGGGAGGCTCCCCTTAATGATCACATCGACCGAGGTCTTTACCTCTTGAGGTTTAACGGCTTGGCTTATGACTTGACCGGGGGAGGGTGTTTTTTTCTGCTGTAGGCCTAAAAGACTCTGGGTTGAGCTGGCCATCGGTACCCTTCCAGTTGCCTGCTGCGGATAACCAAAAGGTTTTTGGGCGGCCTGACTTTGCGGTATGCCTTTTTCCTGTTGAAGAGCAAAAAGACCCTGGGTTGAGCCGGCCATCGGTACCCGTCCGGGCACGATGGTAGCGTTCTTGCCCACGTCCTGATACCGACGTTGATTGGCGACCGTGGTACCCTCCTGGGAAAGTCGTCGTACCTCCTCCCAGTTGCCTGCGTTTTTGGCTTTGTAAATTTGCCTTTCCCTTAAGGTGTCCTCGTTGTTGCGCTGCTCAATGGCAGCTTGATCTCCGTAGACCACCGAGCCAGCTATTGCTCCAAGGCCAGCCCCGAGGTCGTGGAGAAAACCCAGCGCTTTGGCCAGACCGCTAATCAGATCGGCTAGAGCCCCGGTAGTAAATACTGCTATGGCCTCACCCAGGCCCCGCCAAGCCTCGGGGTTGACTTGACCATTGACATCGGTCAGCACCAAACCCATATCACCAAATAATCCGCAAAGGCTTTCAAGTACGGCTTTAAACGCACCCCCAAGAACGTCGCTCATGGCTGAAAACCCGGCCTTGAGCCCTTCTATCAAAGGTTCGAGGATTCCAAAATGATTTAAAAGCGCCACCAATCCCGTCCCGGCTATGGCTATCCACCCAACCGGCGTGGTCAGCATGGCCTTGGAAAAAATACCTAAGGAGCTGGCGGCCTTTACTAAGGCGGAAACTAGCGGGCCGGCCAGGAACACCCCGACGGCGGCGAGCACGGTTTTGAAGCCGCCTATTTTTTCGTAGACGCTGGAGATGGTCGGGAGCCAGCGTTTAAACTGGTCGTAAGCGGCCTTAACGCCGTCTTTAACTTTCTTAAGGGCGTTGGTGAGTTTTTCCCCCCACTCTTTAGCAAGCTCTCGAAGGGACCCGCTTTCCCGTAGACGGGCTACCCAGGCCAGGATCGACTCAAGCTGCTCTTTGACAAACGCAAAGGGGCCGTTGTCCATGATTAAAGTTCGGAACTCTGCCCAGGCCGTCTTAATTTTGGAAACCATCCCGACAAAGCTTTTCCCGCGCTCCTCTTCTGCGCCACCTGCTTTGTCCTGCGAAATTTTGGCCAGTATTTTATTTAGATTTTCAGGGTCGCCAGCATTGGAAGCCAAGCGAATCAGCTCGCCTTGCTGGTTGGTATACGTAAAAAGTAGCCGTTCGCCAATCTGCTCGCTCTTGACACCGAACTCCTCCAGACCGCCGGCTTGACCCCTCAGAGTGTTCTCGAAACTAGTAGCCACGTCGGCCATTGATTTGCCGTGCGCCGCAGCCATGTCGGCCACCGCTCTGAGACTATCGGCAGTAGGCCGGATGCCGCCACGGTTCATGGCCAGGAAGGCCTCGGTGGCTCCGCGCAGTTCCTGGCCAGTGGTCTCGGAAAACTCCCGAATACCTTTGAGAGCCTCAACACCCATCTCGCTTCCGAGATTGGCCGACAAAAGTCGGCCGCAATCTTCAGCCTCGGCCGCGATATCGACAAAAAAAGACTTAAACCCGTAGGTCAGAGCCGCTGTCGATGCCAGCACTTTGGCTCCCAGCTCGGCCGCTTTCCCGGCCACCTCCTTCATGGATTTGCCTACGTCGTTAAACTTCTTGGCCAAGTCTCCTGTCTGCGCCGTCATTTTCTTGACGGCCGTTGTTAGGCCGGCAAAACTTTTGGCCACGCTTTTGGCCTTGTCGTCTACTTTTTTAAGTTCGTCTCCCTGAAGTTTGGTCGCAGTTTTGGCCTTGGAGGCTTTATCGTGCACTTGAGTAAGTCCGTCGCCCAGCCTTTTTAAGGGCTGCTCGGCTAGGTTTTCAGCCTTAATTTCAAGCGTTACTTCCATTTACCAAGGCTCACTACTCATGTGGATTTTCAAGCTTAAGCCGTCTTATTGCCTGCGACTCCCAAAACAAAAGCTCCAACAGCTCCATTTCCATTAGCTCTGCCGGGCTTATATGAAACGGTGCCCCGGCCAAAAGGCATAGTTGATCTAGGAAGTCTTCTGGCCGGAATCCGACAAAAAATCAAAGACCGCCGACGACACTTTGGCCGTGTCCGCAACCGAAAGCAGGTCCATAAATTCAGGCGGCTGACCAGCCAACCGGCCGGCGAGGTCCATAATTTCCCCAAAGGTAAGCTTATCCAAAGCCCCTGGCGCGAGATACCTCAGGTCTTTAGCTCTAGGAGGCCGCAAGGCCAGTTTTCCCACAACGCTGGAGCCGAACTCTATAGGTTCGGTGAGCTCGACTACTTTGTTTTTAACCTCGGCCATGACTTACCCTGCCATTTCAGTGAGTTTGGAACCGACAAACCTTAGGGCGATTTTGCCCTCGTTAGACTCAGCAGTCCTCTCAGTTGTGTTGATGGCGTCGGACAAAACCAGGATTTTCCCACTTAACAGATTAACAGTCACCGTAACCCCCTCCTTGTCCAAGAGGTCGCGAACAGTGTCAAGCTTACGCGAGTCGGTTATCGTAAACTGTATAAAGGCCGGAACAGGTTTGCCGGCCACCCCGTGGTAACGGTCAGCGCCCATTATTTCAGTAAACTGGAGACCGCCGAAAGAGTAAGTAACCCCTTCAGAGGTAATGTCTAAAGTATTGCCATCTATCGACAGGCGGCGGAGGCCGCCTCTTTTAATATCGCCAGCCATATAACGGCTCCTTTGGTCTGGTCAAATGAGGTAGATTAAACTAGGCTTAAAGCCGTATTAATGCCGAATTAAAGCCGAATCAAAGCCGGAAGGAAATCTTGGCCGCCATGACTCTTAATTGGTTGACCAAGTTCGGCGGCAGCTTAATGTTTACCCGGCAAACGTCCGAAGGATCTCGCTCGACAATGAGCGCATCCTTGAACGCATCAGCGTTTTCCACCAGGCCAAGCTCTTCCATCGACTGAAACCACGCAAAGGTTTCGCCTTTGATAATCGACGGTGTGGTGATGGCTTGGCCTACGCCAAAATTAGCCGAGTCGTCGCAAAGCTTGTGGCGAGGAAAGATTCTGGCCATCCATGTTTTGTAGCTATACCGCAAATACGCCAACGTAAGAAGAGTGTTGAGATCTAAATAGGCCCGGTCGGCAGCTCCCCAGGCGTTCTCCCTATATGTAGTAATCAAACGCTCGACTGTCATCCCCCCATCGGGGTTGACGTAATACGTTGAAATACCGTCAAAAAGCAGGAGGTTGTTTTCTTGCTTTGTAAAAGGCCCGCCAGCTCCAAGAATAGTCAGGTGAGGACTGTTGTGGAGGGCACCAAGAGCACCAAGTTGAGCGTGGGTCCCGTTGGCGGCGCAAATGATATGCGTCGGCTTATCCAGCATCGCGTTAAAACGACGCTCCGCCTCTTCCTTAAGTGCGGCCAAGGTGGCCGAGTCCGTCCACGGGGAAACAAAGAAGTGGTACCAGTCATCGTCGCCCAGCGCAGCAAATAGAGGAGCGAGGTCAGGAACCCCGCTGCCACCAGCCAGCTGCCCGGCCAGCCCATTTTTGAGCGGCGGAAGGATACCTGGAATGGTTAGACTTTGGAAGGGCCGGGCAGGATCTTGGTTGCCGTAGAAAGCGATCAACCCGGCTAGCGACGCGGATATTTTGTATGTAGGTGAGGGGCTGGCCGGCGCTGGGGCGGTACCTGCATAGGCTATAGACAGTCCTTCAGGGAGGGCCTGTTCCTGATAGTAACCTACGCGAACGGTGACTCCGTTATACACTGTGCCTTTGGACGGGGCCGAGATGGTCAGTTTTCCGGCTTCCCCGCCAGCAACTGCACTCCAACCCCCGTGAGCATTTATAGCACCTATTAAAGCGGTCGCGGCTACGGCTGCCGTGGTCGACGGCGGCACGTAAACGGAAACTAAGTCGTCGCCAATATAGAGCGAGATGGTCCCGCCGGTGGTGGCCGTACCGGTCAGGGTAACCAGTAGCGTGGCCTTGGCTCCCTCCGGCTCGGGGACGGACACATAATAAACCTCGGTCGTGGTATTGGCCCCAAACCAAGCCTCAGCTTGGGCGGCCAAAAGGGATCCCGCACCAAATAGGCTGACAGCCTGGGCGGCAGAGGTTACCCGTTGAGGAGCCAAAACAGGTGCCAGTGTGGCTGTGGCCTGTCCGAGGACCAGCACCCGGTAGGGCATGGCCGGAGCGGCTTGATCGGCCTGCGTCGGGTCGATTTCTGCGTAGATGAGTGGCACCCGCCAGTTGGTCGGGATCTGGTCGAACGAAATAGCCATGGTATAAATTCTCCTTGGCAGTTTTGTGGATTATTTTTCGCTTTTTTCGGGTTTGTTGGTGCGAGTCAAGGTCAGATTGGCCCGGCGCTCATCGCTGGCTTGGGGTTTATTGCCCACACTGTCGTCGGTCGGAATAACTTCAACATCGCCGTCACTTACCCGACGGTCCCAATAAATAGACCGCTCTACTACCGTACCTTCCGGAGGCAGCGGAACTGGCGGATTTTGGGACGGGTTCAAAACCCTCTTGCCGTCTAGCGGCTTTACCAAAATAAGGCTCATGTAGACTCCTTCTCCCAAGGCTTATATATATTTTGAATTTTCCCGAGTTCTCCGAGAGGAACAAGCTTCCATTCGGTGACCAACAGGGGCTCATCACAAATGATATCGGGCTGGGGCTCGGCCTCAGAATAGACCTCGGTAGAAAACCTTAGCACTGCCAGCGAGAACCCGCCGCCCTCCGGTCCGCCCCGCCAAAGCGGGGTAATAGACGATAGCTGAAGCGGCGAGATATCCAGGCCGCACGTGTTGTTTACCAAATCCTTGCGGACTGTTTCTATCAGCGGATAAAGCCCGGGGACTTGAGGTCCCCCGAGCCGGAGCTCGTCTTGGCTATAACTGGTCACCAGGACCAGAATTGACATATTGATTTGCCTTATCAGGTTCTGACCTGACAGATGCGATGTTTCGCCATCATAGGTGACCCAGATAGCCGGTGCTTTTTGAAGGGCCTGAGCCAGGGCTTCTTCCGTGTCTAACTGGCCCCCGTAACCTTCGATGTACCGTACTCCCGGCCCTTGCTGGGCCTCAATTCTCTTCCCGTCACATACTGAGAGCCGTGTTACTATGGCTTGCTCTAAGGCTGATATTGTGACTTCCACTATTACTCCACGACTAGGTAGTCGTTGACGACTTCGCGGATGTCAGATACATCATCGTCTGACAAACCTAAAACCGGTCTGGCTGGGATATGGATAACATAGCCACCAACGTTAACGGTTTTGACCCGTTTGGCCTTTTTTTTCTTAACCAATTGGTTCCCCGTAGTTCCGTAGTACAAATTTCTGGAAGAGGGCCCCCGCTGGATGTCTCCGCCAAGTTGCTGAATTCTGGCGTAGTCCATCGCTTTGCCCGAACCGCCCATGCTGACCGTAACTGAGTCAGCGCTGGCTCTATAGTTCAGAGATCTTAAAAGGTGCCCCTGAAATCTTAGCAGTCCCCCGCCGGCCGAGCCATTTTTAAGCCGGCGCTTGGCGGTCGATTTGGCCCAGGGAGTCCAGGCTGACCCGTCTGGGGCTTTTTTGGTTTGCTCTATCCGCATTTGCGAGCTTAAAAGAAGCACCGCTCCGATACGCTCCATTAACGGCTGCAGGTTCCCCAGCCGAGAGGTTATCTCGCCGAGCCTCTCGGTCACCTCGGCCATGTCTATGTGAAGCGACACCCCGGCCATCAGTATTCATCCATGTCTTTAAACCTGCGTTTGGGGCCCACAAAGTCAACCCCACCACTCCAAAGACCACCCATATCAGTGTCCGGTAGCCCTAGTGAAAGCTCGCCAGAAGCAGCGGCCTTGAGTTCTTCAAGGGTCCTTTCATAGTTGGCCCGAACCATCTCAGGTGCGGCCCCAGGCTGAAGGAACCACCGCGCTAAATCGCACGACCACCTAATAGCCAGGGTCGGAATCGGCTCAAGAGGGAGCGGATACCTTTTGCCAAGGTATCCGTTGATTAAATCAAAGGCGTCCTTGAGGGCCGATTCCAAACGCTCCAAGTCGACGCCGGTAGGAGCCGGGCCAGAGTTCGGCCTGTTGGTAAGCTGGATAATGTCCCGCTCGCCGAACCGCTCAATCATATGCTGTGGCGTAGCGTAACTCACTTCTTGCCTTTGCTTTTTGGTTCAGCTTCCACTGCCACTGCTACTGCTTCTTCTTCAACAATCAATAACGGCTCGGCCTTTAGCAGCGCCAGTTCTTCGGAGGTAAATGTTCCGTCTGGATATACGGCCGCGCCTGTATGCACACGGCCAGCTCTCCGAAAGCCGTTCTTTTTGGAGACGATTTTAATTGGCATTTAACCCTGCCTTAAACTTAGTTACGCCGTAGCAAGCCAGGGCGTGACCAATAGCTCGGCCGAGCCTGCCCACTCATTAGAGGCCCCAGCATCGTTACGATCATTAATGAGAAGCTTGCGAGCAGCACCTTCTAAGCTGGGTGGTACCACCAGAAGGTCTGGAATAAGACCCAGCGGCTCGCCTACGTCTGAGGTAAAAGATAATATCTTGGCCCGGGCAGCGGCATAGTTTGCGGCGGTCAAGGCATCTTTGCAGGCCACAGCCATTTGCCATAATCCAAAGCCGGCGTTGACCCTGGCGGAGACCCCGTAAAGGAACTCTTCCCGCATAAAAACGTTATCGTCGTCAAGTTTGTCTTTATGGACAAATTCATACGGCCGCCGGACTTGCCAGATCAGCGGCTTCAAGGCCCGTTTGGTAACCATAAGGTACCAGGGAGTGGCTGCTCCGGCTATTAGGTTGGATACGGAGACCCCGGCCACCGGATGGTCGGTGTCAAAAAAGTATTGCCCGTCATAGCAAGGGACTGAAAATCCGGCTTTTAACAACCCAAAAACCATCTGGTCAGGATGGGTCCCGGCTGCCCGGCCCAGCTCCTGGACTGCTGGCTTGTAGATCCCGATAGTGTCATCTTCTACGGAATCTCGGCTAATGGCGATGGTGCTCTCGAATTTGCGGTTTTCTATGGCATATTTATGCACCGACAGGTTCTGAATAACGCGCTCGCCGATCCACTCCCGCAAGGCGGTGTTTTGCCCCAGCCAAGGGTAAACGTTCTCCTTGGTGGCCGAGGGGACCGTGGTGGCTATTTTTTCGAAGTCCTTAGGTGCGCCCTCAAAGGCGTTCTGATATTCGGTCCGGAATCCGACAAACAGGGCCCTGAGGGTACTGTCATTAATTATCATCTGGTATACCTCTTTATTGGATTTATTGGATGGTTGTTATTATTCCTCGGGCACGTATACCGGAATCGACCCCGGGGTGGCCGTCTGTAGGTCTACCCAAGCCAAGCCTTCACTGATTTCTAAAAGGATCCCGGCTGGGCTGGCCGTAGTAGCGGCCGCTTTGACAGTGTGGTTGTCAGCGAAATAAACCATGGTGCCCACGGCAGCTTGGTTTATGCCAACCCCGATAGCAAGCCCTACCACACTACGCCTTATAAGCGCGTAGGCCTCGCCGGCCGTGCCGCCAGTGTTGTCAACGGTCTCTTCGACTCGGCCGGGAATTTTAAGTCCCGCCCCAACTGCGGGCACTAGATAGCCTGCCGCATTTACTGCGGCAATGGTCCCAGCTTCCAGCTTGGTATTGGCTGCTATCGGGAGCGAAAACAAGACGTTCCCCGCCCTTATTTTTGTATCTATATCACTCATAGATTACCTTTCTATTTTTGCCTAGATAGATACGGCATATAGCTGATGCTATAGCCAGCCCTACGTTTCTTAGTTCGTAAGTGCGGTCGCCTTGTTTTTGACAAAATCGGCTTCCGCCATTCCCAACTGTTTGCAAACCGCCTTTTCCTCGTCGGTCATGGTTGAACCACCAGAACGGCCGGTGAAGGGTTTGTTGGCAACCAAAACAGGCATATTGGTGACGAGCTCGGCAAAGGTCTCAGGAGCGTCGGTAGCGAGCTTGTTAGCCCACTGGCGTAGAGCAGGCGGAATTTTACCGGCTTTCATTGCCTGCGCCACCAAAGTCTCAGCTCGGTCTTGCTTGCGAGCCCGGTCAAGCTCGTTGACTTTTTTAATCAGCCCGGTGATACCTTCCATTACGGCGTCTAGCTGGGTCTTATTTTTAACGACTTTGGCTTGTTTGGCTAAAACCGCATCCTCGGCCGTGGTCACCAGCTGCTCGACGGCGGCCAAAAGCTCTGCCTCGGCTGCCGGTAAATCTTCTATGCCCGATTCCTCACCAGAATTGGCGGCCTCGTCTTCGGTTTTGTTGTTGACCGCTGGCTCGCCCTTGCTTTCTACCAGGGCCTTGATGGCCGAAAAGATTGCCTCCTCGGTGGCACCCTCAGCCAAGCCGAGCAGCGAGGCAAGCTGTTGCAAAAAATCCATGCTATTAACTCCTTGTTTGTTTATAGCCCTCAGCTCCAAGTTCGGCAGCGCTACTAGCGCAGCCGAGGCTAATCTGGCTAGTTCCCCGGCCTCATTCGTGTAAAAGACCGGAGATATGTATCGGTATTCTTTAGCAGCGATCATGCCGGCAGCCTTGGAGGTCCACTCAACGCGTCCGTAGATCCCATCGCTTTCGACCTTGAGCTCCTTGATCCAACCTGCCGCCGGCGCCGGCTGCCCGTTATCGTCGGTGGAAATGGTTTGATGTTCGTAATCAATCGGGATATCGGCCCCTGCCTGATACTTTATCGTGTTCTCAATAAAAGCTTCCGGGTCGTTAAGCGACCACGGTCCACGCCCGTCTCGTCCTACAAACAGCCCGGCCGGGATAAGGTGGATCCATTCCGGAACCTTGGAAGCATTTGAGTGATTTTGTTGTGATAGAATAACTGTAGTTCCGTATCTCTTCATAATTGGTATCTTACTTCCAACCTTAGACGTTGAAAAGATTGACAGCTGTCTACCCCAGGAGGGCCTCCATAGGATGCTTTTTCGTCAGGTCGATCTGGAGGGTCCGTCCCAAAAACAGATATGCCTCCAGGAGAGTTTAAACCGCGTTTAAATTTTGCGATCTCCGTCGACCCTAGGTTACCCTAGCGACTTAGTTTAAAAATCTCGCTACGGACGTTTACGGGCGACTTTCGTTTTTTTGGCCTTTTTGGGTTTCGAGAGCGGCTTTGGAGTTACCTTGACCGCCGTCATCAGTTTTTGGCGCGGCTCGGCTCCGAGGAGCTCCTCATCGGCGCGGGCCTCGACCTCGACCGGCGGCGAATAAGAGTAATATTTTTGCGCTGCATAAAGTTCTACGCCCAAAGCCAGCAGATATTCGCGTAGCGTCGAAACCCGGCACGGTAACCCGTGTTCGATTCTATGAATAGTGGGAGAGGAAACCTCGGTTTTGTTAGCAACTTCGGCTGGGGTCAGAAGTAAGCTTTTTCTGAGTCGAGCGATAGCTCGGCCGTCGGGGTAAACTGACATTGGTGTTCTCCTTTAATAAAATCCTTGCTTTTAAGCCATTATTTATGTAGAATAAAAACATAGAAGAGCTGTCTATCTTAAGAAATCTAATCGAAGCATTCCCCTGGTAGCGATTTACATTGCTACAAAGATTTGGTGAGCGGAGGTGGACGTTCCGCATGGCAGCTCTTCTTGTTTTTTATGGCCATATTTGATTATAACGCTTGTCTTTGTATATATTATTCTCTATAACAGTTCCTGCTGTTTTGACTACAGTTATTGTTTTGTTCTTTTCACCCTCTATAATAACTTCTTTTGCATCCACCTCGACCACTACTTTGCTCTTGTCTCTAAACACTTTCATTTTGTCTTTGGGTTTTTCCGCAGTGCTGGGAAAAACATAAAGAAAATTTTTCTTCCCTTTGTCCCACATTATGGCCTCCGGATGAGCCAACATGGTTCCCAGGTTAACAGCTTCCCCGGGGGTAATAGCCGCCCCCCGCTCTACCTTGTCGGAGCGCAGCAGATGCGCCATCCGATAATCTGTCAGAATAATGGCTCCGTTGCTTGGGGCATGGCCAAAAGCTTTTTCAAATTGTTTGAGCATCGCCTCATTAAGGGCACCCACCACTACTTGCCTCTTTCCCAGCTCCGGATTTTCTTTTTTGATCGCTCTGAACATCTCCTCCAGGGCCGGTCTGGCGGCCTGGGCCACAAAGTCAGCAGAAGCAATTTGCGCTGCTAACTCAACGTTCATATTCTGGAGACTGTGACCTAAGACTTTGCTGGAGTGTACCTCTATCCCTACCTTGCCAGTGTTGTAATCAAAAGCCGGATCAATTCCCCGGCTGACCTCCAAGATTTCCCCATTGCGTTTGTCTTCCCACTCTACCTTCTCGCTGTACGGAATCTTTGCACTGTCCGAAACCTGCCACCCGTAGCGCTTCAAATCCTTCTCGGCTAGCTCATACACGGTACATTTGCAGTTCCAACCGTTTGGTGGGTAGTGGGTTTCCCACCAAGGATCGTCTTTCGGCAAAATTGTACCGTGCCAGGCCTTATGCTCGTCACGGGAATTGGGAAGATTCATGCAAACGTATCGAAGATAAGGTCGCTCTTTTTTGAGAGCTTCCATCTGGGTCCAGCGGCCGGCCGCTTCGGCGGTCCTAAGGTTGGTGTTGTAGATGATGTCGAGCCTACGGGAGCTCCCCAGCTGGGCCTTTACTGTCTTTCCGGTCAGAGGATCGACCACCTCCTGGCGGCCCCACCATCCTTTTTTCTGCAGAGTCTCGCTTAACTGGCTGACGAAAGTTTTGTAATTGATCTTTCCTTCTTGAGCCTCAAGAACAGCTTTATAAACGTCGTCGAGAATGTCAAAACCCGACGACTTGGCAACCGTAAAGGCGGCAGCGTGGTCTTTGGACCACATGTCGCGCCAATCAAACGTCGGCCTCTTGTCAAAGCCTTTGGCCTTGAGTAGTTTGATGGCCTCCAGCGGAGGCAGACCAAATGGTTCGATCGGCATTAGAGAATTCCTGCGCCGCCGAGAGAGGATTTAAACATCTTGGCGGCTAAGTCGTTTCCAAGCTCGTCGAGGTTAAGACCGCCTTTGGCGACCAAGGCGAGAACGGCTGCCTTGAGTTCGTCGTGGCTCTGGCAGTTCTCCGCCAGTTCGTATATCTTAGCCATGGCGGCACCAACTAAACTCTCATAATTAGAGCCGGCTTCCCTGGCCTCCATGTCCGTTTCAATGGTCGACCGGTTCTCCTCGGGCTGAGCTTCAGATGCCCCAGTAACTCCAGCCCGCTGCTCGGGAGAGGGGGAACCAGCGGGTCGGGGTCCATCTCCTGGGCGTCCGGCTGAAATATTGGCTGCTTCCTTTTGACGCGTCACTCTGCCGGCCGACGCCATCTCAGGATAAGCACCCGGCATCCCCATCTGCGCCGCAGGCGCTGTAAGAAGTCTTTCGTCTTCGGCAGGTTCAGGTAGCCCCAGTTTGTCCCGCATAGTGGCTTCTTCCACTCTTAAACCAAAAGGAACTAACTGGCAGACTTGTGATACCAGGGCGGTTAAATCCTCGCGTTTTTCTCGGGCCAAACGAATTTTGGGATACAGCCTCCCCGGCCGAGGCCCGAGATTAAGATCCACCAACGCCCGTACTAAATCGCGGTTTAAAGTCGCGGCCAATTGGACTGCGTCGGAAACTTCTATATCAAACTGAGTAGCTTGATGCGCCTCGGAAGTCCCAACGTACTGCCCGGTGTCGGTTGTACCCGTTTGACCCAGGACCAGCTTGGATATTTGCTTATCCCAATACTCGGCGTTGGTGAAGAAGCTGTTGGTGCCTTCGCCGCTGGCCGTGCCTGAAACAAACTCCATGGTCATGTTGTCTGGGATAATCGCGGCTGCGTCGGAAGCTACGTCCCTTACCGCTCGAAGTAGCGTTGCTTTGTCCTTGTCAGACGCACCCTGGCCATATTTTCCGAGTCTCAACGGCAAGCCAAAGACCTCTAAAAACATTTGCCACGCTTTGAGAGTGTAGTTCTTAAAGATATATCCCCAGGCTGCCGCCCTGGCCAATCCTCCTCGGATTGCTAGACCGCTCTTGGCGGTGCTTTTGTGGATTATGTATTTGTAGGCGTCAAGGCGTTCCGGGCCTTCTGAAGTCCGTAGCAGTAGCTCCTCGCCGAGTCGGTCAAATTCAAAGAACGTGGGATTTCGATACGCCAGCCGCCGAGGCATCCAGACATCCGCCTCTGTTTCCCAGATGATCTCTAGTACAGAGTAGCCTTTACCAACTGCGTCCATGATGTGGAAGAGCTCTTCGCGCAATTCATCTCGGGTCAGAAAGTCCTCTACTATTTCGGCGGCTCTCAAATCATCGAGCTGACTGCTGGCAGACTCTACCGTTATCGGCAGCCCGGAAACCGCCCGCTTTCTCGCCGAAAGGACGGCCGCGTAGTGGAGGTCTTTTTCCTCCATCTCCTCGGCCAGCTCCAAGTAGCTATCGGCGATACCCTGCTCCGCTTCTATGAGGAGCTGACCAAGCCGGCGGGGTGTAAGCCCTCTAGCCGGATGATCCCCTAAAGGTTGCCTGACCCCGGTGATAGTCGGAGCGGATTTCTCAGACCTTAGTGCATCAAGGTCCACATATCTTCCGTAAGCGTCAAACAACAGTAGAGAGTCCATCCTTAGTCCTACCACGCACCCTTGTAAAAACTCAGTCGGGAACCGTCATCGCCATCAAGGTCTTCCCCTCCGGCTATATCTTCGGTTAACGCTTTGACTGGCGTATACTCGTACATTGTGCTTTGTCCATCGGCGGCGGCTGCTCCCAGGAAGGCGGCCCACGCTCGGTCAGCGTGGCCCTCACCATCGCGGTTGGTGACCAGCCGAGGAGCGCCTGTTGGGCCAATGACCTTTTGAATCTTATGGAGGTCAGCCCGCAGGACCGGGTCGCCCATCGGGATTCGCACTTTTCGATCTTCAAATAGCTGCCGGGCAGATGTAGCTACCGTAAGCTCCCTGGGGCCGCTCATGATCACCCCTTCAACCGTCAAGCTGCCGTAGCGCCTCTTGGCGTCTTCTACCGGCTTTTCACCCATCCCGGTCTGGTCCATGGCCAGACGGACCACATTGTACTTTTTCATCAGCGCGTCAAGCACTGCATCGTGTTCGCTGAAGGGAGCGTTTTTCAATGTCCGGATCTCACGGCACCACAAGATGTCACCTACCTGCTCCCAGACCCAGGCGACCCAAAGGTCGTTGCGCCGAGCGATATCATTTCCAATAAAGCAAGGACCACCTTGGTAAAGCTCGGGTTTGCCAGCGTCCTCATTTTCGCAGGCGGTGATCAGGTCGTAAGTAAGCCATGCGGCGGCTTCATCAAGAAATTCAAGTTCGAACTCTTGGCGCCACAGATCCTCATCGCCTGCACCGCGCCTGAGCTCATCAATATCCCTCTCTAACCCTTGGTTAATCGCCTCATAAATATCGCACCTATGCTTTGACCAGGAGCTTTCCTGAGTGGTCCACAAGTCATAAAATTTATTCGATTTGCCATTAGGAGTAGAAGTAATCCTGAGTTTTAACCCCGGCTTGCTAATAACGGGAAACAGGGCTTTCCAAATCTCCCTTGAGTTTTGATGGAAGGCAAACTCATCCAAAAAGACGTTAGCTGAAAAGCCTCGAGCCGTGTCCGGGTTGGCCGGCAGGGCCGTAATTTTTGACCCATGAGGAAACTCCACCTCTAACGCTCTGTAGGAGGCCTCCCCGACTTTATACTCAGTCTCCGAATAGACTGCCTTGATGCCTGCCTTATACAGGACGTAATAAGCTTCAGTGATAGGCTTGATGCATTCATTCATCGCTTCCTTGGCTTGCCTCTCGCCCCTGGAAAGGATAACCCAACGAACCCGCTTCCCTGCCTCTTCCGCTTTCAAGCAGTCGGCCACGATCTCGCCACAAGTGCCATAGGTCTTACCAGTCTGGCGGGCGAACATCCCGATCTTGAAACGGCTCTGGTCCTTCTGCCAGCACTCCTGATAAGGAAGCCACTTTATGACGGCCTGCTTACTCATCCCCAAAACCCAATATCCGGCGGGCTTCACGGGCCGCTTCTGCGGTTATCGCGCCGATATCCTTGGCATCGTTAAGTTTCTTATCCATCTCCGAGGCCATCTTCTTGCGTTCGCTCTCCCGGATCTGGATGGCTAGCTTGGTCGTATCCACCCTGGCCGAGCTCACCGATTTCAACGTTATCGCCATTTTCATTAAATCCGAGGTATTGAATTTATCCGCTTCCGATGATGACAGCATCCTGAAAGCCATTGTGTGTACCAGCTCAATTAATAACTGCCCCATCTCATCGTTAGGGACGCTGCCTAGCTCTTTGGCAAAAGCCGTCGCAACTTCTCGGCTTTCCCGGAGCTTGGCGGCGGTGTCCTCAAAATTTTTTCGATAGCGCCCCAGCGCCGAACGGCTTACTGCCACTCCTTGGTCTTCAAGGTTAGCTATCAGTTGGTCGAGCGTTAACTGACCGGCAGCCAGCTTCTTGTCAAGCTCGGAGCGGACCTCCGGTGACAACAATTCTATGGATGAATGCCGGCTCACAGATCGTCGTCCAGACCCGGCTCGGGGACCTTTACCCCAGGAACTCGAGATGACCCTCGGGCTACATCTTTGCCCCGAGGTGTTAACGTTAGCACCATCAAGTCCGGGCTGGGATTCTTAATGGTTACCAAGCCCTGTTCGGCCAGCCAAGCCGCATCCGATCGAATTACATCAAAGCTGCCCACGTGGGCCTGCTCCTGGACGGCGACTCCCAACACGATAGAATTTAAGCTATAGTCCGGTACGGATGACAACAACCGCAAAATAACTAGTCGGCGGTCTTCGGTTATAAGTTTGCTCAGCCTCTCATTCATTCCTCTACTCCCATCTTCGCTCGCGTTATCAAGTGAGTCACCCGCTCCATTGCTTTCAGGCTCGCAGATATACCTTTGAGATCACCGCTGACGTTTGAAACCGCCAGCTCCACCTTGGCAATGTCGGCTTTGGTCGGTAGATTATCAAGCTTTGTTCTAATCACGGCCATGTCCTGCTCCAGGGCCATGACCCTGTTTTCAACAGCGCCGATTCTCTTTCCGGTTTTTACCTCTGAGGCACCAAGATCCCGATGACTGACAAACTGCTTGCGAGCCGACCAGGCCACCCAACTGGAAATCAGCGATGCAAAGACCACCAGCACTGGCCAGTATTTTAGGATAGATTCAATCATGATGCGTTTCTTCCGAGTTTAGACTGGCCTTAACGGCCTCCGAAAACCATTGCCTCAACGCTGCTTTGTCGGAATTGGCTTCCCTAAGGCTAAGCCTTAGGGCCTTGGCGTAAACAGCCAGAGCGAGGTTATCGCGGCCTTTGGGCTGGGGCTCCGGGGTTGACATCAGGTACGCTACCGGAGGCAGGACCGGACTTGGGGGAGGGCATGGTTTTGTCGCCGCACAGCCACTCCCAAACGCCATCAGGAACGTCACCGCCAGTCCAACTACAAACTTCCTGGTTGGTTTCATTTAGTTTGCTGAGCTCCTTTTTTGATTCATCCAAAGCCTGACTGGAGGTCTCCCTCCGAGCCTCTATGACCTTTATGTTTTCTAAAAAATTTTGTCTAGCCACGGCTACCGCAGATTCAAGCTCGGCCTTGGACGCCTGCAGGACGGCCACCTCTTCCCGGAGCCGGTCGCGTTCTTTTAGACCGCTACTCACATAGATCCCAAGCGCTACAGTTGCTGCCATGATAATAATCAAAGGCACCTGCGTTAATAAACCTTGCCCGGTAAAAAGAGAGGTAAGTTTGCTTAGCATTGTTTATGACTCATTTGATTGCTTCCGTAGAACTCTCCACCTTTATTTCCCGCCCTTGGTCTTTCCACGAACTCACGGCTTTGCCGCCTAAAACGTAAACCATAATCGACAGCAAAACGGTTTCATGGCTCGAATCAACTCCCGGGCTCTTGAACCATTTGTAAAACGCCAAACCATACGTAAGCCAAAAGGCAACGCGTCCCATCGACAGGCTGTCCCGGCCTCCGACAACCAACCCCTTAAGGGCTTTAATAACGGAACTCATGACGGATCCTCTTCTGGAAGCCAGCGAGCTCGGGCATAAAAGGCTTCGCGTTGAGGCCAGTACGCGATACCTTTGGGTGACGCCAGCCATCTCTCATAGTGGTGGCGATGATAGGCCGCATACCTTTTAAGCAGTTTATCAAACGGTACCGCTCCAATCTTGCCTAGAGTTTTTGGACCAAGTACACCGTCATATTTTAACCACTCTGATTCAAGCATCAGACAATTGATCGCTCGCTGAAGGATCTTGACAGCGTTCTTGTGGCCGGTATTGACGGCCGTGTCGAACATCTTGTCTCTGAGTCTTTGCGGTATTTCCACCTTTTGGTATGGCGCGTAATATTCCTGGCGGTAGAACTCGACCACCATTTCCTCAAGCGCGTACTCGCGCCTAGCCAAAGTATCTATCGACTTCCAGGTAGAAATTTTTCCCAGGGTATTAGTCAGACCAAGCTCGGCCTTTATCCGGTCTACGATTTGCCAGCCGGGCCATTTAGGATGGTTGAGCCGGGAGACCCCTTTGTATGTTTCCCCGCCGGCCTTATCCTTTACATCGTTGGCGTAGCCGCCTTCTATATTTTTTGTGTGACCAAAATAAACAGTCTCGAAACTCATGGAGGCTCCTTTTTGGCAAAACGGGCCCGGGGCTGACCGATGGCCGACGGCCAGCCCCTCATCCTGGGAGGCTGCAGGGAGGCCCGAAATAGGGGCATTAGAGATATACTTTACCCCCGTGGCTCCTGTTATACAGGAGCAACAGGGGTTTGGGCAGATAGGCAAATGACACCATTAAAAAAGCCGCCCAGCTATAACGCCGGACGGCTTGAACCTCATGTAGCTCGCATTTATTCCTTGAAACAAAAGGCCCCCGGGGTTATCCTAGCGGGCCTTTTTGGCTTTAAAACAACCTCGGCATCTTGGGTCTTTCCTCTTTTAGCCTGGCTCTCTTCCGGCTAATAGTCCGCCGTGAAAGACCCGTGGTTTTTACCAGTAAACCCCTGCTCACTTGGACAAATGTTCACCCTAATCAGAAAGCCCGCCTCGTTTGCGCGAGGCGGGCTTTCATGGGGTCAGACTGTCAGTCTTTTAGTCTTTCACCCAGAACGGAAAAGGACGATGCTTCGCACGGACGATTTTGCCCGTGAAGCGATTCCTGAACCACCACCTGAAAATCAGGTGATAACCAGGCTTTTGAGCCCTTTTATCAGTGCTCATATCTGGCCTCCTTTCCGGAGGCTTGACACTGGTCCGACATGAAAGTAAAATAATCTTGGAATGTTTATTTACTTTCTTTGTCTTCCCTTGCATCAACCTCCTATGGTTCCCACGCCGTTAGGCGTGGGCATTTGACCCGCCCCACTGATAATGGGACGGGTCAAATTTTTTTGTATATCCTTTAACCTTCTAGCAGCCCAAGAATAATTGACATCGAATTGTGTCACCATAATACGGAGTATCATTTCTTCATTACGATAATTATTAATTATATTTTCAACTAAAGAATAAGGCATTGTTATAGCTGCAGCTAGGTACCATGCCTGCCATTCTGGATCGCTATAAGCTGGGATAGAACTTCTTTCACGAAATAGATTTATCCCTAAAGAATAATATATTGAATGAAAATCTGTTAAGTTCATATGTAATATACAGTGACCAGATTCATGTGCTATAGTAGATCTTCCGTGGCGCCTTTCCTTTTCCTTAGCAACATAAGTAATACTTTTATCAACTATAGATTCCTTTACTCCATCTACTATACGTGTACATCCAAAAGCATTTGGTATACCTAGTTTTCCTAGATCATCATATCTAGTGTCTATTTGTAATTTAGTTGGAATATAACAATCATATAAAGTATCTAAATCTATTGGTTCATTTTTCTCCCAAGACTGAGGAGAAATCTCTAAAGCTATCTTATTGCCTATTGTTTCAAGATCAATCTTTTTTTCTAGGCGGAACAATAATAACTTTTGACATAGTTAATCTCCTTTACCTAATTTATTGATGGCTTCCGTCAACATTTTAATAATTTCATCATCACTCATTTTTTCAGTTTCACGATAAAAAGTGGCTGCAAAATTTTCATCTTTACGAAAAAGTTGCTCCAATCTTATTGGCTTGCGGCTATACGCATCGACACTGATTTCCTCCCTCGCTGCGGCCAAATCAATATCCAAAACTTCAGTTAGAGCCTGAAGCAGGGCTTCATTTTCAGCAGGTATGTTTCGGTTCCCGTTTTCGATTTCTGAAAGAACGCTGAATGGATAATTTACCATGTCACCGAGTCGCCGAAGACTTAGACCTTTCTTAATCCGTGCATTTTTAAGAGTTTTTCCGAACGACATTTCATTTCCTCCTTTAGCCAAAGGACTTCGTCCTGAGGCTGAAATGAATGTTAGCACAAGAATGATAACACGACACAACATCTGGGTCAAGTGGGAAACTCAGCCACAACCAATTTGTATGCCAGATTTCTACTCTAACAAACAAAAGGCCCGCCTCGGTTACGCCAGGCGGGCCTTTTTGATTGCTTAAAAGAGTCTCGACATCTTGGGTCTTTCCTCTTTTAGCCTGGCTCTCTTCCGACTAATAGTCCGCCGTGAAAGACCCGTGTTTTTTACCAGCTGATTAAGCGAAGCCCCGTTTTTTAGCCCATTGTCTAGCTCCTTTTGTAGCCGATACCTGAGCCCTGAGCCGCCTAAAGGCAGGATAATAACCTGTTTGCCGAGATGACGGCAGAGGGTCGTCGCGCTACTCATTCCGACGGCTTTGACTAGCCAGTGGTCCGGATTAAGGCTTTCTTGCTGGGGGAAATAAACCTGCTGCCCACCCCTTTGAAAAAGCAGTAACTGGGTATATTCTACCCCGATAAGCTCCACTAAGTTGGTTAACATATCCCCCATCAAATCCTCCTAGTTTACAGCTTTTTTAAGCCTCTTTACGTGATAACTCAAGGACTGGACTACTTTGAGCAGGGCGTCAAAGGTAGCCCAGTTGAGGTATTCACCCCCGCCTTGCCGGCGGAGGATGGACTCGGCGTAGGCCCACGGTACACGCTTGTTTTCCAGCCGGCCTTTTTCGGCCAGTAGCGCCTCAATTTTTCTCATAAGGCCTTCCCTCTCGGAATCGACCCCGGGCCGGATGTCAGGCCGAGAATCGCCTGCGTCCTTTCTAGGAGGCCGAGGTTTCCCTTGCTTGTCTTTGGGAACCCACCCTTTGCTTTCAAAATGCCTCAAGAGTTTGTCGAGTTCTACATCGTTGAGTTCCTTGGCCGAGGCGGCGCCAAAGAGCCACCGCAGCGTCGCCCGGTAGTCTAAATCGCTTAAACCGAGCTCGCTGGCAGCGATATGGACCTTAGCCAACAAAAACCGCCGGACATCAGGTTTATGGTGGACTTTCTTCTCTCTCCAATCTCCCATCTTCCGCCTCCAATAAAGTAAAGGGGCCACCCCGGCCGGGGCGGCCCCAGTTGATTAAATCCACTCTCGCTCGACGGTGTCTACCTGCCACGTGATTTTAGGCGACACTTTGATATACCTAATTTCAGGCGGAGCATATACCGCCAGGTAATAGCTGGCCCACGGCGCCACCCTTATGTCCTCGACAGTCAGTAAAATGTCGATGGCTTCCCCAAGGGAGCTGGCCCGAACCTCACTGAAATCAAGCTCGCCGACTTTGTCTAATTTGAACTCAAAATCGTCCTCGGGGAAGACCGGCTTTTCTCCTACCAGAGCTAGCTGATAAGACTGGACCTCGGGAGCGCTTATCAGTAAAAGCTGAGTCTTGCGTTCCGGCTCCATTAGAGCACCTTCTCCTGCTTGACTTCGACTACGAACTTCTCCGTCTCCTTGAGCTTGAGACCAAAAGACTGAAGTCTGTCTTCTGGCCACTTCTTGAGTGCGTCCTTGTCGGCCTCCTTGGTCCGCCGGATGACTTCGTCGTGCCCTCCTTCCTCCAGCCTGGCGATGATCTCCTCCCAGGTGTCCCCTTTGGCCGCCAAGCTCAAGGCGGTCGACCTCCGGAACCCCAGGGTCCCGTGGGCCAGATCGAGGCTCTGGAGCCCCTTGAACTCCTTGCGATTATCTTTGGAGTAGGCCTTGAGCCGGAGCTCCTCCATCGTCAGGATATTCCGGTGGTCTATGGTCCTCTGCTGCGCCTCGCTCTTGAGCCGGTCAATCTGCTCATTGAGTGCGTTTTCGACCAGGGCTATCTCACGTTGGGCCTCGGCCATCCTAGCTAGGACAGCATCAGCCTCGTTGAGGTTTTCGATCTTCACGAAATCGGCCATTTAATCCTCCTGTAAATTCCTTTTAAATCCTGGTTAAAGAGAAGTCGCCCGCTCTGATGGGCGCGACCGACTCCCCCCCTTTTGAAAAAGTTAACGATTTGCCGCCTCAAGGTCTATGTCCTCGATTAATGCAAGGACATATTCACGCAGAGTCTTGAGGTCCTCACCGCCAGGCCTCCGTGCCTCGACCCGTTCAATGACCTCCTTGCATCTATACAGGAGGTACATCCTCTCATTTATCGTCATTTACCCCTCCATTCCAAGCTGCATACGGCCTCCTTGGCCTCGCTCACTAGAGCGGCAGCTCCTTTGGCCAGCTTGGCCAGACTGCCCGCTCCAGGTGCTGGCTATTACTTTTATTGGCAAGTATAATGAGGCTGTCTTTTTCACCGTGACCGCCTCTACGCAATATTGCTGCGACTCTATTTATTTTTGAACGCTTTAAGTGTAAAAAAAGCAGGTCAAAATGTCGTATTATAGTAAAATGCATAATTTAGGTATTGAACTTGCTACAGAATTATTTTCAGAAGCAACTATAGAAGATTTAAAAAATTTTCTAACACAAACTGGAAAAGAAAAATGGAATAATTGGATGATTAAACACAAAGTAGAAATATTTAAATTTCTTGAATCAACTCCTGCCACCCGCACCAAAAAGTGGCCGAACAAAGATATTCGCCTACCATTAATTCTTGCTTCACTTGTATACCATCGGTTGGCTGTTTCTTATCAAGATTCGGTGGAGTTTTACAATACAGGCACAAATTTGTCTTACCGGGCCGCCCACAGAAGGGCGGCTGACTTTGGGTTATCTTTTCTTCTTTATGGTTCATCTTATGGTCTTTACCCCCTTAAGGACTTAGAAAATTTTCAAAAAATGCTTGAATATCAGCAAATATATGATGGAAATAATATTGAAAATGATGACTTTCAGGCTAGATACTCACTAAGTAAGGACAGCCAAAAAATGTGGTTAAAGTAATTAGCTAACGTTGATGAACAACAAGCTTGCCTACTTCCTGATTTCGCATCGCCGGCAGGCGTGATATTGCCGGAGAGTTATCGGGTTTCCGGGAACCCGTGAGCCGACCGCCACTGCCCGCTCATATGTAGATGCACACTCCAACGGGGTTACCTCGACCCCTGTGTGCTTACATATAAATAGGCCGCTTTGGCCTCCATAAAGAGCCATTACTCTGGCTTCCAACTTGGCGGGCGACGCTCCATATTTTCCGCCGAGCAGCTGGCTAACGGTAGTCTTTGAGACGCCCAGCTCCCGGGCGACTTGGGCTTGGGTGGATGCTTCTACCCGCTTACGCAGGAGTTCACTTGCAGTCATTGGTGAGCCTCCTCGGGTTTAAGCTCGGTTAAAAGCCGCCTATCCCCCTCCATTGTTTTTTGGCTGGCCTTTTTAAGTAACGGCGTTTCGGCCGCCCTCATAGCCTTGTCTAAGACGGCCAGACCAGTAGGCCGTCTTGCGACGTAGCCCTCGTGCTCCAGAAACAGGACGTATCTTTTTAAATACCGAGCACTAACTTCAGCAATAGTCCCGACCTCATTAAGGTCAACAACTCGTCCGACTTTGGCCAAGCCCCGGATAGCCCGCCACATGGCCGTTTGCTTGACTTCCTGGGTGGTCTCCGCTGTCGCAGCTTCCGGAGATTTTGGGCCAAAGTAGGTATACTCCCTCGCTATCTCTAGCTCTCCTTTTAGCTGAAGTTGGTGCAGAGCCTTAATAACAGCTCTGTTAAGATCAAAAACCTCTAAACAGTCGGCGAGGTCGCCTTCGGGGTGCTTTGCAAACCAATTCCGGAGAGACACTATTGCGTTCGTGGCCTTACTCATTTTTGCCCCCCGATAGCTGGCAAAGTGCCCGCAAGCCGGAGGAGCGTCAGAGAGTTTGTGAAAACCAGCGGCTGATTAAACCTCCGCCTCTGGCGATTCCCTACCGTACGATAGTCATACCGGTCGCCCACAATGACCAAGTCGCCAAGTTCCAAGGTTCTATAAATGGCTTGGCGGACATACCAATTCTTAAGGTCCAAGCCATTCGCCAAGAACATCAAGCTCCCAATGGGGTTTTCTTTGAAAAAATTGCGGACCAGTCTAGTCATAGCCCCCCCTTATTCCTTGACCATTTCAGCCGTGATGGCCTTGGCCAAAGTGCCTTTGGCTCGATCCTCAAACCCCTTGAGCTTGACGACTGCCCGGCGGAAGTTGCCGTCGGCCAACTTTAGAACTTTGCCCAGCGCTTCCCTGTCTACGCCAATTTCCATGCACTCTTCGGCGAACCGTCCGAGGTCATCAATAGTTATAGGCTTGACCTCGGCGATGTAAAGAAGCCGGTCAAAGAAGGGGCCCTGGCGCCGGAACTTATCAACAACACCCTCATGCCCGATGAACATTATCGGGTTGTGGGTCATGTCATTGATAGTTCTCAGGGTTTCGATCAGCTTCGGGGAAACTTGGTTGGCCTCATCTAGAATGATAAGGCGAGGCTTCTCTAGCAACGCATTGATAAGGTCATCATATTTGGCCTTATCGCCCCGGCGGGGAGTCGCCCCGAACTCGATGAGAAGCTCTTCCATCATCCAACTGTAAGACCAATCTCCTTTGGCCCGGACATAAACTGTATTATTGGCTTTTTGGGCGGCATACCAGATAGCCGCCGTTGTCTTGCCAAGGCCCCGCTGGCCGTGCACGAGCCCCATCCCCGGCACTCCAGCCTCTACTTTGGTCAGGCGGTCGGCCACCGAGACCAGCTGAGCTAAATTAGACGTCTTTACCACTTTGTTTGTTTTCATAGCTTTTGCCTCCTAAGAAAACTCAAATTGTTATTTTTCGGCCACTTTTTGTGGCCTGGAGTAAAATAGCTCCAAAAGGCTCTCATGCTCCCGCCAGAGCATTTCCATATGATTTCGATCTGCCTCAGTTAAGCCGACCTGTTTGTCTTTTTCCAAATACCACTCATAAATTTTGAGTTCCCTGTCGTGAGCCGAGGCATACTCCTCGGGCCACCGCGCCCACTTATCGACGGCCGGCGCCGGCAAATTTTTGGGCCATATCGTTTGGGGGAGATGGTCTGGGAAGTCGATGACCTTGGCTTCAGGTCGGGGCGTTCCGTCGATGGCCGCCACGGTGTCGGCTGCGGCCTCTACTCCTTCCGAGGAAAAGACCGCCCGGCCGTCAAATTTGACAACACCGCCAGTCTCTTTCTCGGCCTCGGGGTCAACCGAGGTAAGTTCGTTGGTCGCCAAATTTTCCATGAAAGGCCGGTTGATGGCAGCTCCGAGCATCTTCCGCGCCTTTGATAAATCCTTTAGCCTCTTTTTGTGGGAGGCTTTTTCCTTGTGATATTCCTCCAACCGGACACCCGCCAGGGCCTCATCGGTTGCAACGCACAAGAATTTTCCTTGGTAGTAGACGTAGATAAGACCTGCGTCTGTCGGGTCCGGCTTTATTTCGACCTTGGCTTGGGTAAGCCCAAAGAAAGCAGTGCTCTGATAGAGCCCGTTATTGAAGCGGATGCCCCGCTTCTGAATGGACCCCGGGTAACTCTTCAAAATGAGAACATCCAGTAGCCGCTCATTTTGAATGATGTCGGCTTTTCGTGGACTGCTTTCGAAAGCTTGAGCCGGCGTCAGGCCCCGCTTTGACTGGTCTAAATCATCTTCAAACCCTCTATGAACCCTGTTTTCATAGCCTTTAAGCCACAGGTTGAGAGCTTGAGTAAACTCGTCTTGGCTTAGAGGAATCTCCACTGGAACCGTAGGAGTGGCCGGGTCCGGGCTTTTTTTAAGCACTCGGAGCGCCCAATGGTTTCTCTCCTCAATGGCCGCCCGCTCTTCTACCGAATGACCTACATATCCTGGAAGCTGCTCGGCTAGGCTCCGGCACATGGTGCCAAAGAACCGTTCAATATTCCCTTTGGCCTCCGACTTGAAGGCCTCAAGGTGAGGGGTCTTAATGGCGAGGCTTCTTACTACGGAGGCTACCCATTTGCTTTGATAATCTTTCCCGTTGTCCATTAGGATTTTTTCGGGAACTCCCCAGGCCTTGATGCCGCGGCGAATGGTCTCGGCTACCACGGCTGCCTTTGACGTCTCCGCCACCGTGCAAACAACGCGCCTGCTGTAGACATCAATGGCGGCTGCAATGGCGCACCGCCGTTGGGTACCGTCCGGCTCCTTGGTCATCACATCGGCAGGAGTGGAATCCATTTGCCAGACTTGGCCGGCATACTTTGCCATCGCCGAGAGCGAACCGTGGGCCGGCTGATACTTGTTTTTCCACTCGGCGGGATCATACATAAAGGTGTATTCCTCCGAGTGCTCCGCCTTCCATTTTTCTACCCAGCGATAGATGGTCGCCCGATGGGGAGCTTTACCCAGATTGTGAGCCTTGCAACAGGCCACGGCCACTTCAAATAAAGCCGCCGGCTTTACATGGGGCCTGGCACTTATCTGGGCCTCTAGGTGCAAAGCCAGCTCCCGGCTGATAACACACTTAATCCGTTTGCCGCATTCGTGAGTGCGACTCAGAAGGCCAGCGACGCCTTGGCTTTCAAAGGCCCGCCTAAACTCCTTAAGCCGGGTGATACTCAATGACGGCTGGGCCTCATAGACGCTTGGTTCCAGGTCAGGCAAAAGACGCCGTTGATACAAGAGAACAAAGTCCTCCATGTTTTTAACAGTGCTGTCGCCCTGGCTGAATTCATCCCAGGCATCAAGCAAGGTCTTCCGGGCAATCGCCACGGCCTTGGCTTCTTGAGAGGCTGAGTTGATTGAGCCTACGTTCTGGGTGATTTGCTCAGCGTCAGGAGCCGGAGGCTCGCTGGAAGCCAGAGCGGCCTCGGGGTCGGCTGCCAGGATGGCTTTTTGAACCTCAGGAGGGAGGTTTTTTACAACAAACAGATTGCCGCCGCCACGCTCCTGGCGTGGGACCGTCGGCCATTGTTCGCTTAAAGCTCGGCGATTAACGCTCCGCTTATAGGACCCAAGTAAAACCGCAAGCTCGGAGGCCCCTATAGTCTCTCTAATGACTGGCATTTTTGTTGGCCCCTTTGATGTCAGAGGGCAAACTTAAAACATCTGTGGGACAACCCAGTTCTACTAGCCGCAGAAGGACTCTTCTGGTGTTTCGAAGCCCACGGATAGTCTGCCCAACGATGCTTGGGTGCACCCCGATGTCATCGGATACCGCTTTGATGGTTAAGGCCTCATCGTCGAACCATTTTTTTATCGCCCAGTAGTCTCTATTTACTGCGACTCCGGGCCTATGAACCATTTTTTTTAGTTTTTTTTCTATCATTTAGACGCCTCTATGGCTCTCTGTTTTTTTCTTAACTCTTTCATTTCGCATTGGATTTTGCCTAAATCTCGATAGTAGATATCCTTTGGCCCTACTATCTCAATGCCAAATGCCTTGCTTAGAGGCTCTACAATGGCTATATTCTTGTCTAAGGCATAATAGATAGCCATCAACGCTTCCGTACTTGGCTTGTAATCCGATGCATTCGGATTTAGCCATTTGGAAAACGTATCCAGACTCAGAGCCCCATTGCCTTTGGTTAAACTAACTCCCGCTTCAGAAGCTAGGTTGTTGACCCTTATTAAAATTTCTTCCCTAGATAGTTTCGATTCGAAAACAGCCTTGTTAAGAGCGCACTTTATTTGGTGGCTCACCGTGGCCAGTCGAAATGCTGGGGAATCAAACAAGCTCGGGTTGGGACTCATATTTAGTCCTTTTTTACTATCCAGCGTTCTGGGTTTCACTGTCCAAACTTGATTAAAGCCTGTACATTGAAAGCAAAGAAAACTAATGATATCCTTTAAGGGAGCGGCCTTAATAAGCCTGCCTTTCTCCACTCTACCCAAACGGACTATAAATGTCAAGTCAAACGGGGAACTTTTTTTGAGATTGGAAATTTTTCATTAAAATTTAGGTCGGTAAAAAAGCATTCCAAAGATAGCACTTAGGTATCAAGAGATGACTATTGGTGATAGGATAAGAAAGTTAAGAGATAAAGAACCACGTAAGTCTTTTTGCGACCGCTTTAATATTGCCCAAAGTACATTGATTCGATACGAAACGAACGAAAGAGAACCAGAACCAAGTCTCATAGTACGTATTTGTAAACACTATAATGTTTCAACTGACTGGTTAATTCTCGGTGCAGGCCCCGCCTTAGTTGAAAACGGACATGCTCAGATTGTCCATTCTCAGGGTCAACCTGTCCAATTCGCTCCAAACTCAGATGCGTGGATCTGGAACTTAACTGTAGATGAATTTGATTTAATTTGGGATATATACAAGAGAGAGAGTGAAGCGAAAAGAGGCTGGGTACAATTTGAAGTATTAAAGCGGTTTCCTGAATTTTTTGAGTGGCTAAAAAAAGAAGGACCAATACTTTTTAAGCAAAGGTCCCCTTTATTAAGCAACACTAATATTTGTGTGGAGAAGATTCAAAAGCAAGAAAACGGAGACACGTGAGCCAGCTCCGTCACGTTGTCCCACTTTAAACAAATTACCTCCCGTTTAAATTGCCTTTAACCCTAGTCACAATACGGCTTTGCTAAGTGGGACATGGATTTTTGCCTGTCCCACTTTCTGTCCCAGTTCTGTCCCACTTGTATCTTACAAAAAAAACTGTTAGCCGTATTAGAGCTAGGTTTCATGAAATCCCAGGGCGAAACTTTTTGCGACAAACGGGTAAAAATTTGTCGCACGATCGTCCTGAGGCCATCCCGCTAAAGCCCGCTATTTCCCTGCATATCCCGGCAAATTTCCGCTGATGCGACAGGGCGAAACTTTTTGCGATCTCACATAAGCCATCAATTAAAATGACCTACAATACCTCCTGGCTATAATCGCCATATTTTATCCCCAGGAGGTTTACACATGGCTGGCAAATCCAAGCCAAGTCACTCTCAGCTCCGCAAGGCACACAAACTCCTTCGGCGGCATCACATTGACAAGGAGAAGCGTGAAACCATCGTTAAGGTCATCAACGGCGACATAACGCAAGCTGTCGCTGGGAAAATCCTCGGAGTTTTACCACGTCAAATACGTCGCCTTATTGAAAGGTACAAAACTGGTGGCCCCGAAGCGCTGCTTCATCAAGGGCGTGGCAAACCATCCAACCATCGAATTGATGCCGAAATGCACTCTCAGGTTATTGAGATTATTTCAGCCAAATATTCCGCGTCCGGTCCAGATCTCATCTCTTACGAGCTTGAAAACCTTCATGACATTATCGTCAAGCCAGAGACAGTCCGTCGATGGATGCTCCAAGAAGGTCTCTGGATTGTCAATGACTCCAAAAGGGTTTCAGTCAGGCGCTGGCGGGAACGCAAACCCTGCTATGGCGAGATGGTGCAAATGGATACCAGTACACACAATTGGTTCGGTCCGGAATGTGGCAAGAGCTATATCATCGCAATGATCGACGATGCGACTAGTAAACTGTTTTGCCGTTTCTACGACTCCGACTCGACCAAGACCAACATGGACCTGTTAAAGCGTTATATACAGGTCAACGGCCGTCCCGTTTCTATTTACCTTGATAGGGCTTCCCATTTTACCGATAACCCTCCTAAGGGCTCTCAGAGGGCCCTAGGGTCATCTGAGACTACGGGGACCCAAATCCAGCGGGCCATGGCTGAGCTTGATGTCCGAATGATATACGCTCATTCTCCTCAGGCAAAGGGGAGGGTGGAACGGCTCTTCGGGACTCTCCAGAATCGGTTAGTTGGGCTGTTAAGGCATCGGGATATCAAAACCATTGAGGAGGCTAATTTCTTCTTGATTAAGGACTTTCTCCCTTACTGGGAGAAGAAGCACACCAGCCCACCCATGTGTGAGCAGGATGTCCATAGGTCTGTGGATGGCTATAACTTGGATGCCAGTCTAAGTATCCAAACACCCAGGGTTGTTTACAACGACTACACCTTCCAGTTTGACAGTTGTCGGTATCAAATTGAGCCGATGGATATGGAGACCAAGATGCGTCGAAACAAGGTCGTCATTGAGGAAAGGCTCGATGGGACTATTAAGGCCAAATTCAATGGTAAATACATCCATTTTCATATTGTTGAGGTTGTTAAAAAGTAATTATTAATATAACATATTAGTTGTTGTTTATAATTTTAGACTAAATTGACTTGGGCAATTTTTGTGCCGGACCCATGGAGGGGGGTACCCCCCTCCATGGGTCCGGGGGGGCTCTAAGCCGGGTTGTCGTCTCCCTCCCTCCAAGAGGTCATTTCTATTGTCACTAAACCCCAGGTCATTTCTATTGTGGGCCGACAGTCGTAGGTCTAAAACACCTCTGGTAAGAAATGGCATGGGAATTCAGGTTCAGTTAATAAGACCAAGGCGGCAGAATGGTTCCAAAAAGCCGCCGAACAAGGCTATGCAGAAGCTCAATATAAACTGGGCCATATGTATTAATTTGGCTTCGGTGTTTCGAAAGACAGAGCCAAAGGGGCTGAGTGGTACAAAAAAACTGCCGAATAAGGCCATGCACTGGTTCGGTTTTGCGTGGGCTTAGCGTATTACTATGGCAGAGGTGTTCAGTCGACAAGGCCAAAGCGTCTGAGTGGTACCAAAAAGACGCCGAACAAGGCTATGCACTGGCTCAGTATAACTTGGGCGTATCGTATGATAAAGGCGAAGGAGTTTCAGTGGCCAATGCGATCTCATATTACGCACAAGGCCCGCTGCGATGCCGCCGTCATCGCCCTCATTAACGTCAAAAATGCAAGGCAGCCATAAGCAGCATAAATTGGCCAATCAAATCATTTCGGCTCAGAGTACAAACGTTCGGCCACCCTCCTCTATTGCTTGATTTGGTAAAGAATCTCTCTAAATTTGAGTCCCAGGCTACTGTTTTTTTTAACTTCCGCCCCCTTCCCCATTAAACCCCCAAAAGTATCAGCGCAGCTGACTGTCCTTGCTGCCCCGGCGGTTAAAAAAACTGCTGGGCTTTAGATTTTTTTCTAGTTCCCGCTGGCAGGGCAGACAGAGTTTGACTCCAGGGAGAGCCAGCCTTCGCCGTTCATCAATGGGTTCACCGCATTCGGCGCACTCATTGAGGCTTTCCCCCTTAGGGAGGGCTGCCCGGGCCCGGTTAACCTCACTGTCAATGGAATCGGAAATTTGCT
Organism: Deltaproteobacteria bacterium; assembly: GCA_031271165.1. Classification (GTDB taxonomy): domain Bacteria; phylum Desulfobacterota; class Desulfarculia; order Adiutricales; family Adiutricaceae; genus JAISWF01. The sequence continues at coordinate 38,889 of JAISWF010000025.1, forward strand.
GAGTTACGGCTCCGTCACCGGCCCAACCAACGACCATGAGTTTTCTCCTGATAAAAATAAAAATTTGACGGGCTTACTTTAGGTTTCTGGCTAAACCCCCGTCGACTTGACGCTTTGTTAAAATACCAGGAAATAGGCCTTGGCGTCAATAAAGGCCAGATACTGGGAAGCGGAGAAAAACGCCGGTCAACCAACTGACCAAAGTTGGTTTTAAACCTAAAATTCACCAGTCTAAACCCTTTCTAAAAGCTGCCCCCCTAGCCAATAAGATGGCCGGAAGCGGACCTTTTGAGGCAATTGAACTCCTCGCCCCGGTCTTCTTCCCAGGTACTATGAGGTCGCATTCAACATTGGCCTGGCCAAGCAGGTTGGGCCAAATATCGAAGCGCGGCCTGTTTTACTCATCTCCACATAGGCTTATCTGCTCTTCTGAACCCGATTTCCAATGGGATGAAAGATTATACAAAAAAATTACCACGCCCAAACTATTCGTTAAACTTTTTCATCTAACATCAAGTTGTGACCGTATGACAACGGTCAAATTGGTTCGGCTTTCAATTGTCACCCGAAGGCCCCTTTCTGGGGTATTCCCTAATTCAACAAGCGGGCTTGTAAAACAGCCACCAAACACAATCCGCCTGGCCCAAACGCCTGGACTGATTACTAGCAATGGTGACCAATGCTTAGGATCGAAAACCTCAATAAATCATTCGGTTCCGTCCGGGCCCTTGACGGAATTAATCTTAAGGTTAATCCCTCAGAGATGGTCGCCCTCATCGGAGCCTCCGGCTCCGGCAAATCGACTATTCTGAGGCATATCTCTGGGCTTTGCGTTGGAGACAAAGCGCCTGGCGAGGTTGTGGTGGCTGGCAACCCCATCCAGGCCAATGGCAAACTCGCCACCGACATCAGGACTCTTCGAGCCGGTATAGGCGTCATTTTCCAACAGTTTAACCTTATCGGTCGGTTAAACGTTATCACTAATGTCCTTTTGGGAGCTTTAGGCCGGACTCCGATCCTGCGGTCGTTATGTCGGTCGTTTTATTCAGCCGACCGACAGTTGGCCATGGAGTCACTCCGAAAAGTTGGTCTGGAATCAGCTGCCTTTCAAAGAGCCTCAACCCTATCCGGCGGACAGCAGCAGCGAGTGGCTGTGGCCCGGACTTTGGTCCAGAAAAGCCCTCTAATTTTAGCCGATGAACCTATCGCCTCACTGGATCCGGAAAGCTCTATTAAGATCATGGAACTTTTACAAACACTCAACCGTGAAAATGGACTTACGGTTATCGTAAGTCTCCATCAGATTGACTATGCCGTCAAGTACTGCCCCCGAGTGGTAGCCCTTTGCGGTGGCCGAATCTATTACGACGGCCCAAGCCAGCAGTTGACGACTGATAAAATGAAAAGCATTTACGGTGAAAAGGCCGCCGCCATGTTCTCAGGCCAATCTCTGGAGACGCAAAGACTGGTCGCCAAAACCTCCCCTAATGTTTTGGTACCACGAACGGACATCCCGGTCGGCAACACCTTAAATGCCTGATAAAGTCAACCTACCTCCAGCTAAAGCTGGGGGTTTTATCCGCCAAACGGCGATAATTTGCCAAGGAGCAATCAATGGCTTTTCACAACAAAAGCTTTATCTCAGTTCAATCCCAAATTTTTTCTGGAATTCTGGTGGCCCTAATTATGGCTTGGGCAGTGATAGTTCCACCAACCCTGCGGGCTCAAGATGAGATAAACTTCGGAATCATCTCCACCGAATCCTCCCAAAACCTCAGAGCCATCTGGGATCCATTTTTGGAGGATATGAAGAAAGCTACCGGCCTTAATATCAGAGCCTTCTTTGCCACTGACTACGCTGGCATCATCGAAGGCATGCGTTTTAATAAAGTCCAGCTGGCTTGGTACGGCAACAAAGCGGGCATAGAAGCAGTTGATCGGGCCGATGGCGAGGTTTTCGCCCAGACCGTCAATTATGATGGTACCGAAGGCTATTACTCACATATCATCGCCAACATTTCCTCAGATTTAACCTCAATTGAAGATATGTTTAAAAAAGCCGGCGAACTCAGTTTTGGAAACGGTGATCCCAATTCCACCTCTGGTTTTTTGGTTCCCGGTTACTACGTATTTGCGCTCAACTCCAAAGATGCCCGGTCGATCTTTAAAAGAAACCTCACCTCGAACCATGAAAGTAATGCTCTATCAGTGGCCAACGGTCAAGTAGACGTGGCCACCTGCAATAGTGAGGCCCTAGAGAGGTTGGCTGTAACCTTTCCCGACAAAAGAAAGCTCATCAAGGTCATCTGGACCAGCCCGCTTATCCCCTCTGATCCCATGGTCTGGAGAAAAGACTTGGATCCCCAGATTAAAAATAAGATAACTGACTTTCTTTTTTCCTACGGTCAAACCGGTGATGCCCGAGAAGTTGAGATCCTCAAAAACCTCCAGTGGAAAGGCTTTAAGGCCTCCAATAACGATCATCTAAACCCCATTCGCCAGCTCGAACTCTTCAAAGAAAAGAGAACCTTGGAGGACCGCGGAGAACTCAATGATACCCAGAAAAAACGCCTGACTGAAATTGACCAGGAGCTCGCCGTTCTCAACGCCAAGCTAAAATGAGCCAACCCTTAACTATAACACCCGATGAAATAATTATAAACCCCATAACCGGTGAACCGGCCAAGCCAATGCCGCCGACCGTTGAGCCCGATTCGGGACCTCAGCGACGACTCAAACCCCAGCCCCCGGTCCCCCGCCGGGGTTGGGGGATAAAACGTCTGAGCTTTTTGGTGATAACTGGAGCCATTTTAGCTTGGTCCTGGCACGGTGCGGAAATCAAGCCCATGGCTCTGTGGCGGGACGCCGGTAACATGGTGACCTTGGCCAAAGACTTTTTCCCGCCGGATTTCTCCGATCTTAAACTCTACCTTCAAGAGATGGTAATTACCCTCCACATCGCCTTGTGGGGAACAATCTTTGCGATCATTTTCTCAGTCCCGTTAGGTCTGATGTGCTCTGAAAACGTAGCTCCCGTCTGGCTCCGCCAGCCCACCCGCAGACTGATGGACGCTTGCCGGGCTATCAACGAGATGGTTTTCGCTATGCTTTTCGTGGTCACGGTAGGTTTGGGGCCTTTTGCCGGAGTGTTGGCCCTATGGGTCCACACCACCGGTATTTTGGCCAAGCTCTTTTCCGAGGCCGTGGAAGCCATCGACCCCCAACCAGTGGAGGGCATCAAATCCACCGGGGCTGGTCTACTGGCTGAGATCTATTATGGGATCCTGCCCCAAGTATTTCCTCTTTGGATTTCCTTCACCCTTTACCGATTTGAGTGTAACGTTCGCTCAGCTACCGTCGTTGGCATGGTCGGTGCAGGCGGAATTGGAGTCGTCCTCTGGGAGCTGATCCGTGGTTTTCTTTTCCGAGAGACATTTGCCACTATGCTGGTAATCATTGTCGCCGTGACCATCTTTGATTTGATATCTCAGCGCCTGCGCAAAGCGGTTATTTGAAAAAAAAACATGTCCACCCGTTACGCCGTCTATTACGTACCAAAAAAAGACAGTCTTCTTTACAGTTTAGGACGAGATACTCTCGGGTACTGCATCTATGAAGGCCTCAAATATTCTTCTCCAAACCCGGTTCAAGTTAAAGCAGCCAAATACGGCTTTCACGGGACTATAGTAGCTCCTTTCCGGACCAACCTAAGCGCTCAGGTCCTGGCCGGGACACTGTCTTGGGCGGCGTTGCGCTTAAGCCCGGTTAATCTGACCGGGCTTAAGGCCATGGCCTTACCGAACGGCTTTCCGGCTCTGGCCTTGGTTGATCCCAATCCAGAGCTGTCGAAAATAGAATCATCCCTGGTCAGGCTCTTAACCCCGCTTCGGCTTCCATTAAATCTCATTGAAATTCAAAGCCGTGGTCAGCTGCCACCAAAGCAGCTCGAATATGCCTTGCAGTGGGGCTACCCTTGGGTTTTTGAGTATTTTAGATTTCACTTAACTTTGGGAGACGTCGAAGACCAACCCATGCTAAGCGAAAGAGTCTGTCGGCTATCTAAAGTTTTTACCCCCGAGTTACTGGCCGGAGAGGTCTTAGACCAGCTGTCACTGTGCGTCCAGCCGAGCCCGCATGATTCGTTTAAGGTTTTAGCCACCTTTGGGCTCGACGGATAAAAACCTATTTATCATTAGTCTTAAATTACGGAGGCGATGTGACCACAGAGGAAATCAAAAGAAGCCAAATGATGAGAGCCTTCAACCTCGGGGACACCAATCTTTTAATCAGCTGCCTGGACGACTTGGGAGGTATCCCTGACCTGGAACTTTTAAGGGAGCCAGAGACCGGACTTATTATGGTCCGAGGCCGCCTTGGCGGCACTGGAGCTCCCTTTAATTTAGGCGAGATGCTCGTTACCAGGTGCACGGTCACTCTCGAGGGCCATATCGGACACGGTTTTAAACTCGGTGATGACCCCCAAGGAGCTTTTTTAGCCGCCGCCGCCGATGCCATGAGTCAGTGCGAATTTCTAAGTCAGTCTCTGGAAGAAATCGCTTCAATTTTGGAAAACGATCTCAAACAGCGCACCAAGCTGGAAGCCTTGGAAACCTCACAAACCAAAGTTGATTTTTTCACTCTCGTTAGAGGGGAAGACAATGCATCCTGAGAAGGTAATGGCGCCGGGATTGGGCGATCCGGTCGCGGCCGGACAAATTATTTTCCGACAAGCCTTAACGGCCATGAGCCGTCCAGCTACAGCCAGAAAAGTTGATTTTTATCCCTTATTCCGCACTGCTCCCCCACTGCCGATGGTGACCGCCGCCTTGGTAATGACTTTGGCCGACAGTCAAACTCCACTGTGGTTGTCGCCGTCACTAAAAGAGGCCCAAAGCTGGCTTAACTTTCATCTGTCGGCCGAAATATCCAATAATCTTTCGACGGCCCAGTTTGTGGTTTGCGGCTCCCCCGAAGAACTGCCCCGGTTTTCAGAGCTGACCAGAGGAACAGACCGCCGCCCGGATCTGTCGGCGACGGTCATTATCTCGAAGGCCTTAAACTCACCAGAGGATAAAATTATTGCAGCCAATAATATAGAACCATGGGCTTGGGGGCCGGGCTTAAAGAATCCTCGGCCCTTTTCCGGGCCCTTTCTGACCCCAAATTTTTGGTCAGACTGGCAGGAAAATACCGCTTTATATCCCATGGGGGTGGATGTTTTTCTGACCGGAGACAACTTATTGGCCGGTCTTCCCCGTTCGGTACGGCTGGGTAAAAAACCTAAAGCCTCAAATAATTAACATCTTTTAACCTGGGCCGGTTAAAGGTTTCAGTAATTGAAAATCGCTATTTTTTTGGAGAACTGTAATGTACGTCACCGTCAAAGGCGGTCAGAAAGCCATTGATGCGGCCCACCGACTTTTAGACAAAGTCAGGCGGGGCGATCGCAAGCTTAAAAAAATTTCGGCCGAGCAGATCCACTCTCAGCTTGGCTTGGCCGTTGATCGGGTCCAGGCCGAAGGAGCCCTCTATGCCCCGGAGCTTTCGGCTGCTGCCGTCGGTCAGGCGATGGGGGATCTGACTGAAGCGGTCTTTTTAGTCCGGGCCTACCGAACCACTTTGAGACGATTTGGCTTCTCCGAGCCTTTGGAGACCGAAAAACTGGAGTGCTCCCGGCGGATTTCCGCCGCCTTTAAGGATTTGCCAGGCGGGCAAATCCTGGGCCCAACCTTTGACTACACTCACCGGCTCCTTAAGCCTTACGCCGCCGAAACTGAGCCTGACTCAGGTGACGTGCGCCTCCAACATTATGATGGCCATGAGTTAACGCCCGTCAATAATGATGCGGCGGTGGACGTCAATTGTCAGGTCAGTTCCGGTTCCCCAGCTGAACCTTTTGGTGCGGCTAAGGAGTTTTCCAGCCTTGATGAGTCCGGTGAAACTGCCTCATCTGAGTCAGCGATGACTTTGCCGGAGGCCGGCACTCAGCTCAAAGAAACCATAAACGACATTGATTCGATTTTAATCGCCGAAGGTCTTATGGAAAGCGACCAGCCCGAGGGCGGACCCTTAGGCGATCTGACCAGGGCCCCGGCCGACTTTCCGATGGATCGGCCAATGCGGCTCCAAAGTCTGGCCCGAGCTGATGAGGGTTTCATTTTATCTCTGGCTTACTCCTGTCTCAGAGGTTACGGCTCAGGACACCCATTTGTGACCAGCCTGAAAATCGGCAAAGCCGAAGTCTCATTTACCGTCCCAGAACTTGACTTTCCGGTTACTATTGGCCGCATTGAATTGACCGAATGCCGGACTTCCAACCGCTTTTTCACTCCCAAAGGCGGCCAGCCCAAATTTACCAGAGGTTATGCCCTTTGCTTTGGCCGCAACGAACGCAAGGCCATTTCTATGGCCGTGGTTGACCGGGCTTTAAGATACAAAGAACTAAATGAGCAGCTCAAAGGGCCGGCCCAGGATGAAGAGTTTGTCATCAGTCACTCCGATAATGTTGAGGCCGCTGGATTTGTCTCCCATCTCAAACTTCCGCACCACGTCGACTTTCAGGCTGAACTGGAATTACTCAAACACATCCAAAAAACGTTCCAGGCTGGCCCAGAAACTGCGGAACAATCAGCATCGCCAGAAGCTGTCAAATCAAAGAACTAAGCCATTGTTACTAAAGTGCAAGCGCCCAATGGCCTAAACATAAGGAGATCATTTTTGAAAGGTAAAATCAGCCGTTTTACCGCAGGCCAATCAGCTGCCGCTGCTGGCACCTCTTGCGCCCAATTAGATTATCTTGCCAAGGCCCAACTCATATCTCAAACGGAGAAGGTCCCAGTTCCGACGCTGGCAACCAAACCAGCTCCTGCGGAGAAACCGCAAGGACCAAGCCTGAAAGCAGCCATTACTGCGGCCTTAATTTCGGCAGCTCCTCAAGCCAATAAATCCGGACATACGGCCAAGGAGGCTCAAGTCCTGCCGAACGCTCAGCACACTAAAACCAGTGCCGCAATCAAATCCTCCGCCCAGCCGGTATCAAAAATCTTGGACACCATTGCCGCCAGCCGCCTGAAACCAAAATTTAACTTCGCCTATCTTGACGAAGACACCAAAAGGGAAATCAGACGTGGCTTACTCAAAGCCGTAGCCGTCCCGGGCTGCCAAGTCCCCTTTTCTGGACGCGAGATGCCCATGCCGTACGGCTGGGGAACCGGCGGAATTCAGGTTACCGCCTCAATCATCGGACCCCGGGACATCCTTAAGGTTATCGATCAAGGAGCCGACGACACGGTTAACGCCGTCAGCATAAGAGCTTTTTTTACCAAAGTCGCCGGTATCAAAACGACCGAGGATACTTCTGAAGCTACCATCATCCAGACCCGTCACCGCATACCCGAGCAGTCTCTTACCGAGGGTCAGATTATGGTTTACCAGGTCCCACTCCCGGAACCCTTAAGACACTTAGAGCCCAGAGAGAGCGAGACCCGGACCCTCCATGCGCTTAAAGAGTACGGACTTATGTACCTTAAGCTCTATGAGGATATTACCGCCCACGGCGAAATTGCCTCCGGCTTTGATTACCCCTGCCTGGTCAACCGCCGTCACGCCATGAGTCCCTCACCTGTGCCTCGCTTTGACAATCCCAAGCTGAACATGTCTGAAGCCCTGCACCTGTTTGGGGCCGGCCGGGAAAGAAGGCTCTACGCCGTCCCGCCCTATACCGAGGTCAAGCCTTTTGATTTTGACGATTACCCTTTCCGAATTGAAAAATTTGACAGCTGTTGTGCCCTGTGCGGCTCAAATGATTCTTTTTTAGATGAAATTATCATCGACGACTGCGGCGGCCGGATGATGGTCTGCTCGGATACCGACCACTGCCGGCGCCACCGCCAGGCACTTGGGGAGAAATCCTAATGGACGAACAACCGATTCTGACAGCTAAGAACCTGACCAAGTTTTACGGCTCGCAAACTGGCTGCCTAAACGTAAGCATGGCGGTCTACCGCTCGGAAATCCTGGCCCTGGTTGGGGAATCAGGAAGCGGCAAGAGTACTGTTTTAAACATCCTCTACGGCCAAATAACTCCCGACTCAGGCTCGGTTTTATATTGGGATTGCCGCAACCGCACCGTCGATATCCACGCCTCCACCGAAGCCCAGCGGCGGTCCCTGGCCCGAACTGAACTTGGGTTTGTCCACCAAAACCCCCTCGACGGCTTAAACCTAAATGTCAGCGCCGGAGCCAATGTGGCCGAAAGGCTTTTGTCGGGAGGCGAAAGAAGCTACCGCCGGGCTAGACTTGAGTCTCGCAACTGGCTTGAAAAGGTCGAAATAAACCCTAACCGACTTGACGACCGACCGGGCCTTTATTCTGGAGGCATGCGCCAGCGCCTCCAGATAGCTAAAAATCTGGTCACCGGGCCGAGGTTGGTTTTTTTGGACGAACCGACCGGAGGGCTCGATCTTAGTGTTCAAGCCAGGCTTTTGGACTTAATCAGGCGCCTTCAGGCTGAACTGGGACTGGCGGCGGTCTTGGTAACCCACGATCTCGGGGTAGCCCGACTTTTGAGCCAAAGGATATTGGTCATGAAGGACGGACAAATCGTCGAAAGCGGACTGACCGACCGGGTTTTAGATGACCCCAGGGAGCCTTATACCCAGCTTTTGGTCTCGTCTACTCTCCAAGTTTAAGTCTCCAAGTTTAACTCCCAAAGTTTAAGTCAATCAAAAATACGCCTAAGGAAAGCCCGATGACACTTGACCAAATGTCCTCGCTCGCTAAGTCCAGTCAAAGTCATAAACCAAACTCGCCCAATGATGAAGTGCTCGCCGCCGTGGGTTTGGGCAAAACCTTCACCCTCCACCTGACCGGGCCGACCAAGATCTGCGCCCTGGAAGGAGTTGATCTCAAAGTTGGTTCCGGGGTCTGCCTGGGCTTGACTGGACCTTCTGGCTCCGGAAAATCATCCCTGCTGAGGTGCCTTTATGGCAACTATCATCTAAGCTCAGGTGATGTTTTCATCAAACATAAAGAATCGACTGTTTCCCTCTCAAAAGCTGGTGATCGTTTGATTTTGGAAATCCGGACCTGGAGCCTGGGATACGTCAGTCAGTTTCTGCGAGTCATTCCCCGGGTACCGACCATTGATATCGTCTCTGAACCCCTTTTAGCTCTGGGTCAACCCCAAAAACAAGCGGCCAAAGCGGCGGCCCGAGTCTTAGAAAGGCTCAGAATTCCTAAAAAACTTTGGCCTCTCCCGCCAGCAACCTTTTCCGGGGGAGAAAAACAGCGGGTTAACTTGGCCAGAGTCTTTGTCAAAAACTGGCCAATTCTGCTTTTAGACGAGCCAACAGCTTCACTGGACTCCAAAAACCGTGATTCGGTCTTCGAGCTTATAACTGAAGCTAAACAAGAAGGTTCAGCCATAGTCGGTGTTTTCCACGATCTTGATTTTTTAAGCCGTGTAGCCGATCAAACGATCCGGCTCGCCCCGCCGGTCCAAAACTCCATCAGCCAAAGACCATAACAACTTTGGCCCCTAAAGGTTGGCACCATGATCACACTTGAAAGAAATGACACCAAACTTGATGATTACTGGAGCAATCGGCCGGTTGACCGGCGGCAGCTAAGCAGGACAGCTGGACAATATCTGGCTGACGGCTTAAGCGGAGGAAAAATTAGTGAAACTACGATCTTAGCCGGAGCCACCGTGCTAACACCAGACGGCCCCAAAAAAGGACACCTGGCCATGGCCAACGGGGTGATTATAAACATAGGCAACGGCCTGGTGCCCAATAACTCGGTCAACATTGAAGGAGACTGGCTGGTCCCAGGTCTGGTGGAACTTCATACCGATAACCTGGAAAAGCACCTCTTGCCGAGGCCAGGCATTTATTGGCCCGAGCCGGGGGCGGCGGTGGAAGCCCACGACGCCCAGTTAATCGGCGCCGGCATCACTACGGTCTTTGACTCAATCTGCGTCGGTGAGTCAGTTGACCGAGGCCGGCACGTATTGCTTCAGATGTCACTTGATGCCTTACAAGAAACTGAAAGTTATCTCAGAGCCGACCACCGTCTGCATTTAAGATGCGAAATCAGCGATCCTGAAATGGGGGAACTCTTTGACCAGGTCTGCCACCATCCCAAAATAGGCCTGATTTCGCTGATGGATCACACCCCTGGTCAGCGCCAATGGCGGGATATCCAAAGCTATCGCCAATACTACCAACAAAAATGCAGCGATCAAGAGCTCGCCCTTCTATCGGAAAGGGTCAAGGCCAACCGCGACCGCTTTGCCCAGTTTCATTCAGAAAAAATTGCCCGTCACACCAAAATCAACCACATCCCTTTGGCCAGCCACGACGACACGTTAGTTGAGCACGTCCAATGGGCCTCGGAAAATGGAGTGACGATTTCCGAATTTCCAACCACCCTGCAGGCGGCCCAGGCCGCCGCCAGCTGTGGCTTGGCCGTGACCATGGGGGCCCCGAATCTGGTCCGGGGACAATCTCACTCTGGCAACGTTACCACCAAAGAAGTAGCCGAGGCCGGTTTGCTCAGTTCTCTTTCTTCCGACTACGTCCCGTCAAGTCTTCTGTCGGGAGTCACTTTACTTTACCGAGACTGCGGTTTCAGCTGGTGGGAAGCCTTTAAAACCGTAACCGCCAGCCCGGCCCAGCTGGCCAAGTTGCCAGATCGGGGCTGCCTGGTGCCAGGGTATAAGGCCGACGTCTTAAGAGTCTCTTTGAACGGCCCCCGGCCGGTTATCCGTTCAGTGTGGATTTCCGGGCAAAGAGTTTTCTGAGAAGTTAGACCTTTAACTTGTCTTAAGGCTCAAAAGTAGCCCGGCAAACAGAGCCTTGGCCTTGGGATTTAAGATTTCCGGGGTCAACTTCGCCTCTTTTGCCCTCCCCCGCTTGCTCGCTATGGGCCTAACGGCTCTGACTTAATGGCCAAATTTACCCCTGATATGATTTTTAACTTTCCTTCCGCTACACTATCACCCTTAAAATCCCTCAGTTCGGAAAAGTTTTTACACAATCTTGTCTGACCGGCTGGCCGGCTCAGGCCGTCAAACATAAAGCTACTGCTGACCGGTTTGCTTTTCGCAAGGCCAGGATTTTTGTCTCAAGCATTCCTTTGATTATCCCCAATGCTTTGGTTCTCCCCTACGTTTTGTTTATCCCCGGTTTTTGGCGGCCTCCGGCCGTCAAATCTAGGACCGATCTTTGGCCGTCCTAGCCAGAGGCGCATAAAAAAAGGCCGCCGGATTGGAGCCAGCGGCCATATAATAAGGCGGGCAGTCAGAAATTAGACGCCGCTAGGCTTGCGAGCCACTTTACTCTCAATGGCAGCCTTGGCCACGGCCTCGGCTACGGCCGTTTTGACCCGAGGGTCAAAGGCGGCCGGGATTATATTATCGGCTCTGAGATCGGCATCGGTGATTAGCAAGGCGATGGCCTCAGCGGCGGCGATTTTCATCCGATCGTTAATGTCACTGGCCATGACGTCAAAAACACCCCTGAAAATGCCAGGGAAGGCCAAGACATTATTGATCTGGTTGGGGAAATCACTGCGGCCGGTCCCAACTACGGCTGCGCCGGCTGCCAGGGCCAAATCGGGCATGATTTCCGGGGTCGGATTAGCCATCGGAAAGAGGATGGGCTTATGGGCCATCGACCGGACCATGTCCTGGGTCACGGTGCCGGGGGAAGAGACGCCGATAAAAACGTCGGCGCCTTTAATGACTTCGGCCAAAGTGCCCTTCTGGAGGCTGCGGTTGGAGATGGAAGCCATCAGGACCTTTTCGGCGTTAAGGTTGTCGCGGCCCTCGTAAATGGCTCCCTGGCGGTCACACATGATCACTTCCTTCAAGCCCATGGCCATCAGAAGCTTGATGATGGCCACCCCGGCGGCTCCGGCCCCGGAGGTGACCACTTTAACATTGGAGAGGCTTTTGCCGACCACTTTCAGGGCGTTCATCATGGCGGCCAAGGTCACCACCGCCGTCCCGTGCTGGTCATCGTGAAAAATGGGGATATCGCAGCGCTCTTTGAGCTGGCGTTCAATTTCAAAGCAGCGAGGGGCCGAGATGTCCTCCAAATTCACACCGCCAAAGCTTCCGGCCAAAAGAGCCACGGTTTCGACAATGGCGTCAACTTCTTTGGAGCGGATACACAAAGGCACAGCATCGACTCCGCCAAAAGCCTTAAACAAAACGCATTTGCCCTCCATGACCGGCATGGCGGCTTCCGGGCCGATATCGCCCAATCCCAAAACTGCGGTCCCGTCAGTGACCACGGCTACAGTATTCCAGCGGCCAGTGAGCTCGTAACTTAAAGACGGGTCCTTTTGGATCTCCAGGCAGGGCTGGGCCACCCCTGGGGTGTAGGCCAGACTAAGATCTTGTTTGGTCTCAACCGCCATTTTGGGAATGGTTTCCAGTTTGCCCCTCCACTGACGATGCAGTTTAACAGCCTCGGTAGCGTAATCCATATAATTCTCCTATTATTTGTTAATGGCCCGCTCAGAGCGGGCTTGGTAAAATGATTTTTTTATATAACTATCCACGGTACCCCTGGATATTAAGTTTTAAACAAAGAACTGCAGTAAAATACTTGATAAAATCAAGATAAAGGCACCTCCGATCCTCGACGAGATCTGAGCAAAGGGCATAAGTTCCATCCGTTTGGCCGCTGAGAGAACCGCTACATCCCCGGTCCCGCCCATGTTAGCCATGCACAAACCGCCGGTAATGGCTGACTCAATGGCAAAGAAACCAACCAAACGACCGATGGCGGCAGCGCCAAAAATGGCTCCCAGCACGGTTACGGTAACCAAAAGAAGGTAAGTCGGGGTGAAGGCGGCGGCAACTTCGACCAGGTTGGTGTAAGCGACGCCAATTCCGACCAGTAAAACTCCGGTGAGGTTTTTCATCACGAACTGAAACCACTGGTGACAGCAGATCTCAAGTTTTTGATTAAAAAGACCGAACACCTTGACCAAAGCCACCGAAAGGATCATCCAGGCATAACCGTGGACGGCCGGAAAGAGCAAGTTTAACATAGCGCCGAAGCTGAAAAAGGTCGTGGCAATAAGAAGTCCAGACCCCATCTGCACCAAATCAATTTTGTCGGCTTGACTTTTGAATTGTTTTTCCAGATCCAGCTCAGCACCAGCCTTGCCGTCATCAAGGACCATGAGCTGGCCTTTGCCGCTTAAAGATGGGACGGCATGACCAAGTTTATTCAAAAGCCCGCCGCAAACTATGGCCAAAGCGTTACCCAAAGCCACTGCCGGAACCATCATAGAAAGCATGGTCGCCGGATCGGTGCCCAGGCCCTCACCGAATATCTTAGCCAATGGTACAGCACCAGCGCCCATACCGCCACCCATAATGGGGATGGTGACGAAAAAAATGGCCTGTTTGCCCCCGAACCCGCTAAAATAACCTACCAGCCCGCCTAAGAGAATGGCCAGGGCCACGCCGCCCAAGATAACCGGAAGATACCTGATGGCCGCTTTAATTAATAAACGCCGGTTCATACCCATGATGGAACCGGTGATTAGGGATGCAATATAAAAATCTAAAAAGCCGCCGCCCTTCATAAACAAGGTCATATTTTCCAAAGCCTTGGCCGGCAGGATCTCGAAAGTCGATAAAGCAGCTGAACCAAAGATAACTACGATGGCTCCGCCGCCTAAAAAAGTATTAACAAAAGGAGTCTTTTCTCCAATTAGATTGAAAAGCACTCCGATGACAATCATCAGAGGAAAAGCTCCAATCATTCCGGCCGGGAGCCGGTTTAAATAAGTGGCGATGACAACAACAACGCTAAAAGCCACAAAATAAAACCAGGGAACCCCAAAAAGTTTGTAGCTTTTTTGCTCTGATGGAATGTTGACCACTTGGATCGCTTGGGCAGCTTCGTTCATATCCCACACCTCAAAATAAAAGTTTGTCCAAAGGCTCGGATTAGTTTGGCACCAAAAAACCAACCGGCCTTGATGTTTAAATCAATTTAGGCTTTTTTATTTTCGTTAACTAGTCATATGAAAGTTTAAATCGTTTGGAAAGTAAAAAAAGCTAATATTTCATTTTAGGCTGACCCATCAAGATTGACAAAGACGACCACCCAAGGATTATCCAGAAAATATCATAATGTTTCTTAAAATTTTAACAATAAGTTATAATATTGCAATTTTTTAGCAACTTTTATGTAACGCCCTTCAACTGCCACCGGTCCATTTTTGTTCTGAGGCCGACCCAAGAGCCTAAAATTTTTGGGGCCTCCTTTATTTAACAGTGTGATATTTCGAAAAAATAACTAGATTTAAAAAATTACAGAAATTTTATTCTCTGGCCAGTTAAATAAATAAAAAAAACAGCCAAACTAGACCCTTGGATTTTCTGAGCGCCGGTTCAAGCCATTTTTTTTCTTCCGAGCCCAGCTGTGTTAAAATTAAATAATAAAGTGACGGCTAAAACCGAAACTAGCGAAAGGCCTAATCATGAAAAAAGTCCCCGTTCGTCACAGCGCTCTTCTGGTCAAACTGATGTGGCTTGACGTTTTAGTAGTGGGAGTCATGCTCTTGTTGTCGGTAGGGCTTTCGGCCAAGCACAGCGTCACTTTATTGGAAGCTGGCCTGACTCAAAACCTCCACAATGTCGCCCAGCTATTGGCCACCAACGGCCAGATTATTGAGGCCCTGAGGGTAGGCCGAGTCGACAGCGAGCTCAACCGCTATCTTGACGCCACCTTAGCCAACCAAAACAACATTGATGTCATCACCGTGGCCGACATGAATGCCATCAGAATTTACCATCCCAATAAAGACTTTGTTGGCCGGCACTTCTTTGGCGGAGACGAAGGACCGGCCCTGTCCGGGGCCAACTACCCCTCCAAAGCTATGGGAACACTTGGCTACCAGAGCCGCTACTTCTATCCGGTCTATGACTACGACCAAAAGCAGCTCGGGTTTGTCCACGTCAGCATGCTGATGAGTAACCTCACCCGGCTCCGAGATAATGTCGTCAAGGTCAACCTTCAAACCCTGGTCGTGGTTTTTTTGGTCGGAGCAATGGCCGCCGTCTTTATCTCAATGAACATTAAACGCTCCTTACTTGGCTTTGAGCCCGATCAACTGACCAATATCTTTCTTCAGCGCGGAGAAATTATGGACTCTCTGGCCGAAGGTCTTTTGGCCGTCAACAATAGCGGTCAAGTTATTTTGGTCAATGAGGCGGCCGAGGCCATCTTGGGAATGAGCCAAAATCAACTTTTAAACCAAGACATTGATAATTTTTTCCCGCAACTTAAAATTAAAGACACCTTAGACGACAAGACCAAGTTCAATTTAAACGTGGCCATCAACGAAAAAAACATTCTGTGCGACCGGGTGCCCATCAACAGTGATCACCAAGTCATTGGAGCCGTAGCCATCTTGCGCGATCATTCCGAGGTCACCCGCCTGGCCGAACAGCTCACCGGGGTCAACCACATCCTGGACGCTTTAAGAGCCAATACCCATGAGTTTATGAACCAACTCCACATCATTTTGGGACTCATCCGTAACGGCGATCTTCAAGAAGCAGAAGCCTTCATCACTTCGGTGGGCGATTTCCAAAACGCAACCGTCTCCACAGTTTTTAAACACATTCAAAACCGGGTATTATCTGCGCTGGTTTTGGGTAAAATTAACAAATGCCACGAAATCGGCATCAAGATGATCGTAGCTCCCCATAGCATCATCCCTAGACACAGCCGTTTTTTGTCAACCAAAGCCTTGGTCACCATTGTCGGCAACTTGGTGGAAAACGCCATTGACGCCATCAACGAAAAGTCTGACTCCGATACCGCCTCCATTACCCTTTTGGTCCACGAAGACGAGCTTAGCCTGATGATCATGTTGGACGACACTGGAATCGGTCTGACAGCCCAGGAAATAGAACTTATGAGCCAACCAGGGTACAGCACCAAGGGTGCTAATCGAGGGCTGGGTATGAGCCTCATCCGAGGCGTAGTGGATACCTACAAAGGCGAGTTTACGGTAGAATCCGATAAAGGGGTCGGCACATCAATGACCTTGGTTTTCAACCAACCCCGGGCCGGTCGACCGCCCTCGCCTACCCCAACTACGAACCAAGCTGAACCTGAACACCCAGCTAACAGTCTCACCAACCCTTAACCCAACCAAACCCATTGACTGTAGAAGTGTAACCAGATGCCTCTTAAAGCCATAATCGTCGAAGACGACCCTATGGTGGCCCAAATAAACGGCCGCTATCTATCCCAGATGCCAGAGCTGACCTTGGCCGGAGTCTTCCCCAACGGACAGACGGCCCTTGATTACTTAAAAGCTAATCCGGTCGATCTGGTGATTTTGGACGTCTATATGCCAGAACTAAATGGAGTCGAGCTTTTTAGAATAATGCGCCGTCTGGGATTGACGGCTGAGGTCATCATGGTCACAGCCGCCAACGACGCCAGGCACGTTGATGAACTTTTACGGCTCGGAGTAGTAGATTACCTGGTCAAACCTTTCACCGAGGCCAGATTCATTGACGCTTTAGAAAAATGTGTGGCCCGCCGCCGCTCTTTAGCTACCAGCACCGCCTTAAGTCAACAGGCCATCGATCGACTGATGGGCCAGACCCCGCCGCCCTCTTTGAAGGTTAAATGCGTTCCTCAAAACCTGCCCAAAGGACTCCAGGCCGCCACCATGGCCCTGATCCTCAAATCCCTGCCTTCTTCCAGCTCTGATTATCTGAGCTGTGAAGAACTGGCTTCAGCCATTGGTCTTTCCAAGGTAACTGTTCGCCGGTATCTAAACCACCTCATCGGAGAAACAACGGTCGATAGTCTGGTTGACTATGACACTGGAGGAAGGCCAAGCGTAAAATACCGCTTGAGGTGAACTACCGCTCCCCTAAAGGGAACCGGCTTCTGAAAAGAGGTCGGATGGTTCACAAGACTAAGGCATGGAAACGTGTCTACGTTGGATTAGTCATGACACCCAGGGTTGTCGC